>NZ_RAWA01000212.1 GCF_003611675.1 Corallococcus sp. CA053C
CCCCATGAACGCCCTCGCCCTGCTCGCGTTCGCGGCGCTGTCCGCCGCACCGTCCCCCTCCGGCAAGGCCAAGGAAGGGCCCTTCTTCCTCGCGCCCAAGGTGGGCTTCATCAAGACCACCACGTCGCTCAGCGGCGACCTCTACCTCGCCGGAGAGGTGGGCTACCTCACGCCCCTGCTGAAGCGGCGGCTCGCGCTGGTGCTGGAGGTGAACTACCACCGGCCCTCCCTGTCCGGGACGCTGCGCGGACCCCAGCTGGACAACCTGGGCCAGGCGGTGGAGCGCCCGTACACGCTCGCCGAACGCGAGGTCGCCATCCAACTGTCCGCCGTGTTCCGCTTCCCCGGCGCGCTCGGGCCGCTCACGCCCTACGCGGGCGCGGGGCCGGGCCTGTACCTGCACCGCGCGACGGTGGAGGCGTTCGAGATCACCGCGTCGGAGAGCAGCGGCGGGCTCGGCTTCCAGGCGCTCGCGGGCGCGGAGCTTCCCCTGGGGCCCGGCGGCGCCTTCGTGGAGGCGCACTACCACTTCGCTCCGGTGGACTTCCTCACCACCGGGGATGTGAACGTCGGCGGGGTGCTCGCGGCCGTGGGCTACCGCCTGCGCCTGTAGCCCCCGGCGCGCGCGTCAGGCCCGTCCCACCGGCGGGCGCAACAGGCGCAACAGGTGCTGGGCCAGCAGGTCGCGCACCGCCTGGAGCAGCGAGCCCATCAGGTGGTGCAGCGCTTCGGCCGTGTCGCCATGCGCTTCCCGCACGCGCTCGGAGCGACCGTCGAAGATGCGCAGCCGGCCGGGCACCAGCGAGATGACCGGCAGCGACGGGTGCCGCTTGCGCAGCAGGCCCAGGAACAGCGGGTGGTCCTCGTCCGGGCGGCGCAGGTCCACCACCACCAGGGCCGGCTTGTTCTCCGCGATGGAGGCGAAGGCGTCGTCCGGTTCTCCCGTGGCCGTCACCTCCACGTCCGGCTCCGCGTCCAGGAAGCGCCTGAGCAGCGTGCGTGAGGCCAGATGCGGGCTGACGACGAGGACCCGCATCAGGAGGTCCACGCCAGGCAGGAACGGCGGGCAGCGGCGGGGCAGGTCGAGCGCATGAAGAAGAACAGGTAACGCCCGAAGCGCCTCCAAAGCAACCCGACCCGCGCGCGTCGGGCATGCCGTGCCACCAGGCAGTCAATCGTTCGCGCCCGTGGCTTCTTCCAGGCAACCCGGCGACAGTGGCGCGGCGACTTCCAACCCGCTACTCCCCTCCTCGCGCAGGTCCCCTGGCGCGTTGGATCCCCATCCCGAGCATCTCACCGAGCCTCCCCCCGAGCCCGTCATCGAACCCGTGTCCCCGCCCGGCATCGAGCTGCACTACGACAGCGGCACGCTGGTGGCCCCGACGCTGCCCGAAGATGCGCGCCTGCTCGCGCTGTTCCAGAAGGACGGGCGCACGGGCGTCTTCCGCGCGCCCGCGCGCCATTACCGCGACGTCGTGATGCGCCTGCGCGAGTGCGGCCTGGCCTACGAGGACCGGGCGAAGCGCTTCGAGCCGGTGGAGCTGCCCCTCACCGTCCCCATCGAGCCGTTCCCCCACCAGCGCGCGGCGCTGGACGCGTGGACGCGCGCGGGAGGCCGCGGGCTGGTGGAGCTGCCCACCGGCGCGGGCAAGACGCTGCTCGCGGTGCTGGCCATCGCGTGGGTGAAGCGCCCCACGCTGGTGGTGGTGCCCACGCTGGACCTGATGGCGCAGTGGCAGGGCGTGCTCGCGAAGTACTTCCCCGGCCCGGTGGGCATGGTGGGCGGCGGCGTCAACGACCGACAGGCGCTCACCGTGACGACCTACGACTCCGCCGCGATGCAGATGGAGTTCACCGGCAACCGCTTCGGGCTGCTCATCTGCGACGAGTGCCACCACCTGCCCGCGCCCAGCTACCGCTTCATCGCGGAGGGCGCCCTCGCCCCGTATCGCCTGGGCCTCACCGCCACGCTCGCGCGCGCGGACGGCGGCGAGCGCGTGTGCGAGGAGCTGCTGGGGCCGCTGGTGCACCGCACCGGCATCGAGGAGCTCCAGGGCCAGTACCTGGCGCCCTACGAAGTCCGCCGCGTCGAGGTGCCGCTGACGGCCGACGAGAAGGCGCGCTACGACGAGGCGCGCGGCAGGTACCTCACCTTCGTGCGCAGGCTGGGCGTGCCCCTGGCGTCTCCGGAGGGCTGGGCGCGCTTCCTCGCGCAGAGCCAGCGCAGCGACGAGGGCCGCGCGGCCTACCGCGGCTACCGCGAGCAGCGCCGCATCGCGCTCACCTCCAGCGGCAAGCTGGACGCGCTCTGGCGCATCCTGCTGGAGCACCGCGAGGACCGCGTCATCGTCTTCACCGACGACAACGAGACCGTCTACACGCTGGCGCGGCGGCTGCTCCTGCCCGCGCTCACGCACCACACGCCGCTGCCGGAGCGCAAGGCACTGCTGGCCGCGTTCGCCAGCGCGGAGCTGCCCGTGCTGCTCACCTCGCGCGTGCTCAACGAGGGCGTGGACGTGCCCGAGGCGCGCGTGGGCGTGGTGCTCAGCGGCAGCGGCAGCGTGCGCGAACACGTGCAGCGGCTGGGCCGCATCCTGCGAAAGCGCCCCGGCAAGCGCGCCCTGCTCTACGAGGTGTGCTCCGCGCAGACGGCGGAGAGCGGCATCAGCGAGCGCCGCCGCCAGCACCGCGCCTACCAGGAGGGGCCCCCCGATGCTGACGCGTGAACTGCTCGCCTCCCGCGTGCGCGAAGGCATCCTGCGCCCGTCCTTCATCAAGGCGCACGACCCCGCCCTCCAGGCGCTCGCGAAGGAGCTGCTCGCGGACGCGGAGGCCTTCCGAGGACAGGCCCGCGACGACGTGGAGGAGGCCTTCGCCCTCAAGGCCGGCGCGTTCACCCGCCCCAAGGTCGCACGGGGCCTGGTGAAGCTCTTGATGGACCGGCTCCTCTTCGACGAGGCCGGCGAGGGCGCCTTCGAGGCGCGCTGGAAGACGCTGCTCGTGGGCGCGAGCGTGCTGCGGACGCAGCCCCTGGACTCCACGCTGGAGGCCTACGAGGCGCGGCTCTCCCAGGCCCTGGGCGCGCCGCTCGAAGCGGCCCGCGAGGCGCTGTACACGGACCTGCCCGGCAACCGGAAGCTGCTCGGCTGGGACGGAGAGGCGCTCACGCCGCAGGGGCTGTTGGACCGCTACAACCTGGCGCTCGCGCAGGGGCCGCTCCTGAACGCGCGGCGCCTCACCCTGCGCGCGCGGGCGCCGGAGTTGTTGCGCGTGCGCAAGCTCCTGCGCTGGCTGAAGTTCTGCCGGCTGGTGGCGGAGGTGCGGCGCGACGGCGAGGACTGGTCGCTGGAGGTGGAGGGCCCCGGCGCGATGCTGTCCCTCCAGAAGAAATACGGCCTGCAGCTCGCGAGCTTCCTGGCGATGGTGCCCATCCTGGAGCGCTGGGAGCTGTCCGCGGTGCTGGAGGACGCGCGCAAGCAGGCGACGCTCCAGTTGAGCCACGAGGATCCGCTGGTGTCGCCGCTGCCGGCCGCGCTGGGCCACGTGCCGCCGGAGGTGGCCGCGCTGGCCGAAGGCTTCGAGGATGCCGCGTGGGAACTGGACCTGACGCCCCGGCCGCGCCACACCGGCGCCGCGGGCCTGTGCGTGCCGGACCTCACCTTCCGCCACCGCCAGACGGGCAACGAGGTGGCGCTGGAGCTGTTCCACCCGTGGCACGCGGGGCCGCTGTCCCGGAGGCTGTCGGAGCTGCGCGCGCGCCCCGACGCGGGGCTCCTCCTGGGCGTGGACCGGGCGCTGGCGAAGGAGTCGGCGGAGCGGCAGGTGCTGGAGGAGCACCCGCAGGTGGTGCTCTTCAACGGCTTTCCCTCCGTCCGCAAGCTGCGGGAGCGGCTGGCGCGCTGGGACGACGCCAAGCCCTCCTGACGACGGGGCGGGCCCCCTTCAGCTCCGGGGTTTGAACTGCGAGGCCAGCACGCTGAGGATGCGGATGGAGCCCCGGTCCAACTGCTTCGCGCGGCGAAGCAACCGGCGCAGCTCCGCGGACTCGCCGTAGTCGGACGGAGGCTCCGCGGCCCACTTCACGTCCTGCGAGGGCTTGAGGCCGAGCGCCTCGTCCGCGGAGATGGACAGCACCACGCACAGACGCCGGAAGGTCTGGATGCTGGGCAGCATGTGGCCACGCTCCAGCCGCCCATAGACTTCACTCGCGATGCCGATGCGCTCCGCCACGTCCGCCTGGGTCAGGTTCAGGCGGGTGCGGGCGACGCGGGCCGCACCTCCGAGCCGGGATGCGAGGGTCTTTTCCATGGGGTCGTTAACCTACCGGGTTCGCCCATGTCGATATGACTTGAGAGGTTGGCTTCCAAGAACTTCCGGGGTAGGCTTGTCGCGGCACAACCTCTTGCGTTACGCCTGTCTTCACCACCCGTTGGCTTTCATGCGCGCGCATCCCGGTCCTGCCCCCAGCTTCCTCTTCGTCGACGCGGATCCGCGGGCACTCGCCGCGCTGCGAAGGCTGGCGCGCCACCTCCCCGGCCACAAGCGCTTCGCCCTGGGCATGAGCGAGGCCGTGAAGCTGATGCACGAGGCCGAGCCCTCCGTGGTGGTGAGCGGCTACGGCCTGCCGGATGGTGACGGGCTGCACCTGCTCACGTGCGTGCGCGCCCGGCATCCGGGCACCGCGTGCGCGCTGCACACCACGCATCCCCCGCCCACGCGGGGGCTGGAGGCCCGGGGCATCACCTGGATGGACCGCGCCGCGCCGCCACAGCAGGTGCTGGAGCTGCTGGCTTCCTTGGGGTGACATGGCGGGCTGAGACGGCGCCGGGGGTTCCCGTGCCGCGCGCGGGCGCACGCGTTAAGGTAATCGCCTCGCGCCATGAAGCTCTACGCCATCAGTGACCTGCACCTGCGGCACCCCGAGAACCACCAGGCGCTCGCGGCGCTCGCGCCCCGTCCGGACGACTGGCTCATCGTCGGCGGCGACGTGGGCGAAACGCTCGCGGACATGGACCTGATGCTGCGCACGCTCACCGCGCGCTTCCGCCAGGTCGTCTGGGTGCCGGGCAACCACGAGCTGTGGTCCATGCCCTCGGAACAGCCGCCGCTCCGGGGCGAGGCGCGCTACCTGCGCATGGTGGACCTGTGCCACCGCTACGGCGCGCTCACGCCGGAGGACCCCTACCCGCGCTGGCCCGGTGACGGCCCGCACCGCGTCCTCGTGCCCATGTTCCTGGGCTACGACTACACCTTCCGCCCGGACACGGTGCCGGTGGAGAAGGCGCTGGAGTGGGCGTGGGAGGACGACCTGATGTGCACGGACGAGGTGCTGCTCCACCCGGAGCCCTACCCCACCCGTCAGGCCTGGTGTCACGCGCGCGTGGAGCGGACCCGCGCGCGGCTGGAGCGACTGCCGGCGGGGTGCTCCACGGTGCTCATCAACCACTACCCGCTGCGCTACGAGCACGTGCGGCTGCCGCGCATCCCGCGCTTCTCCATCTGGTGCGGCACGCGCCTCACCGAGGACTGGCACACCCGCTACCGCGCGGAGGTGGTGGTGACGGGGCACCTGCACATGCCGGCCACCCTGTGGCGCGACGGCGTGCGCTTCGAGGAGGTGTCCCTGGGCTACCCCCAGCAGTGGCGCCACCGGGGCGGGCTGGAGCGGTGCCTGCGCGAGGTGCTCCCCGGCCCGGAGAAATCCGCCTGAGGGAGAAGGGCCCGGGAGCACACTCCCCGGTGCGTTTGACGGCGCGAAGGACGCAGGCCTCTAGTCCGCGGCATGCCCGAACCTTCCGCCGACTCCGTCGGCCCTGTGGATCTCTCCGAACGCGTTCACGTGCTGGATGCCCTGCGCGGCTTCGCGCTGGCTGGCGTCTTCATCTCCAACAGCCTCTCCTGGTTCAGCGGCCGCATCCTGCTGCCCCGCGAGCAGTCCCTGGCCCTGGCCGCGCCCCTGCTGGACACGGTGGTGAGTTCGCTCTACTCGCTCTTCATCGACCAGAAGTTCATCACCCTCTTCTCGTTCCTCTTCGGGCTGGGCTTCTCGCTGCAGATGACGCGCGCGGAGTCGCGGGGGGTGTCCATCGTGCCGTTGTACCGGCGGCGGCTGGTGGTGCTGCTGGGCATTGGCGCCGTGCACATGTTCGCGCTGTGGGTGGGCGACATCCTGAGCACGTACGCGCTGCTGGGCTTCGTGCTGCTGCTGTTCCGCAAGCGAACGGACCGGACGCTGCTCACGTGGGCGCTGGTGCTCTACCTCGTCATGCCCCCCGTCATCATGGCCGTGCAGACCTTCGGGCCGGTCCTGGTGTACGGCGAGGAGGAGACGGCCCGGGCCGCGAAGGTCGTGCGCGACGAGGAGGCGGCGAACCGCACGGCGTTCCTCGCGGGCCTGGCGAGCGACTCGGTGGTGACGTCGCAGCAGGCCAACCTGCGCTTCGGCGTGCAGGGCTTCAGCAACCCCAACCGCCTGCTGTGGCTGTGCATCATCCTGGGCCGCTTCCTGCTGGGCATGTGGGCCGGACGTCAGCGGCTGATGCAGGACGTGGAGCGGCACCGCAAGCTGCTGCGGCGGTTGGTGGCCTGGGGGCTGACGGCGGGCGGCGCCCTGGGCGGCGCGGCGCTGGCGGTGAACCTGTCGCACCGGGGCATGGCGGGGTGGCCTCCCGCCAACCCGCCCCTGTGGATGGTGGTGATGCGGCTGCTGCGGGAGCCGGGCTTCCTCGTCATGGGCGCGGCCTACGCGGCGGCCTTCGCGCTGCTCTTCCAGAAGGAGCGCTGGAGGAAGGCGCTGAGCGTGTTCGCGCCCGCGGGCCGCATGGCCCTGACGCTGTACCTGATGCAGACGGTGGTGAGCCTGTGGCTGTACGACGGCTGGGGCCTGGGGCTCGTGGGCCACCTGCCGGCGTCCACCTGCGCGCTGCTCACGGTGGTCGTCTTCGCGGTGCAGGTGGGCTTGAGCCACCTGTGGCTCGCGCGCTTCCGCTTCGGCCCGGTGGAGTGGCTGTGGCGCTCGCTCACCTACGGCCGCGCCCAGCCCATGCGGCTGGCATCCCCCAGCCCGGCGGGCGCGACGCACTGACACGGACCTTCCGGAAGCCGCGGGGCTCCGGGGAAAAAAGAAACCCCGGGCCCCGCGAGGAAGCGGGAGCCCGGGGCTGTGAGTCAGGACAGCGGTCGCGGATTACAGCGTCTTGTAGGACGCCGCGAACACGGTCTTGATGTAGCCGTCGACCTCGGTGTCCACCAGGCTGGGGACGCCGACGATCGTGATGTAGTACTTGCCGGCCGGGATGTTGCGCAGGATGACGCTCTCCGTCGCGCTCTCCTTCACGCCACGGCCCAGGTAGCTGAACTGCGTGGGAGCGGAGGCGGCCTGCACGTAGACGTCCGCGTTGCCCTCACCCTCGCCCAGGGCGACGGACAGGGTGTTGATGCCGGAGTTCACCTTGAACTCGGGCACGTCGATGATGAAGGTGCGGCTGGAGCCGGGCACGCCCGAGAGGTCCTCGATGCGGGTCTCGTTGCCGATCTTCACGAAGCCACCCTTCCAGGTCACGGACAGCGACGTGTTCGTGTAGGAGGTGAAGCCCTTGATCATCACGTACCAGACGGCCTCGGTCCCGGCGGACGGGAAGGCGCAGACCTCGCTGTTGCCGGACTTGTACGGACGGCAGTCGTACAGCGAATCCGTGGGGGCGTTGGCGCGACGGACGTAGAGGTCCGCGTCACCCGTGCCACCGGACAGCGTGAAGGTCACGTCCGTGGCGCCCTCGGGGATCGTCACCGAGTAGTACTGCTTGCTGCCGGAGGAGCCGTTGATGCCCGTGACGGGCACGCCCTTCTCGATGGGCGTGGTGACCGGGGGAGGAACCGGCACGCCGACGCCGACGGCCTTCCACGCGTTGCCCACCGAGGCGATCTCCGCCGCGCTGAAGCCCAGCTGGGTCGCGGCCTGCTCCGACGCGGTCTTCGCCGCCTCGAAGTTGGACGACGCCACCAGGAGGTCCACGTTGATCTTGTAGAAGACCTTCGCGGCCTTCTCGAAGCCGATGCCCGTGACGACCTGGGTCGTCTTGGCGCGCGGGTGCGTACCACCCTGCGACATCAGGTAGAACGCCAGGTTGGAGATACCCGAGCTGTAGTGCACGTCCACGCCGGAGGAGTAGTCCGGGTAGTAGTCGAGCGAGTCCCCGTCCAGCGTGGGGTTGTTCATGTAGCGCAGGCCGTCACCCGGGATGCTCGGCGTCCAGACGTCGTCGCCGACGATCCAGGTGCCCGCGTCGATGACCTTGCCCTTGCCGTACCACTCGCACACCGCTCCGAAGATGTCGGAGAGGGACTCGTTGAGGCCACCGGACTCACCGGAGTAGGTGAGGTTGGACTCGGACGAGGTCACCGCGTGCGTCAGCTCGTGCGCCGTCACGTCCAGCGAGTTCGCCAGGTTGGAGGCGTTCACGCCGTCGCCATCGCCGTACACCATCTGGACGTTGTTCCAGTAGGCGTTGACGTAGTTGGTGCTGTAGTGCACCGAGCTCTTCAGGATGGCGCCCGCGTTGTCGTACGAATCGCGGCCGAACAGGCTGTTGTAGCAGTTGTAGACGGTGCCGAGGTGGTCGTAGTTGTTGTTGACCACCACGTCGGCGTGCGCGGGCTCGCCCTCGAAGCGCGCCTTCGTGCCGGGCAGCGTCGTGCCGTGCTTCAGGTCATAGAGCTGACGGTTGAGCGCGGAGTGGATGTGCGGGATGCGCTCGAAGACGTCGCCCGTCTTGGCGTTCACCAGCACGGAGTCGTCAACCGGCGTCGTGTCCTTCAGCTCGCCCGTGACGCGAACTTCGTACGCCAGGATGAGCTCGTTGCCGGAGCGGTAGTACACCAGCTGGGGCTCGCCCTCGGAGGACGCGCGCTCGGGGGAGCCGCGGTCGCCCGTCGCCGCGGCGATGGCCGCCTCGGGGGCGATGGAGGCCTTGGCCTCACCCTTCAGGTCGCCACGGGCGTTTGTGTTCACCGCGAACACGGTGCCGTTGCGGGCGTGCAGGCGCACTTCCGCGTCACGCACCAGGATGCCGTTGTGGCTCACGCCGTAACGGAAGTGGGTGTCGCCGTCGAAGCCGACGTAGGCCTTCTTCAGGAACAGGTCGCTCGGATCGAGGCGGAACATCGGCGCCACGCCCGCGAGCACCGGGGCCAGCTGCTGCTGCGCAGCGATGCCCTGGATGGCCGACGGCGCGGGAACGGAACCAAAGGAACCGGTGACGAAGGTGGGGACCGCGTCCGTGTCGGCCGCGATCACATTCTGACCCGCCGACAGATTGGCGGTCGCCTTCTGGAGGTTGGCCTCCTCCTTGTTCGCAGCAGGAGCGCCATCGGTGCAGGCGCCAACCATCAGGGACAGGGCTGCGGCACCCAGAGCGCCGCGTACTCGCTTCTCGTACATTGTAATCCTCCTAAGTGGAAAGATTCGAGAACACTGTGTCACAGGAGAGGCGCGCATTTCAAGTACAGGCGAGAATTTTACGGATACGGTGCTTCTCAAGAATTGAGAGTTCTCGCAACTGCTTGAAATGACGGGAGGAACCCACGCAGACCGGGAAAGCGGGGCAATGCTTCAAACTGGTAAGACGGGGCCTTCGTGTTTGAAGCACCTGTCAGTGGATGCGTGCATTGAGTGAACGCCGGGGAGAATTTGCCGTCGCATTTATTCCCGACCCGGGTGGGTCCCGGTCCACTGCCGGCTGGCACGGGGGGTGAAAGGACGGCCAGCGGCGGGGGTCGCGCTGGGCTATCAGGGAGGAAGGCTCCCCCTGGCGCGATGCCGTGACGTGCGCCGAAGGGACTCGAAGGGACTCCTTGTGAAGAAGCCGCCCGCTTCCCCCCCGCCGCCGCGCCTCCGCGAGGAAGACGCGGGCGCGAAGACGTTCCTGGAGCGCTTCCCGGTGGTGGGGATTGGCGCCTCCGCGGGCGGCCTGCCGGCCATCCTGGCCCTGCTGGAGCACCTGCCTCCTCGGACGGGGATGGCGTTCGTGTTCGTGCAGCACCTGTCCCCCGAGCACGAAAGCGCCCTGCCGGAGCTGCTGGGCCGGGGGACGGCGATGCCGGTGGTGGAGGCCTCCGAGGGCCTCACGCTCACGCCTGATCATCTCTACGTCAACCCGCCGGGCGTCAGCCTGACGCTGGAGCACGGGGCGCTGCACCTGGGGCCACCACAGAGCTCGCCGCAGGGGCTGAGGCTCATCGACGACTTCCTGGCGTCGCTCGCGGAGCAGGCGCCGGGCCGGGCCATCGGCGTCATCCTCTCCGGCACGGGCTCCGACGGCACCCGGGGGCTGCGGGCCGTGCGCGAGGCGGGCGGCACCACCCTGGCCCAGGAGCCGACGTCCGCGCACTTCGACGGCATGCCCCGGAGCGCCATCGCGGCGGGCTGCGTGGATCACATCCTGCCGCCCGAGGGCATGGCGGTGACCCTCGCGCAGCTCGCCCACCTGGGCACGCTCGCGCCCCAGGCCCGCGCGGCTCCGGACGCGGCCGCGTCCCCGGCGCTTCCGGAGGAGGGGCTGCAGCGGGTCTTCCGGTTGCTGCGCGAAGGCATGGGCGTGGACTTCACGCACTACAAGCCCAGCACCATCCACCGACGGCTGGAGCGACGGATGCTCCTGTGCAAGGTGGAGGACCTGGACACCTATGTCCGCTACCTGGAGGCGCACCCGGAGGAGCTGGACCTGCTCCACCAGGACCTGCTCATCCATGTCACCAGCTTCTTCCGGGACCCCGCCACCTTCGAAGCGCTCCAGCAGAGGGTCTTCCCGGAGCTCTTCCAGGGCCGCCCGCACGACCTGCCCTTCCGCATCTGGGTCCCCGGCTGCTCCACGGGCGAGGAGGTCTACTCGCTCGTCATGTGCCTGATGGAGTACCTGGGCGCCGCGGCCACGGGCCACTCCCTCCAGGTGTTCGCGACGGACGTGAGCGCGACGGCCATCGAGCAGGCGCGCGCCGCCGTCTACCCGGAGGCCAGCGTCTCCGGCCTGTCGCCCGAGCGCCTGCGCCGCTTCTTCGTGAAGACGGAGGGCGGCTATCAGATCCACAAGTCGCTGCGGAACGTCTGCGTCTTCGCGCAGCAGAACCTGGTGAGCGACCCGCCCTTCTCGCGGATGGACCTCATCAGCTGCCGCAACGTGCTCATCTACCTGGGCCCGGTGCTGCAGAAGAAGATCCTGCCCGTCTTCCACTACGCCCTGCGCCCGGGTGGGTTCCTGATGCTGGGCACGTCGGAGACGGTGGGCGCTTCCGCGGACCTGTTCTCCCTGGTGGACAAGCGCAACAAGCTCTACCGGAAGAAGAACACCTCGCCCCCGCCGAACCTCACCTTCACCTATCGGGAGTCCCCGGCGGAGCGGCCCTCCAGCGCGCGGCGCAAGCTGGAGCCCGGGGCCGCGGACCTGGATGCGCAGCAGGAAGCGGACCGGCTGGTGCTCGCCCGCTACGGGCCCCCGGGCGTCATCGTCAACGAGGACCTGGAGATCCTCCACTTCCGGGGCCACACCGGGCCCTACCTCGAACCGCTCCCGGGGGTCGCGAGCCTCAACCTCATCAGGATGGCGCGCGAGGGGCTGTCGCTGGAGCTGAGAGCGGCCCTGCACCGGGCGAAGAAGGGCGACAGCCGGGTGCGCAAGGAGGGGCTGACGCTGTCGGAGGGGGCCCGGCAGCGCAAGGTCAACCTGGAGGTGCACCCGCTGCGCGCCGTGCATGCGGGGAAGGAGCACTGCTTCCTCGTGCTCTTCGAGGAGGCGCATGAGGCCGCCCCGGCCCCGGAGCGCGAGGGCCACGCCTCCGCGCCCGACGGACGCGAGGGCGAGCACCGGCGCGAGGCGGAGTGGCTGCGCGAAGAGCTGCTCATGACGCAGGAGCACCTGCAGACGGTCACGGAGGAGCAGGAGGCCACGTACGAGGAGCTGCGCTCCGCCACCGAGGAGCTGCAATCCAGCAACGAGGAGCTGCAGTCCACCAACGAGGAGCTGGAGACCGCCAAGGAGGAGTTGCAGTCCACCAACGAGGAGCTGACCACCGTCAACGAGGAGCTGCAGAACCGCAACCTCGAGCTCAGCCAGCTCAACAGCGACCTGAGCAACCTGATTGGCAGCACCCACATCGCCACCGTGATGTTGGGCAACGACCACCGCATCCGCCGCTTCACCCCCATGGCGGAGGAGGTGCTGAAGCTCTCGCCCTCGGACATCGGCCGCCCCCTGCGCGACGTGAAGCTGGCCCTTCCGCTGCCGGACCTGGATGCCGCCGTGGCCGAGGTCACCGAGCGGCTGAGCATCATCGAGCAGGAGGTGCGCGACAGCACCGGGCACTGGTATTCGCTGCGCCTGCGCCCCTACAAGTCATTGGACAACAAGATTGAAGGCGCGGTGATGACGCTGCTGGACATCGACCGGCTCAAGGCCAGCCTCGATGAGTCCCGAAGGTCCCGGGAATATGCCAAGGCCATCGTGGAGACGATGCGCGAGCCCTTCCTGGTGCTGGACGCGGGCCTGCGCGTCATCAACGTCAACCCCGCCTTCTATTCCACCTTCCAGGTGAGCGAGGAGCAGACCCTGGGGCACCCGCTCTACACGCTCGGCAATGGCCAGTGGAACATCCCCCAGCTGCGCCACCTGCTGGAGGAGATCCTGCCCTTGAACAAACACTTGCGGGACTTCGTGATGGAGCACGATTTCGACACCATCGGGCACCGGCGCATGCTGCTCAATGCTCGCCAGCTCTCCAGCGAGACGGCGGGGGTGCCGTACATGTTGCTTTCCATTGAGGATATAACCCGGAGGACCTGAGCACCTGGGAGGGCCCTCCGCTGGAGGGTTCCCCGCCCGGAAGGGCTCCAGGTGCGTCTGATTGTCGTGGGGGAGTCCATGGATGGGCGGCGTAGCGGGATGACACGGGCGGACCTCACACAGGCGATGCAGGCATTGGAGAACAACCCCAGCGCCCCGGACGAGCTGCGCGGCCTGCTGCGGGAGCTGCAGCGCCACCAGCTGGAGCTGGAGATGCAGAACCGCGAGCTGCAGGAGGCCCAGCAGGCATTGGAGGAATCCCGCAACCGCTACATGGAGCTGTATGACTTCGCACCCATGGCCTGCGTGAGCCTGGATGCGAAGGCCTGCATCCAGGATCTCAACCTCACGGGCGCGGGCCTGCTGGGACAGGACCGCACGCACCTCCAGGGGATGCCGTTCACGCCCTTCGTGGACCCGGCCGACCTGGGCCGCTTCTTCGCCCACGTGCGCCAGTGCATCGACGGGGAGACGGTGAGCACGGAGTTGCGGCTGCGCATCGCGCGGAGGCGGATTGAAGTCCGGCTCCACAGCGCGCCGCTCGAGGACGGGAGGCTCCCGGGGCGCATGTGCCGGACCGCCATCATCGACATCACCGAGCTGCGGCAGATGCAGGTGCGCCTGAGCATGTCCGAGCGCCTGGCGGTGGTCGGCACGCTCGCGGCGGGGATCGCCCACGAGGTCAACAACCCGCTGGCCTTCCTCATGGGCAGCCTGAGCCTGGCCACGCACGCGCTGCGGGCCCCGGCACCGGCGACGGTGGATGCGGAGCTGCTCGCCTTCACGCGCCACCACACCGGCGCGACGCAGGCGCTCGAAGCCCTGTCCCATGCGCAGGCCGGGGCCGAGCGCATCCAGGACATCGTCAAGGACCTGGGCACCTTCGCGCGCCCCAGCACCTCGCAGGGCCACGGCGTCGACGTGGAGCAGGTGCTGGAGCTGGCCCTGAAGATGGCCACGGTGGAGATCCGCCACCGGGCCCACGTCGTGCGGGACTACGTGAAGGTGCCGGAGGTCGTCGCCGACAGCGCCCGCCTGGGCCAGGTCTTCCTCAACCTGCTGGTGAACGCGGCCCAGGCCATTCCGGAGGGGATGGCCTCCCGCCATGAGATCCGCGTGCGCCTCCGGGCTTCCGACGAGGGCGTGCTCGTGCAGTTCCAGGACACGGGCGAGGGCATCGCGCCGGATGTCCTGGAGCACATCTTCGACCCCTTCTTCACCACGAAGCGGCTGGGCCAGGGCCTGGGGCTGGGGCTCGCCATCAGCCACAGCCTGGTCGCCCAGATGAATGGGAGCATCAGCGTGGAGAGCACGCCCGGCCGGGGCAGCACCTTCACCGTCCAGCTCCCGGCGTCCTCGGCGCCGCGAGCGCCCCCCGTGGAGCGCGCCCCGACGGCCCCTTCCGTGACACCCCGGCGCGGGAGGATCCTCATCGTGGATGACGAGCGGTCGTTCGGGGTGACCCTCCGCCTGCTGCTGATGGACCTCCACGAGGTGGTCTACACCCCCCGCGCGAAGGAGGCCCTGGAGTGGATCCGCGAGGGGCAGCGCTACGACGCCATCCTCTGCGACCTGATGATGGCGGAGGTGACGGGGCGGCAGTTCCACGAGGCGCTCCGCGTGCAGTCCCCCGAACAGGCCCTGCGCATCATCTTCATGACGGGAGGCGCCTACACCCCCAGCTCCCGGGAGTTCGTGGAGCAGACGAACCAACCCCTCATCACCAAGCCCTTCAAGCGCGAGACACTCGACACGCTGCTGGTCCCCCTGCTTCCGCGCGCATGAACTAGCGTCCGCGGCCGGGAGGCGACACATGCGCGCGTTGCAGCTTCAGAAGCTCACGGGGCCCGAGGGCCTGGTGCTGGTGGACGTACCGGAGCCGGAGGCCGGGGACGGGGTGCTCATCGACGTGGTGGCGGCCGGGGTGAGCTTCCCGGACCTGCTGCTCACCCACGGCCAGTACCAGATGAAGCCGGAGGTGCCCTTCGTGCCGGGGGTGGAGGTCGCGGGCGTGGTGCGGTCCGCGCCTGCGGCAAGCCGGCTGAAGGCCGGGGACCGGGTGATGGGGTTCTCCTTCACGCTGGGCGGCTTCGCGGAGGCCTGCGTGGTGGCGCCGGAGCTGGCCTTCCCCATCCCCGCGGCGTGGAGCTTCGAGCAGGCCGCGGGCGTGGTGATGAACTACCACACGGCGCACTTCGCGCTGCACCGGCGGGGCCGGCTCCAGGCGGGCGAGACGGTGGTGGTGCACGGCGCGGCCGGCGGCGTGGGAACGGCGGCGGTGCAGGTGGCGAAGGGCGCCGGGGCGCGCGTGGTGGCGGTGGTGAGCGACGAGCGCAAGGCGGAGGTGGCGAAGCGCGCGGGCGCGGACGTCGCGCTCCTCTCCAAGGACTGGCAGGCGGGCGTGCGCGAGGCCACGGACGGCCGGGGCGCGGACGTGGTGTTGGATCCGGTGGGTGGGGACGTCTTCGACAAGAGCCTCAAGGTGCTCGCGCCCGAGGGCCGGCTCTTGGTGGTGGGCTTCGCGAGCGGACAGATTCCGTCGGTGGCGGTGAACCGGCTGCTCTTGCGCAACGTCTCCGTGGTGGGCGTGGCATGGGGGGCCTTCCTCATGCAGGCGCCGGAGCTGACGGCCACCATCGCGAAGGACCTGGACGCGCTCGCGGCGCGCGGCATCGTCCACCCCGTGGTGGGCAGCGTCTTCCCCCTGGAGGAAGGCGCGAAGGCGCTGCGCGAGCTGGAGTCGCGCACGGCCGTGGGCAAGGTCGTCCTGCGTGTGAAGGCCGGCTGAACCCGGCCGGGCGGACTTCAGCCCAGCTTGGAAGGCATACCCGCCTCGCGCTCCAGCACATCGGCGGCGCGGGCGTCGCGGGGCAGGCCGAAGCGGGCGCGCGAGTGCATCAGCAGCTGGCCCGCGTAGACGCTGTCCGCCAGCGCCTCCGCGTAGCGGCCGTGGGCCTCGCACAGGCGGGCCCGCTCATCCACCAGGCGGGCGAGGATGCGCGCCTGCTCCGGGTGGGTGAAGAGGCCGACGACGGAGCGGGCATCGAAGCGCGAGAGCGTGTCGTACTCCATGCCCAGCGACGCCGTGCACGCGCCCCGGATGTGCTCCAGGCACGCGTCCCAGGAGGCCCGGGTGCGGATGATGTCCGGCACCGAGCGACCAAGCTCCCGGACGGCGTTGAGCAGGAAGGCGTGTCGTAGGACGGGCATCCGGATTTCCACTACAGCCCAGCCGGCGCGAATCATCCAGGCGCTCCGCGCGGGCCCTGCACGGCCCCGGGCATCCCCCGTCCTCCCCAGGGTCCCCTC
>NZ_RAWA01000213.1 GCF_003611675.1 Corallococcus sp. CA053C
CCGGTGGGTGGTGCGGGACGGCCGACATGCACTCGCGGACGAGAGCGGCAGGGCCTTCCAGCGGCTCGCGGAGCGACTCTACCCGTGAGGTGGGTCGCCAGGAACGATATGGGGGCGCGGGACCGGGCGTTGAAGCGCCAGGGACACCGCTCTTGCGGGGGGATTGGGATGCGCTCAGGGCTCTGGCTGTCGTTGATGTTGATGGGACTTGTGGTGGCTTGCGCGGGACGTCAGGAGCCGGAGACGCCGGACTACGAGGCCATCTATGACGCGCCCCTGGATGAGATGTGGCCGTCGGTGCGCGAGTACTTCAAGGACGCGAACCTGAGCTTCCGCGAGGACAAGGGCAGCCGCGTGTTGCAGACGGAGTGGAAGGAGGAGTTCGGCGGCTCGAAGATCTCCGGCTACTGGCACCGCTACATGGTCATCGGCAAGCGGGAGACGCCCACGAAGAGCAAGCTGTGGATCATCCGCATCACCAAGACCGTGAACAGGGCCATCTCCCAACCCGGCAAGGAGCTGGAGTGGGGCGTGAGCCGGAGCATCGGCCCTCGCGGTGGCTGGGACACGGGCGCTCCCGGAGACGCGTCCTCGACTGAGGCTGGGAACTTTGGCCTCACCTTCGAGGATGACCAGGACCGGTTCGACTTCCCGCGCGGGGAGAACGGCTTCTATGCGGAGTCCGGGCAGGGCACGCGCGACATGAACATGGAGTGGAAGGTCTTCCGCGGCATCGCGCCGAAGCTGGCGAAGAAGGAAGAGACCGTGCCCGCGAAGCTCGCTGCCCGGGCGCCCGGTGCGAAGGAAGTACCGTCCTTCACGGAGTGCGGCCAGGCCATCATTGGCCTGAAGAACCGAGTGAAGCCGGGCGGGGTGATGCTGCTGGGCGAGCTGCACGGCACGCAGGAGGTGCCGCGCTTCATCGCGCAGTCCGTCTGCCAGCTCGTCACGTCGGGCACGCCGGTGTCCGTGGGACTGGAGCTGCCGGTGGAGAACGAGGAGCGCGTGAAGCACTTCCTCCAGAGCCAGGGGCAGGAAGCGGACTGGCTCAAGCTGATGGAGTCGCCCTTCTGGCGCAGCCCGTACCCGGACGGCCGTGGCAGCGAAGCAGTGGCCAACATGCTGGAGCAGCTGCGGCAGTTGCGAGCGCAGGGCCTGGACGTGGCGGTGTTCGTCTATGACCACCCGAAGCTCACGGGCCAGCAGCGCGAGGAAGCGCTCGCGGCGACGGTGCTCTCCCACGTGAAGGCGGAGCCCCAGCGCTTCCACCTGGTGATGAGCGGCAACGTCCACTCACGCACCGCGCAGGGCCTGCCCTGGGACAAGGGCTACCAGCCGATGGGCCGACTCCTGAAGGCGCAGCTCAAGGACGTCACGGCGTTGGACATGGCCTACGACAGCGGCTCGGCGTGGATCTGCGCGGCGGATCAGAAGGGCCGCAAGCTGGACTGCGGCGTGAAGGCAACGAAGGGCAAGGACAACGGCGACCGCTTCTTCGTGCACGTCTGGGATTCGCCCAACGCGGAGGGCTACCACGGGGTGTTCTACGTGGGCCGGGTGAGCGCGTCGGAGCCGGCCATCCAGAAGGGGCTGGGCCGGCCTTCGGACGCCGTGTCTCCGCAGGAGCCGGAGAGTGCTCCTTCGCAGCCGGCATCCGGCTCGTAGTTCGATACGACCGCCGCCAGGGAGCGTTTCCCTCTCATCGTGCAACTGGATGAAGGGAATCACGCAATGCGCTCGACCTGGCTCGTGGGATGGATGGCGTTGTTCTTCGCGGTGGGATGCGCAGGCCGGCAGTCTGTGGAGACGCCGGACTACGAGGCCATCTATGACGCGCCGCTCGAAGAGATGTGGCCGTCGGTGCGCGAGTATTTCGACAGCGCGAACCTGAGTTACCGCGAGGACCGGGGCAGCCTCGTGCTGGAGACGGACTGGAAGGAGGAGTTCGGCGGCTCGAAGATCTCCGGCTACTGGCACCGCTACATGGTCATCGGCAAGCGGGAGACGCCCACGAAGAGCAAGCTGTGGGTCATCCGCATCACCAAGACGGTGAACCAGGCCCTCATCCAGCCCGGCAGGCAGATCGACTGGGGGGTGAACCGCAGACTGAGGGGCGGGGATGGCCCCGAGGACGGCGTCAGCACGGAGGATGACGAGGACCGGTTCAACTTCCCGCGAGGGGAGAACGGCTTCTACGTGGACTCCGCCCAGGGCACGCGCGACATGAACATGGAGTGGAAGGTCTTCCGCGGCGTCGCGCCGAAGCTGGCGAAGAAGGATGAGGCCGTGCCCGTGAAGCTCGCGGCCCGGGCGCCCGGCGCGAAGGAAGTCCCCACCTTCACCGAATGCGGCCAGGCCATCATCGGCCTGAAGAACCGCGTGAAGCCGGGTGGGGTGATGCTGCTGGGCGAGCTGCACGGCACGCAGGAGGTGCCGCGCTTCATCGCGCAGTCCGTGTGCCAGCTCGTCACCTCAGGCACGCCCGTGTCCGTGGGACTGGAGTTGCCGGTGGAGAACGAGGAGCGCGTGAAGCACTTCCTCCAGAGTCAGGGCGGGGAAGCTGACTGGCTCAAGCTGATGGAGTCGCCCTTCTGGCGCAGCCCGTACCCCGACGGTCGCGGCAGCGCGGCGGTGGCCAACATGCTGGAGCAGCTGCGCCAGTTGCGAGCGCAGGGCCTGGATGTGGCGGTGTTCGTCTATGACCACCCGAAGCTCACGGGCCAGCAGCGCGAGGATGCGCTCACGGCGACGGTGCTCTCCCACGTGAAGGCGGAGCCCCAGCGCTTCCACCTCGTGGTGAGCGGCAACATCCACTCACGCACCGCGCAGGGGCTGCCGTGGGACAAGGGCTACCAGCCGATGGGCCGGCTCCTGAAGGAACAGCTCCAGGACGTCACGGCGTTGGACATGGCGTACGACAGCGGCTCGGCGTGGATCTGCGCGGCGGATGAGAAGGGCCGCAAGCTGGACTGCGGCGTGAAGGCAACGAAGGGCAAGGACAACGGCGACCGCTTCTTCGTGCACGTCTGGGACTCACCCAACGCGGAGGGCTACCACGGCGTCTTCTACGTGGGCCGGGTGAGCGCATCGGGGCCGGCCATCGAGAAGGGCCTGGGCCGGCCGGACGCGGATGAGCCCCCGGTGTCCCTGCGAGCGGTGGACGCGGACGCGGTGGCCTCCTTCGGACGCTGAAGTCACGGGCGGCTGGCATCGCGGCGTGGGCGGTGGCATGCAGGTGGCCTGACTGGAGGCCATCCCATGAGCGACACGCTGCCCGCGCTGCGGGCCACCCTGACGGAACTGGTGGCGCTGGACACGACGTCCTCGCGCCCCAACGCGCCCCTCATCGACTACGCCCAGGCGAAGCTGGAGGCCGCGGGCTTCAGCGCCGAGCGTCAGCACTACACCGACGACGCGGGCGTGGCGAAGGTGAACCTCGTCGCGCGCAAGGGCGACGCCGACCGCGCCGCGCTCGCGCTGGTGGGCCACTCCGACTGCGTGCCCTACGACACGGCCTGGACGGACGCGCTGCGCCTCACCGAACGGGACGGCAAGCTGTACGGCCGCGGCGCGTGTGACACCAAGGGCTTCATCGCCTGCGCCCTGCACGCGGCCACGCGCAAGGACCTGCCCGCGCTGGAGGCTCCGCTGCTCGTCATCCTCACCGCGGATGAAGAGGTGGGCCTCGTGGGGGCGAAGAAGCTGGTGTCCGCGGGCCTGGGCCGCGCGCGCCACGCCATCGTCGGAGAGCCCACGCGCCTCATCCCGGTGCGCGCCAACAAGGGCTACTGCCTGGCGGAGGTGGAGGTGCTGGGCAAGGAGGGCCACAGCGCGTACCCGGAGCTGGGCGCGTCCGCCATCTTTCGCGCCGGCCGCTTCCTGCACCGGCTGGAGACCATCGCCAACACCGTCCTGCGCGAGGACCGCGACGAGGGCTTCCAGCCGCCCTTCACCACGGTGAACGTGGGCCTCATCCAGGGCGGCAAGGCGAAGAACGTCCTGCCCGGCGCCTGCCGCTTCACCGTCGAGTGGCGCCCCATCCCCGGCCAGTCCGCCGAGCGCGTCCCCCAGTTGATGGAGCAGATCCGCCAGGAGCTCGTGCGCGACGAGCCCGCCTACGAGGCGCGCATCCACGTGCTGCGCATGGACCGGGGCGTCCACACGCGCGGGGACGCGGACGTGGTGCGCTTCCTGGAGGAGGTCAGCGGCAACGCATCCGAGACGGTGTCCTTCGGCACGGAGGCCCCGCAGCTCACGGAGCTGGGCGCGGAGGCCGTGGTGTTCGGCCCCGGCGACATCCGCGTCGCGCACCAGACGGGGGAGTACGTCCCCATGGAAGACCTGGTGCGCTGCGAGGCCGCCCTGACGCGCGCGGTGGCCCGCTTCTGCAACGGGCGTTGAACGCCGCGCTGCCCGTCAGTGCCGGGGCAGCGCGCAGGTGCCCAGGTCGCGCAGCATCTTGTGCGCCTCCCCGAGCAGCGCGTGCCCCTTCACCTCCGGGGGCACCCGGGCAATGAGCTTCATGTCCGGCGTGAGCCGGTAGTAGCCCTTCGAGCGTTGCACCAGGGCCGCCACCTTCATGCCGTCCAGCAGCGCGTCCCCGCCCAGCGCCATCGACAGGCGGTTGGGGCCGCCTTCCAGCGCGCGCAGCCGCAGCTCCCGCATGTCGATCTTCAGCAGCGTCACCTCGGAGAGGGCGTCCACCTCGTCGGGCGCCTCGCCGTAGCGGTCCACCAGCTCCGCGCGCAGGTCCGTCACCTCGTCCGGGTGGCTGGCCTGGCTGAAGCGCTTGTAGAACACCAGCCGCTGGTGCACGTCCGCCACGTAGTCGTCGGGGATGAGCGCCGGCAGGGGCAGGTTGATGTCCGGCTCCACGTGCACCTTGGGCGGCTGGCCCTGCAGCTCCGCCACCGCCTCCTCCATCAGCTGCGCGTACAGGTCGAAGCCGATCTCCGCGATGGCACCCGACTGCTTCTCGCCCAGCAGGTTGCCCGCGCCGCGGATCTCCAGGTCGTGGCTGGCGATGGAGAAGCCCGCGCCCAGCTCGGTGAAGTTCTGCAGCACCTCCAGCCGCCGCTGCGCGTCCTTCGTCACCGGACGGCGGGTGGGCACCAGCAGGTACGCGTACGCGCGCTCCTTGCTGCGGCCCACGCGGCCGCGCAGCTGGTAGAGCTGCGCCAGGCCGAATTGATCCGCCCGGTTGACGATCATCGTGTTGGCGCTGGAGATGTCGATGCCGCTCTCGATGATGCTCGTGCACAGGAGCACCTGGTACTTGCGCTCGGTGAACGCCAGCATCACCTTCTCCAGCTGCCCCTCGCCCATCTGCCCGTGCGCCACGCCAATGGTGACGTTCGGCATGAGCTTCTTGAGGTCCTGCTCCATGGAGTGCAGCGACTCCACGCGGTTGTGCACGAAGAAGACCTGCCCGCCGCGGGCGATCTCCCGCTCGACGGCCTCCTTGATGACGGCGTCGTCGTACTTCATCACGAAGGTGCGGATGGCCCGCCGGTCCTGCGGCGGCGTGGCGATGATGCTCATGTCGCGCACGCCGGACATGCTCATGTGCAGCGTGCGGGGAATGGGCGTGGCCGTCAGCGTCAGCACGTCCACCTGCGTGCGCAGCCGCTTGAGCGCCTCCTTCTGCTTCACGCCGAAGCGCTGCTCCTCGTCCACCACGAGCAGCCCCAGGTCCTTGAAGGCCACCTCGCCCGCCAGCAGCTTGTGCGTGCCGATGACGATGTCCACCCGGCCCTCCTTGGCGCGCTTGAGGATGTCGCGCACCTCGGGCGGCTTGCGGATGCCGGAGATGACTTCCACCGTGACGGGGTAGTCCTTGAAGCGCTTCTTGAACGAGTGGAAGTGCTGCTGCGCCAGCACCGTCGTGGGCACCAGCACCGCCACCTGCTTGCGGTCCAAGGTGGCCTTGAAGGCGGCGCGCATCGCCACCTCCGTCTTGCCGTAGCCCACGTCGCCGCAGACGAGCCGGTCCATCGGCTGCGGTTTCTGCATGTCCGCGAGCACATCCTCGATGGCCTTCGCCTGGTCCGGCGTCTCCTCGAACTCGAAGTCCGCCTCGAACTGGGCGTAGTACCGGTCCGGCGGCTGGAACGCGTAGCCCGGGTGCGCCTTGCGCGCGGCGGCCATCTGCAACAGCTCCGCCGCCATCTTGAGCAGCTGCTCCTTGACGCGCTTCTTCGTCTTCTCCCAGCTCGTCGTGCCCAGCTTGTCCAGCTGGACCGTCTCCGGGTTGCCGCCCGTGAACTTCTGGATGAGCCGCATGCGGCCCACCGGCAGGTAGATCTTGTCGCGCCCCGCGTACTCCAGGACGAGGAAGTCCCCGGGGACGCCCTGCACCTCCATCTTCGTCAGGCCCGCGTAGCGCCCGATGCCGAAGTCGGTGTGGACGATGAGGTCGCCCTCCTTCAGGTCCTTGAAGCCCGCGGCGAACGCATCCAGCTTCTTGCTGCGCTTGACGCGGCGGCGGGAACGGACGCCAAAAATCTCCTCGTCCGCGAGCACCACCAGCCGGCCTTCGGTGTCCACGAAGCCGTGGCTCACCTCGCCGGTGAACAGGTGCGCGAACACCGACGGCTCGTAGAGCTTCGCCGGGTCGCCCAGGGCTTCCGTGTGCACCTTCACCATCACGGAGCGATCCAACAGCAGCCGCTTGAGCCGGTCCGCCTGGCTCAGCGTGCCGCACGCCACCGCGCACGCCACGCCGGTGTCGCGCCAGCGCTGCAGCCGCTCCACCAGCGGGGTGAGGGCGCCCTCCTCGCCATGGTGCGCGAGGATGGCCTCGCGCAGGTCCTGCGTCGTGCCGAACGTGAAGGCCACCGGCACTTCCGTCTGCGTGAGCGACAGGCCACCGCCCTCCACCACGCGCAGGGCCTTGAGCTGCGCGGCCACGCCTTCACGCGACAGGAAGTGGTGCTCCGGCGGCCAGGTGAGGTCCTGGCGCGCGTCCGCCTCCTCCACGCCCTTGGCCAGCTCCGCCCACAGCTCGTCCACCGCGCGGTCCAGCGCCACCGGGTCGTCCAGGTAGACGACGGGCTCCGGGGCCCAGGCGCGCAGGTAGTCGAACACGGTGACGAGCCCGCCCTCGAAGAAGCCGGGCAAGAGCCCCTCCAGGCCGAAGCCGGGCAGCCCCTCGCGCAGCGCCTCCAGCCGCTCGCGCAGCTTGATGGTGGGCAGGTTGATGCGGTCCGCCACCGAACGCGCGGCGGCCTCGGCGCGCGGGCGCGTGTCGTCGGTGAGGAGCAATTCGCGCGCGGGCACCAGGTCCACGGCCTTGAGCGCGTCCACCGTGCGCTGCGACTCCGGGTCGAAGACGCGGATGGACTCGATGGTGTCCCCGAAGAACTCCAGGCGCACCGGCCGCTCGTACAGCGGGCTGAACACGTCCAGCAGGCCGCCGCGCACGCTGAAGGTGCCCTTGTCCTCCACCAGCGGGCTGTTCTGGTAGCCCATCAGCGCAAGCTTCCGCGCCAGCGTGTCGCGGTCGAAGTCCTGCCCCACCTCCACGCGCTGGGCCAGCTGGGCCATCACCGCCAGCGGCAGCACGCGGCGGTGCAGCGCGCGCAGCGACAGCACCAGCGCGGGGAACGGCGTGCCGCGCGCCAGGTGGAACAGCGCGCCCAGCCGCTCCGTGATGGGACCGGCCTCCGGCGACAGCTCGTCGTAGGGCAGCACCTCATCCGCGGGGAGGCGCAGCACGCGGGGCTCCAGCAGGCTGCCGGTGCCGCCCAGGAAGAAGGCCAGGTCGTGCGCGAGCGCGTCCGCCGCCTCCTCGTCCGCGGCCACGCACACCAGGGGCGTCTTCAGCTCCCGGTGCAGGCGGGCGAGCAGGTGCCCGCGCGCCGCGCCCTTCACCCCCTGGGTCCGTGCGCGGTGTCCGACGTGGAGGGTGGTGAGGAGCCGCGCGAAGGCCTCTCCAGACGGAGGCGTGCCGCCAGGCCACGGCGTGACGTCTGACTTGGGGGGGAGCAAGGTGTCCATGCGTGGGCCCGGGAAAGGGCCCTCGTGGCTAATTAGGGTGCCCCCCGCCCCAAATCAACGTTGGATGCGGGACGCCCCCCACGCGGCCGTGGAACAGGACGCCCGCAGAGCCGCCCCTCAGGGCACCGCGCAGGCCGCCGCCAGCCGGACGTCCTTGTAGGCGGCGTTGGGGCTGGTCGCGGCCAGCGAGTCACAGTCCATCACGCTGGACAGGCCCGTCAGCGGCTCCACCATCAGCACGCTCTTGGCGCGGTTGGAGGTGAACTTGAACTGGATGGCGCCGTCCGAGGGCGCCGCCGCGGCGATGGTGGCGGGCGTGCCGAGCGACCCGCGCAGACAGTCCATCTTGTTGAGCACCGGCCGCCCGGAGCCCGGCAGGAAGCAGAGCGCGTGGATCGACGTGGCGTTCATCGTGGACGGGATGACGATGTCCGTCCCCGTCTCGCTACAGCAATCAGGCGCGGCGCGGCACGACTTGTTCACACACGTCAGGCTGGGGCACGCGTCCAGGTTCCACAGGTCCGGGTTGCTGAGGTCGTCGCCGCACTTCAACCGCTCCCAGCGGGCCACGGTGTAGCTGCGGCCGTCCGGCTGGAGGATGTTGTTCTCCACCACGAACCGCACCGGCTGGTTGGTGCTGATGGCCAGCTGGCGCGCCCGCAGCGCGGACCCCCACAGCTCGCGCGT
The DNA here is from genome assembly GCF_003611675.1 of Corallococcus sp. CA053C. Lineage (GTDB taxonomy): Bacteria > Myxococcota > Myxococcia > Myxococcales > Myxococcaceae > Corallococcus. The sequence continues at coordinate 8,686 of NZ_RAWA01000213.1, forward strand.
GGCGGCGTTCTCCCGCTGCCCGCCAATGCGCCCCTGCACTCCCGCCACCGCCAGGGTGACGAGCACGGCCACCACCGCCACGGCCGTCATCAGCTCCAACAACGTCATGCCACGCGTAGGCTTCATGGAGTCACCGGGGCCGGCCGCTGGAGGCCCACCGTCATGTTGCGTGCCGCGACGCGGAAGGTGTAGCGCCGCCGCGAGTAGCCGTCCTTCGCCAGGCCCTCTTCATCCGTACCCGTGGTGTCCGCGTCGCGGTTGACGCGCCGCGTGCGGATGACCAGCGTCACCTCCAGCTCGCGCACCCGCTGGCGCAGGCGCTGGATGACCTCGGCCGGTGTGGTCGGAGCCGGCAGGGCCGTCCCCGTCGAGGAGAGGTCGTCCGTCTTGCAGGCGCCCGACGTGTACTTGGCCACGTCGCACTGGGAGATGGCCGGATGGGGGACGGCCGGGGCCGCCGTGTTATCGCCGGGATACCAATCCAGTTGGTTCTGGGCGTTGCTGAGATTGACGACGCCCTCGCGCACGATGAGCCGCTCCACGTCACGGCTCAACACCGACCAGGCCGTCTGGTTCGGGGCGCGGTACTCCAGCGTGGGGATGCCGCCCTTCCAGTTCACCCGGTAGGCCGCGCCGCTCAGCCGCAGGGCCACCCAGTTCTCGATGTCCCCGGAGGCCTTCGTCCATTGGAGCGTGCTCGCGCAGACGTCCGAGCGGGGCACCGGGGCGGTCGCGGCCTTGATGACGAGCTTCGCGCCGGCCTGCTGCACGCTGTCCACCAGGACGGGACAGGCCTTCTTGTTGCCCCCGCTGGCGAGCACGGCGAGCGTGGGGTTGGTGGTGTCCACCAGGGCCGTCGGGGGACTCGTGCGCGTGCAGAAGGTGACGCCCGTCGTGGCATCCTCCTCGCGGACCCGGGACAGCGACGTGCAGGGCGCAAGGGTGATCATCCCGTTCGTGTCCCCCCAGTAGAGCTGGAGGGCGTCCGAAGCCGGGAACCCGGCGGGCGGCGGCTCGAAGGTCGCGTCCGCGCCCAGCGTGGTCCCGACGCCTGTCTTCAGGTCGGGCGTGGCCCACACCGTGATGGCCGAGCGCTCGTCGTTGGTGTTGAAGGAGATGGGCGTGTTGCCCATGCCGGTCCCCGCGCGGGACACGTCCAGCGTGAGCAGCTCCTTCACGGCCCGCCCGGTGACCTGGGCGGTCATCATCTGTTCTTCGAAGAGGGCGCGCTTCTGCATCTGCGTGCCCACCACCAGCCCCGTGGTGAGCACGATGACCCCGAGCGCACTGGCGATCATCACTTCAAGGAGCGTGAAGCCCCGGTCGTGGAGGGAGGACGGTCTCATGGCGCCATTCGACTCTGGAGGACCACCATCTGCCGGTCCGAGCGAATGCCCGGCTCATCCCAGCTCACCGACACCCGCACGTTCACGAGCGTGCCCGCCGTGGCTCCCACGAGGCCGCGGGTGAGGGCCGGCTCACCCACCTTGCCGTCCTCGAGGGTGCCGGGAGCCTTGGAGTTGTCCACGTCGACGTTCACCGTGTACTTGCGCGCGATGACGTTCGCATCCGTGGGGGGCGTGTTCCGCAGGAACCCCTCCGACGTCTGATACACGTCGAAGGTCGAGTTCGTCGCGACCTCGCAGGTCGGCGAGCCCTGGCATCCCACCTGGAGGATGTTCTCCAGGGTCTGCTCCGCGATGATCTGCGCTTGATTGGCGGTCAGGGTTCGGCGGTTGGAGCGGGTCGTCTGGCTCACCACGGTCATCGCCGCGGCGACTCCCACCAGCATGACGGCCATGGTGGCCATGACTTCCAGCAGGGTGACACCCCGCGAGGCGCGCTGCTTCATTGCGGCAGTCTCCCGTCGGGCAGCGGCTCCCAGAGCATGATCTGCGAACGGGGGACTCCGCTCGTGCCGGACTGGTTGTTCCATTTGTTTCCGCCCTTGACCTTCATCTGGCCCGTGGCCGTGAGCACGAAGAGGTGCTCGTCGTGAACCACCGGCGAGGAGATGGCGTGGCCTTCCAGTTGGGCCTTGCCGTCAGTTCCCATGAGGCCGGTTGCCTGGCTGGCGGTGTAGGCTTGGCCCTTCGCATCCGCGTTCAGGTTGCAGATGTCCGCCGCGGTGCCCACCGCGGTCGCGGCGTAGACGTTGTCCGAGCTGAGCGCCACGCCACCCCACAGCTTCTGGCCCGCGTCCAGCTTCTGCACCCACAGGGGCTTGAGCTCCGCGCACGGCTTGCTGCCCGTGGGGTCCTTATCCTCGAAGGCGAGCAGGTGGTACTGGTACGTGGGGTGGGCGGGATCCGGCTCCGTGTAGCCGTCCGTGTACTTGTCCGGGCTGTCGCTGGTGCCGAAGAAGAAGCGCACCGCGGGGCCCGCGTCCGTGCTGACGAGCTTCACCGCCATGTTGGAGTAGAGCTCCTGCAGGTCCAGCTGCGTCTGGTTCGCATCCGCGCGGCCCTGCAGCGCGGACGCCGCGTGGGCCACCATGCACTTCTTCACCTGGCTGCCCAGCTTCCGGGACTTGCTCACGTCCTTGAGGTTGACGCGCCAGATACTGCCGGCCGTGGTGGGCACGTACAGGACGTCGTAGGAGCCGTCCTTGTCCAGGTCCAGCATCGCCGTCTCGGCCGCGATGCCCGAGCCCTGCTCGAAGGTGACGACGCCCGCGTACTTGCCGCCGCTGCCGGTGTCGTACTGGAGCGGCCTGCCCGTCTTCATGTCGAGGATGTAGACGGCGCCCGCGCGCGCGTCGCCCGGATCGTAGTCGGTGCCGACCACCGCCACCCAGCGCCGGTCCTTGTCCGCCGCGGAGCCCCAGGAGATGCGCGCCACGGAAGGCGCGTGCCGGGAGCCCGAGCTGTCCGGCAGCAGCACGCTGCTGTCATTCTTCGCGACGTCGGTGAACGTGGACACCAGATCCGTGTCCGCCAGGCTGAACTCCCACAGCGGCAGCGGGTACCAGCTCTTCTTCGGATCCGTGATGTCCAGCGCGAAGACCACCGGGCTGGTCTTGCCCGTCGCGGAGACGAGCACCGTCTTGGCACCCTTCTTCTTCTCCTCCGTGGTCGCGGGCGTCCAGTCGTACTTGATGTTGTCGTTCCAGTCGTTGCGGTCACCCAGGTCCACGTTGGCGATGCTGGGCGACGCATCCATCTGGGGCCGCGTCAGGGAGCCGGAGTTGCGGAAGCGCACGTACTGGTTGCGGTACTGGCCCAGCATCAGGTTGGGCATGTAGGCGAAGACCTCGTCGCCGCTGCCGTACTCGCGGAGCGCCACGTTGCCGGCCGTGGGGCATGCCTTCGGGACGAAGAAGCCGCGGTACTGGGTGGGCGAGGTGGCGCAACCGTCCTTCAGCTCATTGCGGAACTTACCCGTGTCGAAGGCGTGGAGCACGCCCGACATCGTGCCCACGTAGGCCCGGGTGTCCCGCTCCGCCAGGGGCGTCATGAAGTTCTTGCGGTAGGTGTCGCGCTCGGTGCCCTTCGCGTTCTGGTACCAGTTGTCCTGGTACGGAGGGACCGCCACCGCCACGGTGGAGAGGTTGATGCCGCCGAAGGGCCAGGGCCGGAACTTGCTGGCGGCTGTCGCGGCCTTCACGTTCTCGTATCCGTACAGCCAGTCGATCAGGAACTGGCGGTCGCTGTAGGGAAGGAGCGGATCCAGCGGATCCAGCGCGAGGACGCTGCAGATGCCGTCGTGGTTCATGTCGTAGAGGTAGCGGCCGTCGATCTCGCTGTACGTGTTGCAAAGGGAGGCAGGCAGCAGCGAACCGCCCACGTCGTTCACGTCCTTCACCTCCTTGCGATCCCCCGCGCTGTTCGTCGTGTAGAGCTTGCGGTTGAGCGGGTTGGAGGCGGACAGCGACAGCGCCATCACGCGTCCGGCTTCCCAGCGCAGCTTCGGGTCGGTCGTCTCCTTCTCCGGATCGTAGAGCGACTGCATGTACAGGCGGCCGCGGATGGTGAAGTCCTTGGAGTCGTCATAGGCGCGCGTGCCGGCGCCAGGCAGGGTGCCCGCGGTGTTCCAGCCCATGCCCCAGTTCTGGCCCGGCGTCTCGTTCACACCCCAGACGGCGACGTTGCCCAGCGTGCTGGGGCTGGAGCGCGCGTAGGCGCCGGAGCGCACCGCCTGGTAGCCGATGTCGACGTCGTCGATGATGGGACGGCACAGCTCGCTGGGGCTGCTGATGTCCACCTTCCAGCACAGCTGCGAACCGGTGAGGCCCAGCGCCAGGATGTCGATCTCCACTTCCTGGTCGGGGTACTGCTTGTCGTTGTTGAGCGGCACCGCCACCCAGCCGGGCGATTCGTTCTTCTCGTAGAGGCCCGAGGTGGTGTTCAGCACGCGGCAGTCCACGGCGATGGAATAGGTGATGGTGGGCTTCACGCCGCTCGCGGTGCAGGCCCCCGCGACCTCTTCGGTCCAGCAGGGCGCCTTCGTGCAGCCGGCGCGGATGTTCTTGGGCGGGTCGCCCGGGGTCGCGTAGGGGGCGACGTCATCCTGGCGGCGGAAGCGGACCTTGGTGATGGTGAAGTTCGGGCCCAGCTTGTCGCCCGTTTCGTTCATGACGTCCGAGGACACCGTGGTGGACTTGGCGCCACCGCCGTTCTCCTTGTTGATCATGAACACGATGTCGTTGAAGTCGCGGTCACCGCCGCCGTTGAGGTCCTCGAAGCCGAGGATCCACCGGAAGGGGTCCGTGGTGGGCGCGCCCACGATGACGTGGGGCATGTAGTTCATCTTGTCGATGGCGACCTGGGGATTGGAGACCTCCGTGCCCGGACGCATCACGGTCACGCCCTCCATGGGCATCTTCAGGTTCTTGTACGCAGGCGTGTCCAGGCGGGTGAGCGTGTCCTGATCCAGCCAGCCGCAGGCCTTCTTGGAGGTGTTCACGATGCCGCAGGCTTCCGTGTCCGTCGGAGAGTTGCAGCCGTCATCGTAGCCACAGCCGATGTTGCGCTCCGTCACCTTGTTGTCCGCGGGGGCCTCGAAGTTCTGGTCCAGGTTCCAGGTGGCCTTGGAGAAGAACACGGAGATGGCCGTCTGCAGGTGCAGCAGGCACTTGCCGTCCTCCTTGGGGACGCCAGTGTAGGGCTGGCGCTTGAGGCAGGGGGCGACCGTGTCCTTGGACGTGTTGTGTTCAGCGTCGTAGTAGACGACGGCGAAGAAGACGATCTCCTTGCCTCCCTGGACGAGGCCCAGGTTGACCCGGCGGTCGCCCGTGTTGATGTTCTGGTAGTTGTTGTACTCGGGATCCGACGACGGCGGCGCGGGGAGCTTGATGCCCCGGAAGTCATACTGGGAGACGTTGTAGTCCGGGACGCCGTCGGAGTCTTCGGTGGCGTCCGCGACGGGACCGAGGTTGCGTTCGACGTCCTTGTCGCTGTCGTCATCCACCAGCAGGAAGACCATGCGACCGATGCCCCGGTTGTTGTTCTCCGGCGCGGCCGGCTCCAGCAGGTTGGGGATGTACGGGAACAGTCCGTTGTCGCCCGTGCCGCTGTTGACGTTGTTGACGCCGACCCAGTCGTTGTCGATGTTGAAGCCGCTGTTGTGAGCGCGGCCCGGGCGCGCGTCCGTCACGTCGGTCTTCTGGACGAAGGTCTTGGCGCAGGTGTCCCTCATCGCCAGTTCGGGCTCGTTGTACTTCTTGCCCCCGGACATGAAGGTCTGGTTGCAGCGCCGCGTCTTGCCCACGTACTTGATGGGCAGGACGGTGTCGTCGTCCGGCGTCAGGTTGTAGATGGCCTCGTGCAGGTCGAGGATGCCGTTGTTGTTCTTGTCGACCAGTTCGCCGGTGACGGGATCGGCGTAGCCGCGGGCCTTCACGTCATCCATGTACATGTAGCCGAGCGAGTGCGACGCACCGGCGGACTCGTACACGTAGTCGATGGTGACCGTCTGGTCGAACGGGAAGGTGATGTTCTCCGAGTCCAGCTTCTTGAGGTTGGTGTTGAGCTGGAGCCGGCCGTCGTCGCGCAGGATGATGGTGTTGTTGGCGACGGTGAGGCCGCCAGGGCCCAGCTTGAAGGCGCCCTGCTTGTCGTTGGCCAGGTCGTCCTGGCAGAGCTGCTGCGCTTGGGTCAGCGAGGGCGTCGCGACCGCCAGCACCAGCGCCGTGAGGGTTCGTTGAAAGAGCGTGCGCATCACTTCTTCCCCTGGTTCTTCGGCTGGGACTTCGCCTTCGCTTCCGCCTTGTCACGCGCGTCGCGCGCCGCGACCTGCTCCGTCATCTGCTTGCGCAGCATCATTCGGCGCGAGGGTTGCGGGGCCACCGCCACGGTGGCCAGGAAGTTGGTGAGACCGTCCAGCTCGTCGCGGGACAGCAGGCGGGTGTCGCAGTTGGTCTTCGGGTTGATCCGGTGCGGGGACTCCACCCAGGTGCGGACCTCCACCAGGGACTTCCTGCGCAGCACCTGGTCCATGTAGGGCCCCACGGGCTTGCGGGAGCCGAGCAGCCCCGTCGACTTCTCCGTCGGGGTCCGGGCCTGGTGGCATTGGGCGCAGGCCTTGTTGAAGGCCACTTCGCCGCGTTCCTGGGCGCTGGCGAGCGCCGGGAGCAGGAGCAGCAGGGGAATCAGGCGTTTCATAGGGGGCTCGTGGGGAAAGACGAGGTCACGGAAGGGTGATGGTGGCCCCCGACGGCGCCTTGATGTCCGTGGGGTTGTCGTAGGTCATGTCCGGGCCGCAGCCCTTGGTGATGCAGCCGGGCGCGAAGATGGATTCACCGGTCGCGTTGGTCACCAGCGCCTGGACCATGGAGCGCGTCGGACGGCCGTTCGCCGTGGTCACCTCGCCCACGGCGAGGACCCACATCTGGCGGTTGCTGTCGACGGTGCTCTGGTCGTCATCCATGTCGTCCCGGATGAAGACGCGGTAGCGCACGTTGTTCTGCTCCGGGTAGTCCACGCCCGTGGGGATTTCAGACGCGCCCAGGTTGGCCTTGAGCAGGGTGTACTTGTTCCACTTGTCCGCCCCCGGTCCGGGCAGCAGCTCGTACCAGGGGGGATTGGCGGCCGCGAGCGCGGGGATGTCGCCCACGGGAGCGACCCCTCCCAGGGCGGTGGGCAGGGCCATTGTGGTATTGGCTCCGTTGTTGGTCAGCAGGAGGCGCAATGTCTCGCGCCCTTCGGCCAGGCCCGCCTCGGCGGCGAAGAACGCCTGCTTCTGGCGGCGGGTGTCAGCCTGGGTGTCGGCCTCGCGGCCCACCACGCTGAAGCTGAGCATCACCGCCATCGTCACGACGGCGACCACGCCCAGCGCGAGCAGGAGCGTGAAGCCCCGCGGCTGACGGCGGTGGGAAGTTGGACGAAGCACCATCGAGGACTCCTTCGCGCGCCCCTGGGGGAAGGCACAGCGTTGAGTCCAATGGTGAGCAATTCGCGTGCCGAGGGGCTTCACACCCAACCGGCCGGAATGAGGGGGGTGG
>NZ_RAWA01000214.1 GCF_003611675.1 Corallococcus sp. CA053C
GTCGCACCCACGACAGTCCGGCGCCACCCCCGCCCCAGATACATGAAAACCCCCTCGGCTCCGTGAGTGGCAGGGTTCTCACGCTCTCGCACACCAGCAACGCACGCCCTGGAGGTTGCTCGGTCGCCCGCTGCTGCTCAGGCGCCCTGGGGTTCGGGACACCTTGGACGGGACACGCGAGCATCCCGGAAGGTCCTCGCGTTTTCCCACCCGTCCCCAAACACAGACATCAGCGCCAGAAGCCGATGGAGACGCCCCAGTTGGAGTAGCGGCTCGCCAGGTCGAACGACGCGTTGACGGACCAGTCCTCCCAGTAGCGCAGCACGAACAGCTCCAGCCCGCCGGTGAGGTGCGGCCGGGGGTTGCGCTCCGGGAAGGGGGACGCCTCCAGCCAGGTGCCCACGCGCAGGCGCAAGAGGCCCGGGAAGGTGTCCCATTCGGCGCCCACGCGCGGCTGGAACAGGGCGGTGTCGCCCACGAGCTGGGGCTCCGCCGTGGAGGAGAACGAGTTCGCCGACACCGCGTTGCTCACGCTGGAGATGAGGTCCACCTGGGCGGTGATGAGCCACCGGCCGGCGAGCGCGTCCCGGGGCTCCTCCTCCGGCACCGGCAGGTCATCCCCCTCCACCTGGAGCTGACGCCGCGCGGCGGGGGACAGCCGGTTGTAGCGGTGCGCGCCCTCGCCCAGCCGCCAGCTCGCGCCCAGCGACAGCACCGCGGGTGACACCACGGCCGCGTAGATTTGACGCCCCGCGATGAAGGGGCTCTGCCCGTCGTCGCGGCGCCAGCCGGCCACCACCTCCGGCCGCACCGCCACGCCAATGCGGTAGGGCCGCCCGTGGGGACGGAACAGCATGTCCACCGCCACGCCGGTGTCGCCGTAGCGCCAGGATTCGTCGCCCAGCTCACTGAAGCTCGCCTGCGCGGAGAAGATGCCCAGCGACAGGATGAAGTCGTCCTGGCCGAACGCCACCGACCCCGCGAGCACGGACTGGGTGAGCGATACGCGCAGCTGCTCGCCCTGGCCCCGGCAACCCAACGTGAGGCAGTAGCCGGTGCGGCCGTTGCGCCACAGGAAGCCGATGCCGAAGCGTTTGTATTGCAACATCAGCGCGCCCAGCAGCTGCCGGCTGTCCACGGACTCGTCGGCGAGGCCGTCGTTGTCCACGTCCCGGCGCTGGGTGCTGGTGAAGGGCAGGTCCAGCCAGGACAGGGTGACGCCCAGGTCCCAGTCCCGCTCCAGCGAGGGGCTGCGCTGCGCGAGCGCGGAGAGGTTGCTGGGGAAGCCCGCGGCGCCCTCGGCGATGCCCACGTAGGCGCCGCCCAGGCCCACCACGCGCGACGAGCCCAGCAGCGCGCCGGAGTTGAAGTACAGCCGCTCCGGGCGCGGTTCGGTGGGGACGTCGTCCTGGGCGAGGGCCGGGGACGCGGCGAACCCCACCGCGCACGCCAGGGCCCACGCCGCACCACGGAAGCCCGGGCTCACCGACCGCCGGTCCCTTCGGCGAAGAGGCGATCCGCCTCCGTGGCCAGGTCGGTGTCGCGGAAGGTGATGCCGCCCGCGTCGTGGGTGACCAGCGCCAGCGTCACCTTGCGCCACCGGATGTCGATGTCCGGGTGGTGGTTGGCGGCCTCCGCGGCCCGGGCCACCTTCTCCACGAAGGCGATGCCTTCCAGGAACGAAGGCGCTTCATAGACGCGGCGGATCATCCCGCCCTCGTGCGTCCAGGCGGGATGCTTCGCGAGGAAGGTCTGGAGCGCATCCGGGGCGAGCAACGTGCGGTCGTAGGCCATGCCTCGCTTTCTACCCGCTCCTCCGTCCGATGGAAGCCCCGGCGCGTGCGGCGTCCGCACTTGGGCGCTTCACCTCACGCCTTCGCAACCGCCCGCTTCCATTTTTCCAGGTGGCGCGCGCGCACCTCGGGCTTCATCTTCGGCTTGAAGGTGCGGTCCGCCTTCCAAGCGCGGCGGATGGCATCCGGGCTGGTCCACACCCCGGCGCCCAGGCCGCCCAGGAAGGCCGCGCCCAGGGCGGTGGTCTCCAGGTTGCGCGGACGCACCACCGGCACACCCAGCAGGTCGGCCTGGTACTGCATGAGCAGGTTGTTGGCCGCGGCGCCGCCGTCCGCCTTGAACGTGGGGATGTCCCGCCCGCTGTCGCGGCGCATGGCGTCCGCCAGGTCGTAGATCTGCAGGGCCACGCCCTCCAGCGTCGCGCGCGCCAGGTGCGCCACGGTGGTGGACCGGTCGATGCCGGCGAACAGGCCGCGCGCCTCCGGGCGCCAGTGCGGCGCGCCCAGGCCCGCGAGCGCCGGCACGAAGACGACGTCGCCGGAGTCCTTCACGCTGGCGGCGAGCGCCTCCACGTCCGGGGCCTTCTTGATGACCTTGAGGCCGTCGCGCAGCCACTGCACCGCGGCGCCCGCGATGAAGGAGCTGCCCTCCAGCGCGTAGTTCGTGGTGTTGCCCAGCTTCCACGCCACGGTGGTGAGCAGCCCCGCGGTGGAGCGCACCGGCTGGGTGCCGGTGTTCATCAGCAGGAAGGCGCCCGTGCCGTAGGTGCACTTGGATTCGCCGGGCGTGAAGCACGCCTGACCGAAGAGGGCGGCCTGCTGGTCTCCGGCCATGCCCGCGACGAGCACACCATCCGGCAGGCTCTTCATGCCGCGCGTGGTGCCGTACACCTCCGCGTTGCCGCGAATCTCCGGCAGGCACGCGCGAGGAACGCCCATCAGCGAACACAGCTCGTCGTCCCACGCGAGCGTGCGCAGGTCCATCAGCAGGGTGCGGCTGGCATTGGACACGTCGGTGACGTGGGCGGCGCCGCCGGTGAGCTTGTAGACGAGCCAGGAGTCCATGGTGCCGAAGCACACGTCGCCGCGCTCGGCGCGCTTCTTCGCGCCCTTGAGGTGCTTGAAGAGCCAGGTGAGCTTGGTGCCGGAGAAGTACGGGTCCAGCACGAGGCCCGTGACTTCGCGCACGCGGGGCTCGACACCTTTGGCCTTGAGCTGCGCGCAGATGTCGGAGGTGCGGCGGTCCTGCCAGACGATGGCGCGGCCCAGGGGCTCGCCGCCGTCGCGGGTCCACAGGCCCGTGGTCTCGCGCTGGTTGGTGATGCCCACCACGGCGATGTCCTTGCCGGTGAGGCCCGCGTCCTTGAGGGCGCGCGCGATGCACCACTCGCTGGTGGCCCAGATCTCCTTCAGGTCGTGCTCCACCCAGGAGGGCTTGGGGAAGTGCTGGGTCAGCTCCTTGTAGGAGCGCCCCACCACCTGCAACCGGGTGTCGAGGATGGAGACGTGGGTACCGGTGGTGCCCTGGTCCAGGGCCAGGACGTATTTCGCCTTCGCCATGCTTGCGAGTCCTCTTTGCGCCGGCGGGGAGCCGGACATGGAAGGGGACCCTACTCCAGGCGGAAGCGCGCGCACGGACGGAGCGTGCGGGATGTCAGGCAGCGGGAGGAGGCCGTGGAACCCTCCCGTGGCCCGAAGCGGCCGGCGGCGGTGGGCCTGTCAGGGGGAAGTCCACGGTACTTCCCGGCGCCATCGCGTCGGCCTCCGTCGTCGAGGCTCAATAACCCGTCGAAGCCGAACGCCGGTTGCTGAGGAACCGGCGGATGCCATAGGCGGCCAGACCCGACAGCGCCATCCGGCCGAGCGAGCCGCCAAAGCCGCTGCTCGTCTGACGTCCGCGGGCGCCATAGCCGATGGGACGGCGACCGTAGGAGGTGCGTCCCCGGTTCCAGCCTGACCTCGCCCGGCCCGAGCCGGTCAGTGCGCCCAGCAGGTTTCCTAGCAGTGCCATGTGTCACTCCGTGGTGATGGGGTGGATCCGCTTCGCGTCCTCGCGGGGATGGGACCCGAGGGGGCGCGGGATGGGTTCTAAAGTGGGGTCCACGGGCTGGTGCGACACCCCATGTCGAGCGCGCGACACAGGGCACCGTGTCCCTGCTCGCTGCCCAGGCGGGCACGCCCCTACGGACCGGCGTGGAATCCGGATGCATGTCCGTGAGTCCAGGGCCGGTGTCAGCTTGCCCTTCGGACGGAGGCAGCCGTGAAGTGGGGTGGGGGCACCCGGTTCCACGCCATGTGGGGCATCTCCAGATTGATTGAAGGCGGATGCAGTGGTCCGCTCTCCTGGTGCCAACATGCGTGGGGGTCCGTCATCCCTGTGGGGCGGGCCCCCACGTTCTTCTGCGTGGAACAACAGGGAGCGGTGGTGCATGGCGTCGGTGGACACGGACAGGCAGCAGCTCACGGCGTTGCTGGAGCAGTACCGCGCCGGCTTCGAGGCGCTGGACGTCGCGAAGCTGCAGGCCCTCTGGGACCGGGAGTACCCGCAGCTGCTCTACGCGCCGCAGGAGCGGGCGAAGGCAGTGCGCGGCTGGATGGGCATCGCGAAGTACTACGACGGTCTGCGCGCGCACCTGGCGCGAGCCACGCGGATGAGCCTGGACGACGTGACGCTGGACCTGATGGGCGAAGTGGCCTTCGCCTTCTTCACGTACCACTTCGAGGGTGAGCGCGCGGGCGGGGCGGGGACGTTCACGAACGACGGCCGCGTGAGCTTCCTCTTCCACCGCAAGGCGGGGACGTGGAAGGCGATCCACTACCACGAGAGCGCGCCGGGTCCGCGCTGATCAGGCTTGCGGGACGAGCTTCTGTGCGCGGAGGAAGGCCACGGTGTTGGCCACTCCTTCTTCGAGCGCGGTGGGGCGGAAGGCCAGCTCGCGCTGCGCCTTGGCGGAGTTCACGTGGGCCTCCCAGCGCATGAAGGACAGCTGGCCGGGCGCGACGAGCGGCGTGAAGGGGAACACGCGCGCGAGCGGCGCGGACGCACGGGCCAGGGCCTCCATCAGGAAGACGGGCGCGGTGGGCGGAGGCTTTCCGGCCCCGGCGGCGCGGTGGATGGCAATCGCCAGGTCCGCGTTGGAGATGTACTGGTCGGAGACGAGGTAGCGCTCACCGTTGACGCCGCGCTCGGCGGCGGCGAGCTGCGCGTCGGTGAGACCGTCCACGTAGACGACGGACATGCCGCCCGGCGGGAGCAGCGGGGCCTTCTTGTTGAGCAGCTGGATGAAGAAGGAGTTGAGGCCCACGTGCACGGGGCTGGGGCCGTAGACGGCGGAGGGATTCACATACACGACGTCCAGGCCCTGCTGGCGGATGGCCTCGACGGCGCGTTCGGCGTCCTGCTTGGAGCGCTCGTAGACGGTGGGCTTGGGGTGCGGGTCGATGTTGGCCTCCACGACCTCACCGCCCCGGGGCGCGGCGAAGACATCCATGGTGGACGTGTAGACCACGCGGCGCACCTTCGCGGCGTGCGCGGCGGACAGGACGTTGATGCTGCCCTGACGGTTCACGCGGTCGAAGATGGAGTCGTCGCGGTGCCACTGCTCCGGCATGCCCGCGGCGTGGAAGACGAGGTCCACGTCCTGCATCGCGGCGGGCAGCGAGGCGGGGACGGTGACGTCACCCTGGAAGCACCGCACGGAGGGGGGCAACAGCGCCGCGGCCTTGTTCGGGTCCCTCACGAGCGCGCGAACGGAGTCCCCCCGCTTCGCGAGCCGCTGGGCGATGGCGTTGCCAATGAGGCCCGTGGCCCCGGTGATGAGGACGTTCATGGGCCGGCAATCTAGCCCAGGTGCGTCACGGCGTACGGCTGCGGGCCGTCTCGTCCTGGGGGCGCCGGGCAACATCCGCGTACCCCGTCAGCTCCACGTAGCCGCGTCCCTGCACGGGCTTGCCCTCGCGCGTGCCCTCCAGTGACACCGCGCCCTCCCAGTAGCGCACGCTCACCGGCAGCTCCTGGTTCTCCAGCTTCGGCGTCACGGTGAGGTCCAGGGACAGCTTGGGCACACGGACGCGCCAGCGTGACGGGTACTCGCCTCCGCGAGGACTCTTCCAGGTGGCCAGCACCTCCAGCTTCACGTCCTCGCGGGTCAGGTGTTGGGATTCGCCCGTGGGCGGCACCCAGGTGCCCGCGCTGAACGGATCCGCGGTCCCGTCCTTGCCGCGCAGCTGGTAGTTCATCAGCTCGCTGCCGTCGGAGAGCTGGAGCGCGAACCAATCCCAGCCCACCAGATCGGGACCGAGCGCGCTGGTGCTCCACTCCCGGTCCATCCAGCTCTCGCCCTTCACCGACACCGTCTGCCCGCCCACGGACACGGTGCCGCGCGAAGGCATGCGCGTCATCGAGTAGTAGTAGGACGCGTTGCCCTGTCCCGGGCCCTTCTTGCTCAGCCCCCGGTCGCCCTGGAGCACCGGCGGCTTGCCCTCGTCCATCACCAGGTCCAGCGTCACGCCGTCACCCTGCGCGCGCAGGTGCATGGGCCATGTGCTCGCCGTGCCCTCGCTCCGCACGTCCCAGTCCTGAACCCAGACATGGAACGGTGAGCCCTCCGCGCCCGCGAGCCCCAGGGCCGCGCGGCTGTAGCGCTCGGTGACGTGGAACCGTCCGGCGCTCACGTCCGTTACCGTGAAGTGCGCCATGGCGATCTGCCGCGTGCCCCAGGCGGAGGCCCGCTCCGGCTTCTCCGGCGCGAGCGCGCTGCGGAACACCGTGAACTGATAGCCGAAGGCCCGCCCGTCCTCCGTCTCCAGGTTGCCCGTCCAGTACCACCACTCGGTGCGGAAGTCGGGGTGTGGCCCGTGGTCCTCCGGGAAGCGGAAGGGGCGCGGTGCCACGGCGCGCGAATAGCCCTCCAGGCTGCCTCCGCCCCCCAGCGCGCTGGCGACCGTCATCGTGCCGGAGCGCTCCGGGCCCATCTCCTCCGTGTCCCGCATCACGACGCCCACCGCCACGCCCAGCGTCGCCAACACCAACACCACCCCGATGACGAGTCCGCGGCCCATGTCTCACTCCTCCCGCAACGCCATCGCCGGGTTCGCTCGCGCCATCCGCCACGCCGGGTAGATGCCCGCGAGCGCCGCCGCCACCAGGGCCAGCAACATCGCCTGACCCACCACGCCGGGCGCCACCACCAGCTGCAACGTCCATCCGAACGAGCGCTGGTTGATGACGTGCACCAGCACGTACGCCAATGCCAATCCCAACGGGATGGAGAACAACCCCGCCAGCAATCCCAGCAACCCCGTCTGCAGCGACACCATGCCCCAGAGCTGTCCCGGCGTGAGCCCCGTCGCGCGCAGCACCGCGAACTCGCGCGCCCGCTCCAGTTGCAGCGACATCAACGCGCTCAGCACGCCCACGAACGCCACGCCAATCGCCAGCAAGCGCAGCACCTGCGTGATGGTGAAGGTCCGGTCGAACACCTCCAGCGACGTCTGCCGCAGGACCTTGTTCGCGCGCACGTTCAACGCCTGCTCCCCGCCCGCGCGGTCGCGCACCCGGGACACCAGCTCGTCCACGTCCTGCCCCGGCGCCGCGTACAGCGACAGCCCCGTGACGCTCCGGTCCGCGTACCAGCGGTCATACGTGGCGCGCGGCATCATCACCGTCCCCACGTCGGAGCCGTAGTCGAAGTACACGCCCGCCACGCGGAAGTCGTGCGGCCCCTGGTCCGTGGACACGCGCAACGTGTCGCCCGCGCGCACCTTGCGATGGAAGGCGAAGGGCTCCGACACGAGCAGCACGTCCGGCGACGCGTTCACCTGCCGCCAGATGTCCTCCGCGTTCCCCTGCTTGAAGCGATAGCTCCGCTGCTGTCCTTGCGCGAAGTCGATGGCCAACAGGTCCGTATCCACGTCACCGACGCGCACGTGCACCACGCGGATGGAGCCGCTCGCCGCGACGCCGGGCGTGGCGCGCAGCTTCTCCGCGAGCCCCGGCACCATCGCGGAGTCTCCGCGCCGCGCCACCAGTGACGGCGGGGACACGAACACGTCCGCTTGCAACGCGGACTCCAGCCACGCGACCACCGTGCCCCGGAAGCTGGACACCATCAGCCCCACGCCCACCGTCGTCGCCACCGCGACCATCAGCGCCGCCAGCGCCACCGCCGTGCGCGACAGGCTCGCCGTCACCCCGCGCGCCGCCATGCGTCCCAGCGGACCGAACATCGCGCCCAGCGGCCGGGCCGCCGCCAGGGTCAGCTTCTCCGTCACCCACGGCACCAGCAGCGCCGTGCCCATCATCACGCCGAACAGCCCCGCATACGCTGGCGTCAGCGCCTGCGTGGGCCACGCGAGCAGCCCCACCGACACGGCGAGGAGCCCCAATCCCAGCAACGCCCGCTGCGGAGCCCTCCGGTGCGACGCGTCCTCCTCCGTCGAGCGTCGCAGCGCCGTCACCGGTGTCGCGTGCGCGGCCTCCCACGCGGGCACCAGCGCCGCGAGCACCGTGGCGCCCAACCCCAATCCCAGACCCTTGATGAGGGTGAACGGCTCCAGGGACAACCGGCGCACGTTCACGACGAAGTACAAGTCATTGATGGTGCGCGTGATGAGGCCCACCAGCCCGCTCGCCATCAGGATGCCCAGCAGCAGGCCCGCCGTGGTGCCCACGACGCCGAGCACCAGCGCCTCGCCCAGCACCAGCCCGAACAGCTCCCCGCGCGTCACGCCCACCGCGCGCAGCCGGCCCAGCATCCCGCGCCGCTGCACCACCGAGAACGTCATCGTGTTGTAGATGAGGAACATCCCCACCACGAGCGCCAGCAGCGACAGCGCGGTGAGGTTGGTGCGGAACGCCCGCGTCATCTGCTCCACCGTGCCCGCGCGCCCCGACGTCTGCACCAGCTCCGCGCCCGGGGGCAGGGTGGCCCGCAAGCTCGTGGCCTGCGCTTCGCCACCCGGCAGGCTCAGGTCCACGCGCGTCAGCCTTCCCTGCTGCCCCAGCACCTCCTGCGCGGTGGAGAGGTCCGAAATCACCAGCGACTCCAGCGCCCGCTCCGTCGCCTCCTGCGCCGGGGACAGCAGCGCCGACACATGCAACTCCTTGCGCAGCCCCGCCACCATCACCGGCAGCGTGTCCCCTGCCTTCACGCCCAGGGCCCGCGCTGTCTTCGCGCCCATCACCACCGTGCCGGGCTTCGTGAGCAGCGAGCCCACGTCGCCCACCGCGTTCCCGGTGGAGAAGTCGCGGAAGGGCGCCTCCGCGAACGGATCCAATCCCAAGAGCGTGAGCGTGCGCTGGTTGCCGCCCTCCACCTGCACGAAGCCCTGCACCACGGGCGCCGCCGGGGGCGCGTCCGGCCGCAGCTTCAGCGCGGTGTAGACCCCTTCGGGCAGGCCCGACGTGCCGCCGATGAGCTGATGCGTGGCCTTGCCGGCGACGACGTCCGTGGACTGCTCGAAGGCACGCAGCGCGCTGCCGCTCGCCAGGTCGATGGACACCACCACCGCCACGCCCATCGCGATGCCCAGCAATGACAGCGCGGTGAGCCACGGGTGCCCGGCCAGGTGGCGCAGGCTGGAGCGCGCGAGCAGCGCCTTCATGACGTCACCTTGCGCGCGCCACCGGGCCGCTCCACCAGCCGTCCGCCTTCCATCGTCAGCACCCGGTCCGCGCGGGCCGCCATCGCGGGCTCGTGCGTGACGATGAGCGCGCACGCATCCCCCTGGCGCGTGAGCCCCTCCAGCAGGTCCAGCACGTGCTTGCCGGTCTCCTCATCCAGGTTGCCCGTGGGCTCGTCCGCCAGCAGCAGCGGCGGCGCATGGGCCAGCGCCCGGGCCACCGCCACGCGCTGCTGCTCGCCGCCGGACAGCCGGTCCGGGAAGCTGCCCGCGCGGCCCGAAAGCCCCACGCGCGTGAGCAGCTCGTGCGCCCTCGCGCTGGCCTCCGCGCCCGTGCGGCCGAGCAGCTCCAGGGGCAGCCGCACGTTCTCCTCCACCGTCAGCGTGGGCAACAGATTGAAGGCCTGGAAGATGAAGCCCACGCGCTCGCGCCGGAGCAGCGTGCGCTCGCGCTCCTTCATGCGCCCCAGGTCGCGGCCCTCCACCAGGATTTCGCCTTGCGTCGCCTGGTCGATGCCGCTGATGAGGTTGAGCAGCGTGGACTTGCCGGAGCCGCTGCGGCCCAGCAGCACCACGAACTCGCCGCGGTGCAGGGTGAGCGACGTGCCGGACAGCACCTCGCGCACGGAGTCTCCTTCCGCGTATGACTTGGTGACGCCGCGCAGTTCGACGAGAGGCCGCGAATCAGGAGGAGAGGAAGGCATGCCTGGCATCGACATAACCGATGCCCGCCAGCCGGCACGGTTTCCCCCCACCGGGAGCGGATGCCCTCTACTGGACGCCAGCAGCCTGTTACACCGCCCATCCCCCGACACTTGGCGACGCTCCCGGGTTGCTTTTCGTGCCAGGCGGGAACTCCTGACGTTTAATGGCCATCGCTTCCCGCGAGGAGGCCCTGGCGCCCGCCAGGGAAGGGAGGGGGCAACTCGTGAAAGAAGCCCAGGCCGGCTGGGTGGCCGCGCCCGATGGCGAGCCCCTCCCCCTCCAGGAACTGCTCCAGCAGCTCCCCGCCTTCTTCGGCCTCTATCGCGGGCCGGACCACCTCATCGAGTTCAGCACCTCCACGCGCCTGGCGCTGCTCGACACGCGCGGCAAGGTGGGCGTCTGCTTGAGCGAAGCCTGTCCCCACCTGGCTGGCTCTTCCTGGCACGACGCCTGGGACCACGTCTTCACCACCGGCCAGCCCCTGCACCTGAGGGAGACGAGCGCCCGCGCGCACCCCTCCGATGAGGAGCTCTTCTTCAACCTGTCGCTCCTGCCCCGCCGCGACGCGAAGGGCCAGGTGGAGGGGGTGCTCGCCTTCGCGGTGGACGTGACGGAGCTGGTGCAGACGCGCCGCGCCGCGTGGACCACCGCGTCCTGGCGCACCGAACGCCTGCAGGCGATGACCGCCGCGCTCTCCGAGGCGCTCACCCCCGGTCAGGTGGTGGAGGTGGCCGCGCGCGAGGGGGCCATCGCGCTGGGCGCCCTCACCAGCCTGGTGGTGGTGCCCTCGCCGGAGGGCGGGGACGTCTTCGAGCGCGTCGCCGCGCACGGCTTCTCCCCGGGCCACCTGGAGGGCTGGCGGCGCTTCGAGGTCTCCGCCACCTGTCCCCTCACAGCCGTGGCGCGCACCCGCGAGCCGTGCGCGATGGGCTCCTGGCTGGAGTGCATGGCGCGCTACCCGCGTCTGGCGGAGCTGCCGCGCGAGCTGGCCCTGAAGGGGTGGGCGTCGGTGCCGCTGGTGAGCGGAGGCCGCGTGTTCGGCGTGTTGGGATTGGGCTTCGGCGACGCGCGCGACTTCGACGAGGCGGAGCGCGCCTTCCTGATGACCGTGGGCCGCCAGTGCGCGCAGGCCCTGGACCGCGCGCGGCTGTACGACGAGGAGCGCGGGGCCCGGAGCGCCGCCGAGGCCGCCAGCCGCGCCAAGGACGCCTTCCTGGCCACGGTGTCCCACGAGCTGCGCACGCCGCTCACGTCCATCCTCGGCTGGTCGCAGATGCTGCGGCAGGGGCTGCTGGGCGAGGACAAGCGCCAGCGCGCCGTGGAGGCCATCGAACGCAACGCGCGCGCGCAAAGACAGCTCATCGAGGACCTGCTGGACATCAGCCGCATCGCCAATGGACGTCTGCGATTGGAGCCGGTGCCGCTGGAACTGGGGCGCGTGGTGGACGCGGCGCTGGACGCGGTGCGGCCCACGGCGCTCGCGCGCGAGCTGACGCTGGACATCTCCGTGGATCCGGACGGCGTGCCGCTCTTCGGGGACCCGGACCGCTTGCAGCAGGTGGTGTGGAACCTGCTCGCCAATGCCATCAAGTTCACCCCGCCCGGAGGCCGCGTGGCGGTGTCCGCGCGCGCGCGGGATGAGGGCGCGGAGCTGGTGGTGAAGGACGACGGCGAGGGCATCCCCGCCGACTTCCTGCCCTTCCTCTTCCAGCGCTTCCAGCAGGCGGACACGGGCGTCAGCCGGCAGCACGGCGGCCTGGGTCTGGGATTGTCCATCGTCCGCCATCTGGTGGAGCTGCACGGTGGCACCGTGTCCGCGGCCAGCGATGGGCAGGGCAAGGGCTCCACGTTCACCGTCTTCCTGCCCCGCTCGCGCCTGGGGACGTCGCCCAGCGTGGTGCGCGGGCCCAAGCCGCTGGAGGGCATGACGCTGCCGCGCTTCCCGGAGCTGGAGGGCCAGCGCGTGCTGGTGGTGGACGGTGAACCGGACGCGCGTGAATGGATGTCCGTGCTGCTCACCCGCGTGGGCGCCCACGTCCTCACCGCCACCAACGTCACCGACGCGATGGACGAGGTGCGCCGCTCACCGCCCACCGTGCTGGTGACGGACGTGTCGCTGTCCGGCGAGGACGGCTATTCGCTGCTGTACCGGCTGCGCTCGCTGCCGTGGGAGTCCGGGGGCGGGGTGCCCGCGCTGGCCGTCACCGCCGCCGCTCGCCGCGAGGACCGCGACCGGGCCCTGCGCGCGGGCTTCAGCGCCTTCGTGACCAAGCCGCTCGACGCGGTGGAGCTGCTCACGGCGGTGGCGCGCCTTGCGCCTCCCATCCCGAAGCGGCCCTGACGCCGCCGTCCTCGCGCCAGCGGTCCACGAAGTCCCCCACCTCCGCGGCGAGCAGCGGCCCGGACACGTCGCGCGGGATGATGTGGAAGCCTTCCCGGAACGCCACGAGCCGCACCTCCGGAGCCGCCGTCAGCCGCCGCGCGAGCCACCGTCCGCCCTCCGGATCCACCACGTGGTCCTGCTCCGCGGTCGCCACCAGCACCGGGCAGCGCACGCGGGGCGCGTCCGTCACCGCCAGGTCCTGCAGCGTGCACAAATCCCTCAGCCGGGCCACGGGGAAGGCCGCCAGCACGGGCGCCTGTGCCAGCGTCGCGGGGTCGGAGATGTCCGTGCCGCCCTTGTCCACCCACGGCGTCGTCCACTCGAGCAGGGGCGTGCGACACAGCTGGCGCACCAGCGCCATGCGCGGGCCCCGGAAGCGCACCGCGGGCGCCACCAACGCCAATCCGTGCACCCGGTCCGGATGCTGCGCGGCCAGCCGCAAGGCCAGCAGCGCCCCCATGGACAGCCCCGCCACGAACACGCGGCGGTGGCCGCTCAAGGCCGCGAGGGCCTCGTCCGCGGCGTCCTGCCAGTCGCGGTGGTCCACCTCCAGCAGGGCCTCCGGTGTGGTGCCGTGGCCGGGAAGCCGGGGCGCCACGACGCGCAGGCCCCGCGCCGCCAACGCCTCTCCGAGGGGCCGCACCTCCCAGGGGCTGCCGGTGAAGCCATGCAGGAGCAGGCAGGCGTCCGGGCCCTGGCCCAGCGTGAAGGGCGCCGTGGACTCCCCGTCGATGTCCCGCCAGCGCGTGCCCACCCGGTGGACACTGGCCATGGCGGGCCCCAGGCGCTATGCCGCCTGATTCATGGCGGACACTCCGAAACCCCCGGACATGCAGCAGCTTCAGGTGCAGATGGATGACGAGGTGGCCAATGGTCAGTACTGCAACCTGGCCCTGGTGAACCACACGGACACGGAGTTCGTGCTGGATTTCCTCTACGTCCAGCCGCAGCAGCCCCTCGCGCGCGTGCGCTCGCGCATCATCACCAACCCGCGTCACCTGAAGCGCCTGCTCCTGGCCCTCCAGGAGAACGTGCAGCGCTACGAGGCGCGCTTCGGCCCCATCGTGCTGAACGATGACGAAGGGCGCCGGCACTGAAAGCCGCGGTTCCTGAACGGGGCCCGGAAACCAGGGCCCGCTTTGACTTTCCCCGTGCGCGTTCCCGGCGCACACTGGAGGGCACCGTGTTCCGAGCCTGCGTGTTCGTCGCCGCCCTGTTGAGTGCCGCCACCGCCTCCGCCCAGTGCACCGGGGACGGCGTGCAGCTGTACCCCGCGCCCGGGGGCATCGTCCCCACCAACATGCGCCTGTTGCTGGAGGGCGTGGGCACCGCGCGCTCGCCCGTGCTGGCGCTGGTGGGCAAGCCGCTGAAGCTGACGGCGGAAGGCCACGAGGTGAAGCTCAAGGTGACCAAGGGCTGGGAGAGCACCCTGGGCCGCGCCGTCGTCATCCTCAAGCCCTCGGAGCCGATGCAGCCCGACAAGCGCTACACGCTGCGCCTGGACGAGCTGCTGCCCAACGTGTCGGTGCTCAACGGCCGCGCGGGCGTCCAGCCTTCATGGCTCAGCGGCAAGGGCCCGGACATCAAGGCGCCCAAGTGGGTGAAGCGGCCCGCCGTGTCGGAGGGCTTCGTGCGCCGCTCGCCGCAGGGCATCGCGCGGTTCGTGAAGCTGAACCTCGCCCTGCGCGAGGAGAGCCCGTCCTACCTCGTGGTGAAGCTGGCCCCCCGCCGGCTGGGCGTCAGCCCGCAGCAGTACCTGCTGCCCGTGCAGTCCAACACCGCTTATCTGGGCCATGAGGCCTGCGGTGGGGCGTTCGCGCTGGAGGACGGCCGCAGCTACCGGGCGCGCATCGAGGCCTTCGACGCGGCGGGCAACCTGGCGCCGTCCACGCCGCCCGTGGACTTCGAGGCCCCATCCGCCCAGAGCCCCTAGTAGCATCCCCGCCCGTTCGTAACCGCACGGGAGACATCGGGCATGACGGCGACGGTGGACGTGGAGGCGATGAAGGGGCGGATGACCGCCTTCATCCAGAAGCTCCAGGACGACATCTGTGGCGCGCTGGAGACGCTGGACGGGCAGGGCCGCTTCCGTGAGGACGCGTGGAGCCGGCCGGGTGGCGGCGGTGGCCGCAGCCGCGTGCTGGAGGAGGGCGCCGTCCTGGAGAAGGCGGGCGTCAACACCTCCATCGTGTACGGCGAGCTGGAGGAGGCCTTCGCCAAGAAGCTCCAGGGCGAGGGGCGCTCCTTCTGGGCCGGCGGCCTGTCGCTGGTGCTGCACCCGCGCAGCCCGCACGTGCCCACCGTGCACGCCAACTACCGCTTCATCCAGCAGGGCGCGCGCGCGTGGTTCGGCGGTGGCGCGGACCTGACGCCGTACTACCTGCACGACGAGGACGCGACCCACTTCCACCGCGTGCACAAGGCCGCGTGCGAAGCGCACGACCCCACGTACTACCCGCGCTTCAAGGCCGCGTGCGACTCGTACTTCCACGTGCGCCACCGGGGCGAGGCGCGCGGCGTGGGCGGCGTCTTCTTCGAGAACATGGGCGGCGACCTGGAGCGCGAGTTCGCCTTCGTGCAGGAGTGCGGCAACGCCTTCATCCCCGCGTACCTGCCCATCGCCGAGCGCCGCAAGGCCACGCCGGTGACGGAGGAGCAGCGCTTCTGGCAGGAGGTGCGCCGGGGCCGCTACGTGGAGTTCAACCTCGTCTATGACCGGGGCACCATCTTCGGCCTGGAGACGCAGGGGCGCACGGAGTCCATCCTCATGTCCCTGCCGCCGCGCGTGCGCTGGCGCTACGACTACCACCCGGAGCCCGGCACCCCCGAGGCCCGGCTGGAAGAGGTGCTGCGAAACCCCCGGGAGTGGGCCTGATGCCTCCCGAGTCCCCCGCCGATGCGAAGCCTCCGTCCGCGCCCCGCGGCAACCGGGCGGTGGCCCTGGGCCTCATCGGCGCGGTGGTGGCGGGCGTGGCGCTGGCCCTCGCGGTCATGTTCTTCGGCCCCCGTCGCCCGTCGCCGGAGGAGCTGGCCCACGAGGCGCGCATCCAGGTGCTGGCGCTGTGTGACGCGGTGCAGTCGTACCGGGACGAGCACGGCGACTACGTGCCCATCGCGCCGTTTCCCGTCCCCGTGCCCAAGGGGGGCGAGTCGGTGCCCTTCGCCCACGACCACGAGGACTTCCACCGCATCGGCTTCGAGCCGGGCCCCACCGTGCACTTCCAGTTCGAGGTGGCGGTGCAGGAGAGCCCGGTGGGTGAGCCGGAGGTGTCCTGCCTCGCGCGCGTGGACGCGGACGGCGACGGCCTCAACGCCGTCTACCGGATCCGTCTGGACGCCAACGGTATGACCAGCGCCGTGGAGGCGGAGCACGAGGGCGAGTAGCCCCCCGGACAACTCCGGGTTCTCGTTGTGCGAGAATCCCGGGATGGGACACGTCGGCGACATCCGAGGCCCCCGCGTGGGGGGAGACCCCCGCAGCGGTCCCCGCTCCGACAAGGGGCCTGCCCC
>NZ_RAWA01000215.1 GCF_003611675.1 Corallococcus sp. CA053C
CGGGGGTTCCTGGAGGGGTGCCGGGGCCGCCCCGTCCTCGTCGTGCCGCACCCGGACGTGGATGGGCTGGCCTCCGGGGTGCTGATGCTGCGCGCGCTCCAGTCGCTGGGAGCACGCCCGACGGCGCTGGGAGATCCGATTGAGGTCGCGGCGCTCAAGCAGGTGTTCCAGGGCGTGGCGCCCGGGGCGTGCGGCCTGGGGGGCGTGAAGAGCAACTTCGGGCACCTGGATGCCGCGGCGGGCATGGCGGGGGTGATCAAGACGGTGCTGTCGATGGAGCACGGGCAGCTTCCCCCGACGCTGAACTTCACGGCGCCGCATCCGTTGCTGGAGCTGGAGGACAGCCCGTTCCAGGTGGTGTCGAGCCTGCGCGCGTGGGAGGGGCCACGGCCCCTGCGGGCCGGTGTGAGCGCGCTGGGGATTGGCGGGACGAACGCGCACGTGGTGTTGCAGGAGGCACCGCGATGGGAGACGGAGCCTGCGCGGCGCGAGGACGAGGTGCTGCTCGTGTCCGCGAAGACGGAGGCGGCGCTGGAGCGGATGACCGTGGCGCTCGCGGATCACCTGCGTGAGCGCGCGGTGATGGGCACACGACCGGAGCAGTTCGCGGATGTCGCGCACACGTTGCAGGTGGGCCGGGCTCGCTTCCCCTGGCGTCGCTTCGTCGTGTGCGGCCGGGGCGAGGATGCGACGGCGCTCCTGACCGGAGAAGCCCCGGAGCGGTTGCGCACCGTGTTCGATGAAGGCGAGTCGCGCGGAGCGGCCTTCCTGTTCCCGGGTGGCGGTGCGCAGCGCGTGAACATGGGCGAGGCGTTCCTGCGCGAGCCTGCCTTCCGTGCCGCCATCGACACCTGTGCGGAGTGGCTTCGGGGACCGCTGGGCGCGGACCTGCGGGACGTGATGTTCGCGGGACCGGAACGCTTCGACGCCGCGTCGCGTGAGCTGGACCGCCCGCTGTGGTCCCAGCCCGCGCTGTTCGTGTGTGATTGGGCCCTGGCGCAGCTGTGGCTGTCGTGGGGCGTGAAGCCAGAGGCGCTGCTGGGGCACTCGCTGGGCGAGTACGTGGCCGCGTGCCTCGCGGGGGTGTTCACGTTGGAGGAGGCGCTGGGGCTCGTCGTGGCCCGGGGCCGGCTGATGGAAGCGATGCCCGCGGGCGCGATGGTGTCGGTGCTCGCGCCGGTGGGGCAGGTGGAAGCGCTGCTGGGGACCGCCGTGTCGGTGGCGGCGATCAACGGTCCGGAGACCTGCGTGCTCTCCGGTCCGCTGCCGGAATTGGAGTCCGTCGAACAGGCGCTGACCGCGCGGGGCATCGAGCACAAGCGGGTGCGGTACGCGCGCGCCGCGCACTCCTCGATGCTGGAGCCCTTCCTGGAAGGCTTCGCGCGGGAGGTCGGCCGCGTGAAGCTCCGCGCGCCCACGCTGCCCGTGGTGTCCAGCCTCACCGGTCGTTGGTTGCAGGAGCGTGAGGCCACGTCCACGGACTACTGGGTGCGCCACCTGCGGCACACGGTGCGCTTCTCGGACGCGCTGGAATGTCTGCTGGAATCCGGGGACCGGGCGTTGCTCGAAGTGGGGCCCGGGACGACGTTGACCGCGCTGGCTCGGCAGCATCCGGCGCGCAAGGCGCAGCCCGTGCTGGCGACCCTGCCGACAAAGGGTGACGCCCCCGCGAGCCCGCTGACGGCCCTGGGAGAAGCTTGGGCCGCGGGCGTGGACGTGGACTGGGAGCGCTTTCGCGGCGGTGAGCTGCGTCGGCGCGTGGACCTTCCGACGTACAGCTTCGACCGCGTGCACTACAGCCTGGACGAAGTCCCGTCCGCCAAATCCAGCCCGGTCCCGCTTGAGCCTGCGGCCGCTGTTCGTGCGGTCCCGACAGGACGGGTGCGTCGGCGCGGTGAGCGCATGCCTCCCCGCGATGCCGCGGAGCGGATGCTGGTCGAGTGCTTCCAGCAGTTGTTCCGGCTGGAGGACGTGGGCATCCAGGACGACTTCTTCGCGCTGGGCGGGGACTCGCTGCTCGCGCTCCGGTTGCTCGCGATGATCTCGGAGCGGTTCGACAAGCGGCTCCCGTTGAAGGAGATGCTGACCTCTCCCACGGTGGAGCTGCTGGCCCGGAGGCTGGGTGGCAAGGCGGAGGCCCGCCCCCTTCCGCCGGGTGTGGCGCTGCTCCAGCAGGGCACGCGCGGACCGCCGCTCTTCTTCGTGCACGCGGCGGGAGGCCAGTCGGTGTTCTACCGGGAGATGGCGCAGGCCACCGACGCAGGGCGGACGGCCTACGCCTTCGAGTCGCGCGGGTTGGAACCCGACGGCCCGTTGCATACGTCGGTTGATGAGATGGCGACGGCCTACCTGGAGGCCGTGCGCGCGTTGCAGCCCACGGGGCCGTACCTGCTCGTCGGCGCATCGTTCGGCGGCGCGGTGGTCTACGAGATGGCCCGCCGGCTGACGGCCGAGGGCCACGCGGTGCCGGTGTGCGCGCTGCTCGACACGCCGGGACCGGGGGACGTGGCGGAAGCCCAGGCGGGCGGGGTGGGCTTCCAGCAGGAGACGCCCTTCACGGATCCGGAGCAGGAGCGCCGGTTCGTGAGGGTCTGGGAGGTGAACATGGCCGCCCTGCGCCAGTACCCGATGCCCCGCTTCGAGGGCGGCACGCTCCAGTTCTTCCGCGCCGGCACGCAGCTGGAGCACATGCCGAAGCATCCAGAGCTGGAGTGGCTGGACACGGGCGCGGTGGTGCGGGTGGAGACGGTGCCCGGCAACCACGCGTCGATGCTCACCGGGCAGAACGCCCAGACCCTGGGCGCGAAGCTCGCGACCCTTCTTCCATGACAGCGCGACAGCCCCGTCTCCATCGCTACTGGATCCAGCTCCCCGAGGACGTGCTGCGCGCGCGGGGGCTGTGTGGCGGCTGTGGCGTGACCGCGTATGACCTGGACGATGCCCGTCGGATCCTCCAGGCACAGCTCTTCAAGGAGACGCCGCTCCCGACCTTCACGCACGTCACCGAGGACGTGGACGTGACCACGCTCGACGCTGGGCATGTCCTGCCCAACATGGGCGTCTGTAGCTGGAGGGGGATCTGGTACCCCCTGGGCTGCGGCCCATGACGTCAGTGTCCTCGGGTTCCTACCCGGAGCCCGGCCTCCCGCGTCGCTGGGCCATGCGCCGCAGGTTGTCCCGGCGCTGCGTGCCCGGGTCCTGCGCGGGGGCCGGTGCTTCGGGAGGTTGATCCTTCGGCGGTGCCAGATGCCCCGCGAGGGCGCGCACCGTGGGGAACTGGAAGAGCGTCACCAGCGGGACCTTTCGGCCCACCAGCGCCTCCAGCTTCGCGTGCACGGATTGAAGCAGCAGCGAGTTGCCGCCCAGGTCGAAGAAGTTGTCCCCCGCGCCCACGCGGTCCACGCCCAGCACCTGGGCCCAGAGCGCCGCCAGTGTCTGCTCCAGTCCGACTTCGGGCGCGCGGTAGTCCTCGCTCAGCTCGGGACGGTGCAGGTCCGGTGCGGGCAGGGCAGCCCGGTCCGTCTTGCCATTGGGTGTGAGCGGCAGCCGCTCCAGCACCACGAACGCCGACGGCACCGCGTGCTCCGCGAGCGATTGGCGAAGGGCAGCGCGCAGCGCGTCCACCGTGAACCCCATTCCTTCGCGGAGCACCACGTACGCGACCAGTCGCTTCTGGCCGGGCACGTCCTCGCGCACCCGCGCCACGGCTTCCTTCACCGAGGGATGCGCCAGGAGCGCCGCCTCCACCTCGCCCAGCTCGATGCGGAAGCCGCGCACCTTCACCTGCGAGTCCCCGCGCCCACGGAACTCCAGGTTGCCGTTCGCGAGCCACCGCACCACGTCCCCCGTGCGGTACATGCGCGCTCCGGGCACACCGGAGAACGGATCCGGGCCGAACCGCTCCGCCGTGAGCGAGGGCTGTCCCAGATAGCCGCGCGCGACGCTGGCGCCTCCCAGGTACAGCTCTCCCCACAGCCCCACCGCGACCGGCAACCCCGCGCCATCCAGCACGTACGCGCGCACGTTGGGCTCCGGCCGTCCGATGGGCGGCAGCACGCCCTCGGGGCCCTCGGGAGACACGAGCGCGGAAGTCGCCGCCACCGTGTTCTCCGTGGGGCCATAGCAGTTGACCCACTGGCCGGGGACGGAGGGGCCGGGGCGGCGGTGCAGCACGTCTCCCGCGACGTGCATCCGACGCAGCGGCATCCCCGCGGGCCACGGCACCTCCAGCGCCGCTTCCGCCATGGGCGTGGGCATCGACGCCACCGTGATGCCTTCCTCCGCGAACCACTGCACCAGCCGAGCCGTCTCCGCGCGCACGTCGTCCGGTGGCAGGTGGAGGCTCGCGCCGTGCGTGAGCGTGGGCCACGTCTCGACGACCGAGGCGTCGAACGCGAGCCCCATCAGCAGCGGAGAGCGGTCGCCTGGAACGAGCCGCATGTCGGCGACGTAGCCCGCCACCAGGTTGTCCAGCCCGCCGTGCGTCACCGCCACGCCCTTGGGTCGGCCGGTGCTGCCCGACGTGTAGATGACGTAGGCGAGGGAGCCCGCGTCCAGCGTCACGTCCGGCGCCGTGCCCGGCTGCGCCTCCAGCGTGGGTTCCGCGTCCAGGCACAGCACGCGCACCCCAGTGCCCTCGAAGCGGGAGGCGAAGGCCTTGCGCGTGACGACGATGCGCGCCCCGCTGTCCGTCAGCACATGCCGCCACCACGCCTCCGGCCACGCGAGGTCCATTGGCAGGTAGGCCGCGCCCGCCTTGAGGATGCCCAGCGAGCCCCACACGTATCCGGGCGTGCGGTCCAGGCAGAGCGCGACCACGGCCTCCGGCTTCACGCCTTCCGCACGCAGCAGGTGCGCGAGCCGGTTCGCCGTCGCCTCCAGCGCCCCGAAGGTCATCCGCTCACCACCGCTCGACAGCGCGAGCGCTTCAGGTCGGATCCGGGCCTGTTCGCTGATGCGCGCGGGGACGTGAAGGTCCCGGGGCAATTCGAGCGCGGTGTCATTCCACGCGACGAGGAGTTGATGGCGCTCGCGCTCCGACAGCAGGGACAGCGACGCGAGCGGGCGCCGCGGGTCTTGCGTCACCTGCTCCAGCAGGCGCACGTAGCGTCCGGCCATGCGCTCCACCGTCGCCTCGTCGAAGAGCGCCGTGTTGTATTCCCAGTGCGTCAGCAACCCGGTGGCGGATTCGCGCACGAACAGGGTGAGGTCGTGTTTCGCGAGCCCCGGCTCGAAGGGCACCGGCCCCGTCTCCAGCCCGCGCAGGGGCATCGCGGGGAAGTCCTTGTAGAGCGCGAACACCACCTGGAACACCGGCGTGCGGCTCAGGTCCCGGGGCGGTTGGAGCGCGTCCACGAGCTGTTCAAAGGGCAGGTCCTGATGCGCGTATGCCCCCAGGCACGTCTCGCGCACGCGGCCCAGCAGGGCCTGGAAGCCCTCGTCTCCGGACACCCTCACCCGCAGGGGCAGGGCGTTGACGAAGAAGCCGATGAGCCCCTCCACCTCGCGGTGGTCGCGGCCGGAGATGGGTGAGCCCACCACCACGTCGTCCTGGCCGCTGTCGCGCGCGAGCAGGGCCTGGAAGCCCGCGAGCAGGGCCATGAACGACGTGACGCGCTGCTGGTGACACAGCTCGCGCACGGCGGCGTCCACGGCGGCGGGCACTCGCACGATGAGCGCCGCGCCCTGCTGGGACTGCACGGGGGGACGGGGCCGGTCGGTGGGAAGCTCCAACGCGGTGGGCGCGCCTCGCAGGTGCTGCTTCCACCAGGAGAGCCGCGCGTGGAGCGCTTCGCCCTGCAACGCCGCGCGCTGCCAGCGGGAGTAGTCGGTGTAGCGGATGGGCAGCGGTGGCAGGTGCGGTGTCTGGCCTCGGGTGAAGGCGTCGTAGAGGGTGCCCAGCTCGCGCCCCAGCACGTCCGCGGACCAGCCGTCCGTGACGATGTGGTGCATGAGCAGCAGCAACGCGTGGTCCTCTTCGTCCAGCCGCACCAGGGTCGCCGTGAGCAACGGTCCGGTGCGCAGGTCGAAGACGTGGCGCATCTGCCGTTCGGCCCGCTGGCGCAGGACGGTGTCACGCTCCGCGAGTGACACGCCTTCCCATCGCTCGAGGTCGAGGACGAAGGAGACTTCAGGCAGCACGCGCTGCACGGGCTGTCCGTCCACCTCCGCGAACACCGTGCGCAGGGCTTCGTGGCGTTCGACGAGCGCCGCGAGCGAGCGCTCCAGCGCGGCCACGTCGAGAGGTCCCTTGCACCGGATGAACAGGGGGAAGTTGAAGGCGAACCCACCCGGGGTGAGCTTGTCGATGAACCACAGCCGCTGCTGCGGGAAGGACTGGGGCGCGATGTCCCCGGGCTCCACCCGCACCAGGGGCGGCGCCTGGAGGGGACGGGCTTCCTGTCGCAGGGCTTCGATGCGCACGGCCAGTTCGGCGAGCGTGGGCGCTTCGAAGAGCATGCGCACGGGCAGCTCCAACTGGAGCGCTTCGCGCAGCCGGGAGGCCACCTGGGTCGCGAGCAACGAGTGCCCACCCAACTCGAAGAAGTGGTCCTGCGTGCCCACGCGCGGCACGCCCAGCAGCGGCGCCCAGATGTCCGCGATGAGCTTCTCCACCGCGGAGACCGGGGCCACGTAGGCCGTGCCCGTGACGGCTTCCTCGTGCGGGACGGGCAGGCCGTTGCGGTTGACCTTGCCGCTCGGGGACAGGGGCAGGGTGTCCATGCGCACGAGGGCCGACGGCACCATGTACTCCGGCAGTCGTCGTGCGAGCGCCTGTCGCAGCAGGTCCGGTGCGAAGGAGGACTCCGGCTGCACCACGTAGCCCACCAGGCGCCGCAGTCCCGGCGTGTCCTCGCGCACGATGACGACCACGTCCCGCACGTCGGGCAGGGCGCGCAGGGCGGACTCCACTTCACCCAGCTCGACGCGGAAGCCGCGCAACTTCACCTGGCCATCCAGGCGACCGAGGAACTCCAGTTGCCCGTCCGCGAGCCATCGCGCCTTGTCGCCCGTGCGGTAGAGGCGTGCGCCTGGCGTGGTGCTGAAGGAGGAGGGCACGAAGCGTTCGGCGGTCAGGTCCGGACGCCCGTGGTAGCCGTGGGCCAACCCCTCGCCGCCCACGTAGACCTCGCCCGGGACGCCGATGGGGCAGGGCTCTCCCCGTGCATCCAGCACGTAGGTCTGCACGTTGGGCAGGGGTGTTCCCACGGGAGGCAAGGCGGGCCACGTCTTCGGCGGGCCCGAAGCACGCCACGCGGTGACGGCGTGCGTCTCTGAAGGGCCGTACTGGTTTTCAAGGACGCAGCCGGGCAGCCGCTCGAAGAAGGACACGAGCGCGGGCGTCACCTGGAGCTGTTCGCCCGCGGTGATGACCTCGTTGAGCGGGGGCAGCTCCGGCGCGGTGCGTGCGGCGTCGCTCAAGGACTGGAGCGCGACGAAGGGCAGGAAGATCCGCTCGACGCGGTGCTCGCTGAGGAAGCGCAACAGGGCAGGCGGGTCACGGCGCAGCTCGGCGGAGCTGAGCAGGACGCGTCCGCCAATGCACCAGGTGCCGAAGAGCTCCTGGAACGAGACATCGAAGTTGAGCGAAGCGAACTGAAGGGTCGTGGCCTCTGCATGCACGGCACGCTTGAGCAGCCACGCGAGCATGTTGCCCGCGCCCCGATGGGACATGGCGATGCCCTTGGGGCGTCCCGTGCTGCCGGAGGTGAAGACCACGTAGCAGACAGCTTCAGGCGACAGCTCCACCTCCGGAGACGCAGTGGGACGCGCGGCGATGGCGGCGGCTTCGCTCTCCATCGTGACGATGCGAGCGGAGGTGTTCGGAGGAAGGGCGTGCACGAAGTCCGCATGCGCGAGGACGACGGGCGCCTGGGTGTCCTCCACCATCAGGGCCAACCGTTCGGCCGGGTAGTTCGGATCCAACGGGACATAGGCAGCACCCGCCTTGAGAGTGGCGAGCACCGCGACGGGCATGTCCAGGCTGGAGCGCTCCAGACACAGGCCTACCGTGCTCCCAGGTCCCACGCCCAGGGCGATGAGGTGGTGCGCGAGTTGGTTGGCGCGCGCATTGAACCGCGCATAGGTCAGTGACGCGGTGCCATCCGTGACCGCGACCGCGTCGGGAGTCCGCGCGACCTGCGCCTCCACCCACCGATGCATGAGTCCCGGCGCGAACGACAGATCCTTCGCGGCGTTCCAGGTCGCCACGACCTGTTGGCGCTCCTCCTCGGACAGCAGGGGCAGGGCGGACAGGGGCTGTTCGGGATGGCGGACGGCGCCCTCCAGCAGGCGCACGAAGTGCGCGGCCATGCGCGCGAGGGTCGCCTCCTCGAAGAGGGCGGTGTTGTACTCCCAGAACGCTGTCAGCCCCTGTGCTGACTCGCGCACGAAGAGCATGAGGTCGAAGCGTGAGACGCCCGTCTGGAACGGGACGTCCTCCGCGTGGAGGCCCGGCAACGACAGGGGCATGGACGCCTGTTGCAGGACGAACAGCGTCTGCACCAGCGGTGCACGGCTCAGGTCGCGCGGAGGCTTGAGCGCATCCACGAGCTGTTCGAACGGCAGGTCCTGGTGCGCGAAGGCTCCCAGGCAGCTCTCCCGTACGCGGCGCAGGAGCTGGCGGAAGGAGCGTGAGCCGGAGACGTCTGCCCGCAGCGCGAGCGTGTTGACGAAGAAGCCGATGAGCCCCTCCACCTCGCGGCGGTTGCGGCCGGAGATGGGCGAGCCGACGACCAGGTCCTCCTGTCCGCTGTAGCGCGCGAGCAGAGCCTGGAAGCCCGCGAGCAGCGTCATGAACAGCGTGGTGCCTTCGCGCTGGCCCAACGCGACGAGGGCGCTGGAGAGCGCGAGCGGCAGCGCGACCTGGAGGTACGCGCCGTGGAAGGTCTGCACCGGCGGGCGCGGCTTGTCCGTGGGCAGGTCCAGCACGGGCGGTGCTCCGGCGAGCTGCTCCCGCCACCACGCCACCTGCTCTTCCAGCACGTCTCCCTGCAACCAGGCCCGCTGCCACAGCGTATGATCCGCGTACTGGATGGGCAGCGGAGGGAGCACGGCCTCGGTGCCCTGGAGGCGCGCGAGGTAGAGGGCATCCAGTTCGCGCTGGAGCACGGCGATGGACCAGCCGTCGAAGACGCTGTGATGGAACGTGAGCACCAGGACGTGGTCGTCCTCCGCCAGCCGCAGCAGCGTGGCCCGGACCAGCGGGCCCTGGCGCAGCTCGAACGGCACGTGGGCCTCGGCTTCCACCTGTCGCTGGAGTGCCGCTTCCGGGCCCACGTCCACCTGCTTCACCGTGAAGTCCCAGGCGGGGCCGATGCGCTGCACCGGTTGCCCGTCCACTTCGTCGAACGTGGTGCGCAGCACTTCGTGACGCCGGATCAGCGCGCCGAGTGACTCCTCCAGGGCACGTACCTCCAGCGGTCCCCGGAGGCGGGTGACCAGCGGGACGTTGTACGCGTGCGCACTGGTGTCGAGCTGCGAGATGAACCACAGCCGCTGCTGGGAGAACGACTGCGGGATGAGCCCATCCCGAGGCTGCGGCACGAGCGGCGGCGCTGGCTTCCGGTGCGCGCCGTGCAGCAACTCCTCCAACCGCGCGGCGAGCCCGGCGACGGTGGGCGCCTCGAACAGGACGCGCAGGGACAGGTCCACCTGGAAGGCTTCCCGCAGTCGGGAGACGACCTGCGTGGCGAGCAGCGAGTGTCCGCCCAGCTCGAAGAAGTGATCCTGCAATCCCACGCGCGGCAGCACGAGCAGGGACGCCCAGATGTCGGCGATCACCTTCTCCACCGACGTCAGCGGAGCAACGTAATCGTCCGGGGACTTCGTCTCCTCCGTGGGCGCGGGCAGGCCGTTGCGGTTGACCTTGCCGCTCGGGGACAGGGGCAGGGTGTCCATGCGCACGAAGGCCGATGGCACCATGTGCTCCGGCAGTCGTCGCGCCAACGCCTGTCGCAGGACGTCCGGTGCGAAGGAGGACTCCGGCTGCACCACGTAGGCCACCAATCGCCGCAGTCCCGGCGTGTCCTCGCGCACGATGACGACCACGTCCCGAACATCGGGCAGGGCGCGCAGGACCGCTTCGACCTCGCCCAGCTCGACGCGAAAGCCGCGCAACTTCACCTGTCCATCCAGGCGGCCGAGGAACTCCAGTTGCCCGTCCGCGAGCCACCGCGCCTTGTCGCCCGTGCGGTAGAGGCGTGCGCCCGGCGTGGTGCTGAAGGGGGAGGGGATGAAGCGTTCAGCGGTCAGGTCCGGACGCCCGTGGTAGCCGTGGGCCAACCCCTCGCCGCCGACGTAGACCTCGCCCGGGATGCCGATGGGACACGGTTCGAGACGTGGATCCAGCACGTACGCCTGGACCGAAGGAATGGGCGTTCCCACGGGAGGCAAGGCGGGCCACGTCTTCGGCGGGCCCGAAGCACGCCACGCGGTAACGGCGTGCGTCTCCGAAGGGCCGTACTGGTTTTCGAGGACGCAGCCGGGCAGCCGCTCGAAGAAGGACACGAGCGCGGGCGTCACCTGGAGCTGTTCGCCCGCGGTGATGACCTCGTTGAGCGGGGGCAGCTCCGGTGCGGTGCGTGCGGCATCGCTCAAGGACTGGAGCGCGACGAAGGGCAGGAAGAGGCGTTCGACGCGGTGCTGGACGAGGAGTCGCAGCAGGGCCGGCGGGTCACGGCGCAGCTCGGCGGAGCTGAGCAGCACGCGTCCGCCAATGCACCAGGTGCCGAAGAGCTCCTGGAACGAGACATCGAAGTTGAGCGAAGCGAACTGGAGCGTGGTGGCTTCGGCTCGGACCGCACGGCGGGTCAGCCACGCGAGCATGTTGCCCGCGCCCCGATGGGACATGGCGATGCCCTTGGGGCGTCCCGTGCTGCCAGAGGTGAAGACGACGTAGCAGATGGTTTCGGGCGACAGCTCCACATCCGGAGATGACGTGGGGCGTGCAGCGATGGCAGCGGCTTCGCTCTCCAGCGTGACGATGCGTGCAGAGGTGCCCGGAGGCAGTGCCTTCACGAACGTCGCATGCGCGAGGACGACGGGCGCCTGGGTGTCCTCCACCATCAAGGCCAGCCGTTCAGCCGGATAGTTCGGATCCAGGGGGAGGTAGGCAGCGCCGGCCTTGAGCGTGGCAAGCACGGCAATCGGCATGTCCAGACTGGAGCGCTCCAGACACAGGCCCACCGTGCTCCCAGGTCCCACGCCCAGCGCGATGAGGTGGTTCGCGAGCTGGTTGGCGCGTGCATCGAACCTCGCGTAGGTCAGTGACGCGGTGCCATCCGTGACCGCGATGGCATCGGGAGTCCGCGCGACCTGCGCCTCCACCCACGCGTGGATGAGGCCCGGCGCGGGGAGCCGCTCCTCGCGCGTGTTCCAGCCCACCAGGACCTGCTGGCGTTCCTCCTCGGAGAGCAGCGGCAGGGTCGCCAGGGGCTGTTCAGGATTCGCGACGACGCCCTCCAACAACCGCACGTAGTGCGCGGCCATGCGCGCGAGCGTCGCCTCTTCGAAGAGCGCGGTGTTGTATTCCCAGTAGGCGACGAGCCCATGCGACGTCTGCCGCATGAACAGCATGAGGTCGAAGCGCGAGACCCCGGACTGGAACGGGAAGTCCTCCACCGCGAGGCCCGGCAACGACAGCGGCGCGGACGCACGCTGGAGCACGAACATCACCTGGACCAGCGGCGTGCGGCTCAGGTCGCGCGGAGGCTTGAGCGCATCCACGAGCTGTTCGAACGGCAAGTCCTGATGGGCGAAGGCCCCCAGGCAACTCTCCCGCACGTGGTGCAGGAGCTGGCGGAACGAACCGGTCCCCGCCGCTTCCGTGCGCAGCGCGAGCGTGTTGACGAAGAAGCCGATGAGCCCTTCCACCTCGCGGCGGTTGCGGCCGGAGATGGGCGAGCCGACGACCAGGTCCTCCTGTCCGCTGTAGCGCGCGAGCAGAGCCTGGAAGCCCGCGAGCAACGTCATGAACAGCGTCGCGCCCTCGCGCTGGCCCAGCAACTGGAGCGCTCCATGAAGCGCGGGCGGCAGCGCGACCTGGAAGTTCGCGCCCTGGAAGGTCTGCACCGGCGGACGCGGCTTGTCCGTGGGCAGGTCCAGCACGGGCGGTGCCCCCGCGAGCTGTTCGCGCCACCAGGTGAGCTGTTCCTCCAGGTCCTCGCCCTGGAGCCATTCCCGCTGCCACCGCGCGTAGTCCACGTATTGGAGCGGCAGGGGCGGGAGCGCGGCTTCGATGCCCTGGAGCCGCGCCGGGTAGAGGACATCCAGCTCGCGCTGGAGCACGTCGATGGACCACCCGTCGAACACGATGTGGTGGAAGACGAGCAGCAACACGTGGTCGTCGTCGGTGACGTGCAGCAGCTGGCCTCGCACCAGCGGGCCCCGTCGCAGGTCGAACGGGCGGCGCACCTCCGCTTCCAACCGCGACTGGAGCGAAGCAGGCGCCACCTCCACCTGCTTCAACGTGAAGTCCCACGCGGGGCCGATGCGCTGCACCGGCTGTCCGTCCACCTCGTCGAACGTGGTGCGCAGGGCGTCATGGCGCCGGACGACGGCGGCGAGGGCCTGCCCCAGCGCCCTGGCATCCAGCGCCCCGCGCAGCCGCGTGACGAGCGGGACGTTGTAGGAGAACCCGAGCGTGTCCAGCTGCGAGATGAACCACAGCCGCTGCTGCGCGAACGACTGCGGCAGCCAGCCGTCCCTCGGGCCGGACACCAGCGGGAGGGAGCGCAGCTTGCTGCCGCCCTGTCGCAGCGCCTCGATGCGCGCGGCGAGCCCCGTCACGGTGGGCGCCTCGAACAGGGCCCGCACGGAGAGGTCCACCTGGAAGGTCTCCCGCAACCGGGACACCGTCTGCGTGGCGAGCAGCGAGTGGCCTCCCAGCTCGAAGAAGGAATCGTGCGCGCCCACGCGCGTGCGCCCCAGCAGGGACGCCCACACCTCGGCCACCGCCGTCTCCGTCGCGGTGACTGGCGCCACGTAGGTGCCCTCCGGGAGCAGGGACTCCCCGGGCGTCACGAGCGCCTTGCGGTCCACCTTGCCCACGGGCGTCAGGGGCAACCGGTCCAGCTTCACGAACGCGGATGGCACCAGCGGGCCCGGCAACCTCGCGGAGAGGCCGGCGCGCAGCGTGCCCGGGTCCACGTCCGCACCGACCACGTACGCCACCAGGCGCTTGTCACCGGGGGCGTACTCGCGCACCTCGGCCACCGCGTCCTCCACGCCGGGCAGGTGGCGCAGGGCGGTCTCCACCTCGCCCAGCTCGATGCGGAAGCCGCGCAGCTTCACCTGGGTGTCCGCGCGGCCCATGAACGCCAGCCGTCCGTCCGGCTGCCACCGCGCGCGGTCTCCCGTGCGGTACAGCCGCGCTCCCGGAGTGGAACTGAAGGGATGCGGGATGAAGCGCTCGGCGGTCAGCGCCGGTTGCCCCAGATAGCCCCACGCGAGGCCGTCGCCGCCCACGTACAGGTCGCCCACCAGGTCCACCGGCACCGGCTCCAGGTGCGCGTCCAGCACCAGCGCCTGTGAGTTCTCCAGCGGCAACCCGATGGGCACGGGCAGCCGCGTGTCCTGCGCCCGCGTCACCTGATGCGTGGTGGAGAAGGTGGTGTTCTCCGTGGGGCCGTAGCCGTTGACGACCGCGCGGCCCGCGTCCAGGAGCTTGCGCGCGGCCACGGGGGAGAGCACGTCGCCGCCGGTGATGACCTGTCGCACCCGCGCGAGCGCCGCGGGCCGGGCCAGGGCCAGCTGCTCGAAGAGGGCGGTGGTGAGGAACAGCGTGGTGATCTGCTCGCGCTCCAGCGTCGCGTCCAGTTCCTCCAGTGAAGGCGTGTGCGGCGGGAACAGGACCAGCTTCGCGCCGTGGAGCAGCGCGCCCCACAGCTCCAGCGTCGCCGCGTCGAACGAGGCCGGCGCCAGTTGGAGGAACACTTCCTCCGGCCCGAACCGCACGAAGGTCGTCCCCTTCACCAGCCGCGCCACGGCCCGGTGCGGAACACAGACGCCCTTGGGCTGGCCGGTGCTGCCGGACGTGTACATGACATAGGCGAGCGCCTCCGCGGGGAGGTGCACCGTGGGCGCGTCACTCCGCGCGTCGGCGAAGGCCCGCCATGACGGGTCGAGCATCACCACCCGCACGTCCAGCGTCGGCAGCGCGGCCTCCCGTCCCGGCTGTACCAGCAGCACGGCGATGCGGGCATCGCGCGCCATCAGCTCCAGGCGTTCGGCGGGATAGGCCGGATCCAACGGGACGTACGCGCCCCCCGCCTTGATGATGGCGAGCGTGGCCACCACCAGCTCCAGCGAACGGCCCGCGCACAGGCCCACCGGCGTCCCCACGTCCACGCCCAGGTCGCGCAAGTGATGCGCGAGCTGGTTCGCGCGCGCCTCCACCTGCGCGTACGTGAGGCGCTCGCCCCCGGCCTCCAACGCGATGGCGTCAGGCGCGCGCGCGACCTGTTCAGCGAAGAGGGCGGGCAGGGACGCGTCACGCGGGTACGCGACGGAGGCGCCCGTCCCCGCGTCGAGCAGGCGCTGCCGCTCCCGCGAAGACAGCAGGGGCAGCGCGGCCACGGGGCGCTCCGGCTCCGCGACGGCGGCCTCCAGGAGCCGCGAGTAGTGCTCCGCGAGGCGCGCCACCGTGGCCTCGTCGAAGAGGTCGGTGTTGTACTCCCAGATTCCCACGAGCCCGTCGGGCGTCTCGCGCAGGAAGACGGTGAAGT
This sequence comes from Corallococcus sp. CA053C, assembly GCF_003611675.1. Classification (GTDB taxonomy): domain Bacteria; phylum Myxococcota; class Myxococcia; order Myxococcales; family Myxococcaceae; genus Corallococcus. The sequence goes on from NZ_RAWA01000215.1 coordinate 14,727, forward strand.
CGAAGCGCGACACGCCCGGCTCGAAGTCCAGCTCCGACGTCCGCAGCCCCTCCAACTCCAGCGCCGGCACCGCCGAGTGTTGCAGCGTGAAGAACACCTGGAACAGCGGCGTGCGGCTCAGGTCGCGCTCGGGCTGGAGCGCGTCCACGAGCTGTTCGAAGGGCACCTCCTGGTGCGCGTACGCGTCCAGACACGTCTTGCGCACGCGGTGCAGCAGCTCACCGAAGCCCAGGTGTCCGGCGCCCTGGACTCGCAGCGGCAGCGTGTTGATGAAGAAGCCGATGAGCGGCTCCACCTCCTTGCGCGTGCGGCCGGAGATGGGTGAACCGATGACGAGGTCGTCCTGGCCGCTGTGGCGCGAGAGCAGCAGGTGCATGCCACCCAGCAGCGCCATGAACAGTGTCACGCCCTGCTTGCGACACAGCGCCTCCAGCTCCCGCCCCAGCCCCACGGGCAGCGCGTGTCGGTACACCGCGCCCCGCGTGGACTGCGCCGCGGGCCTGGGCCGGTCCGTGGGCAGCTCCAGCGCGGCGGGCGCTCCCGCGAGTTGACCGCGCCACCACTCCAACTGCTGTTGCAGCACGTCCCCCTGGAGCCACTGACGCTGCCAGACCGCGTGATCCGCGTACTGCACCGGCAGCGTGGGCAGCGCCGCTTCCGTGCCGGAGACCCAGGCCGCGTACAGCGCCTTCAGCTCCCGCTCCATCACCGTGAGCGACCAGCCGTCGCAGCAGATGTGGTGCAGCATCAGGAGCAGTACGTGCTCCGTCGGACCCAGGCGCACCAGCCGCACGCGCACGAGCGGTCCCACGCCCAGGTCGAAGGGCTCGCGCGCCTCGGCCTCCGCGAGCGCGCGCAGGGCGGCTTCTCGGCCCACGACGGGCACGGCCTCCAGCGACTCCACCCGCAGCGACAGCGGCAGCTCCGGGGCAATGCGCTGCACCGGCCTGCCGTCCACGACGGCGAACGTGGTGCGCAGGGCTTCGTGCCGCTCCACCACCGTGGCCAGGGCGCGCTCCAGCGCGGGCACGTCCAGCGGGCCGGTGAGCCGCGCGAAGTACGGGACGTTGTAGGAGATGCCCCCGGGCGTGAGCTGCTCGATGAACCACATCCGCTGCTGGCCGAAGGAGAGCGGCAGCGCGGCGTCGCGGGACACGGGGAGCACCGGCGGCGCGCGGCGGCGGGTCCTCGCGGGGG
>NZ_RAWA01000216.1 GCF_003611675.1 Corallococcus sp. CA053C
CTCCAGCCCCAGCGACCTTCCCCCCGGTCGCGGGAGGCTTCATGGGGGCGTTCTCGAAAAGGGAAGGGGAGCGGGTACCGCCCCGCGCGGCGTATACTCGTAACCCGCGTGAGATACGAGTTGGTCCTGCAGGCGATGGCCCCGGGCGTTCCCTACGACCTGTCGCGGGTGGAAGCCCTGCTGGCGGCAAGGCCGGGGACCGTCCGCCCGGACGGCGTGCACGAGTGGAACCTGTCGCGGGGCGACGTGGAGGTGCTGCCCCTGCGCGACAAGGGCCGGGTGGTGGCCACGGAGCTGCGCGTGCCGCTGTCGGACCAGCCGGCCTTCATCCGCGAGGTGCTGGCGGAGGCGACCCTGCTGGCCCGCGAGGCGGATGCCCGGCTGTTCGACCCGCAGCTGGGGCAGGTGCTGGGGCCCGCGGACGTGGAGCGCGTCGTGGAGCAGTACGCCCGCACGCACCGGTATTCACTCACGGCCACCCCCATGGAGATCACGCCCGGCCTGGCCGAGGCGATGGACGCGGCGGCCCGCTACACCCCGCGCGGACCGGGGATGTCGCTGGCGACTCGGCTCGTCCTGTTCGGGGTGGGTGGCTTCGCCCTGCTGTACTTCGTGATGAAGCTCCTGACAGCAAAGCTCAACGGCGAATGAGCACGGGAGTGCGTCTGGCGTTAACGTGGCGTCGTGCTCAAGGCCCTCGTCATCGTCTGCATCCTGTTGCCCCTGGCGGAGCTGTACCTGCTCATCACGCTCGGGCATCACATCGGGCTGGGGGGGACGCTCGCGCTGTTGGCTGCTTCCGCCGTGCTGGGAAGCCTCATCGCCCGGAAGCAGGGCGAGCGGGTGTTCCGCAACTGGCGTGAGGCCATGGCCGGCGGTGGAGTGCCCGAGGAGGGGCTCCTCAGCGGGGTGCTGGTGATGATGGGCGGCGCGCTGCTCATCGCGCCGGGATTCATCTCGGACGTGCTCGGGCTGGCGCTGATGGTGCCGCCGCTGCGTCGCTGGGTGACGGCCCGCGTCCGCGGCTCGTTGGAGCAGACGCTGCGCTCGGGCGCCGTGCGCGTCACGCACTTCGGCGTCGGGCCCGTGCCGGACGGTGAGCCCGTCGAACCCCTGCGTCCACCGGGGCCCTTCCAGGACGCCCGGCGTTTCGAGGCCTCGGAGGTGCCCGCGAGCACCGAGCCCGCCGAGGGCCCCGCGTCCTTCCGTCGCCCCCGGAGCGAGGGGGGCGAGGTGGACGCGGACTTCACCAGCGACGAGGAGCCCCGGGGCTGACGGGCGCTCGCTGGGGCGAGACTGCTTCCCCGGGTGACCCCCAGCGCGGCGTGACGGGAACGGGCTTCGGCAGGGGCGCGGGAGCGCTCGCGGGGGCTTCCGGCGCCGGCGCGGCCGACATGCCCAGGGTGAGGCGGGCCTCGGAGGCGTAGCGGCCGTTGGGGTACTCGCGGAGGTACTGGCGGTACTCGTCCTCGGCGGCGGCGGGCTGGCGCTGCTTGGCGAAGCAGCGGCCCCGCAGGACACGGGCTTCCTCGCGGTGGTTCGCGCGAGGGCTGGCCGCGGCGATCTCTCCCAGCCCGACGAGGAAGCGTCCGCACGTCGAGGCCTGGAGCTGCACCTTGGCGTAGCCGAGGAAGCGCTCATCGGAGTCGTCCGACAGGAGGCCACCCGGGACGAGCATGCCCAACGTCTTGCGCCGCTTGGGCTGCGTGGGAGTCACCGGGGCCACGGAAGGCGCCTGCACGGAGCCCGGAGTCGCCAGGGGCGCGGAGGACGCGAGCGCGTCACCCGTGGAACCGGGGTAGGGCGCGAAGTCGTCCGATGACCCGGTTGGGGTCGCGGCCACGGTGGCGTCGTTCTGTGGAGGCGTGGCCTCGGAGGACGGGGCAGGGGCCTCCAAGGAATTGGAGGCGGTGCCAACAGACGGGTCGGGGGCCGAGGCAACGGGCTGGAGAGGCTTGCCTTGACCCACGGGCGGCGCGGCCTTGGGATCCGCGATGGCCTCCAAGGGATTGGAGGTCGTGGCAACAGATGGGAGCGGTGTGCGACTGCTCACCGACGGGGGGGCTCCACCCGTCGGCATCTTCGCGGCGACCGTCGTGTCCCGTGCTGCATCCTGACGACCCGAAGCCGCACCGCTCCTCGATACTCCCTTCAGCGCGGGAGCGACGCTCCCGACTTCCGGTTGCGGCTCGGCGGCCCTCAGCTCCTGGAACGCCTGCCGGTCTCCGGCGGAGAGCGCACGCGGCTTGAGCGCCCCTCCTTCCTCCGCGAGTTCCACGCGCTCGCCCGCGTTCACGAAGCGCGGCGGCTGTCCGTCCGCATCCACGCGCACGCGTCCTTCGAGCACCGCCACCGCCGCACCCCTGGACGTGCGCTCCACGGAGAAGACCGTCCCCACGACGGAGACGCGCAGGCCCGCGGACTCCACGAGGAACCGCTCCCGCTGGGCATGCGAGGCACTCACGGAGAGCCGTCCCTGCTGCACCGTGAGGTGCACCGCGTTCGTCTCCGCGCGAGCGAACACCACGTCCGAGCCCGCCGACAGCCGCACCCGGCTCGCGTCCGGAAGCCGCAGCACCGCCGAGGCCTTCGCGGGCGTGCGCACCGCCACACCCGAGCGCAGCCGCATGCCCGGCGCCAGCGCATGTTCCGACCCCGTGGCCTCGCGCATCACCGCGCCGGTGACGTGCTCCGCCTCGGTGGTGGGGCTGACCTCCTCCCGCACCGCGACCATCCCTGATTCCTCCCGGGCCACCACGGGCGCGGGAGCCGCCGGAACCTCCGCGTCGCGCGCGGTCTGGTTCGCGAGGACGGGGACCGCGCCTCCCTCGCTCTTCCTCGACAGGGAACCGCCCAGCCACAGCACGAGCGCGACGGCGCAGGCCCCCGCGAGCGTGAGCGCCCAGGGCGACAGGTACCGACGTTCAGGACGGGCCAGCCGCTTCGCCGCGGCCGCCTTCAGCTTCGCTCCCGTCTCCTCCCACCGCACCGCGGGCTCCACCGCGCGCGCGGTGTGCAGCAGCGCCCGGGCCTCCTGCACCCGCTTCCACTCGTCCGAGCACGCGGCACACGCCTGGAGGTGCGCCTCCACCCGGGCCCGCGCTCCCGCGTCCAGCTCGTCCGCGGCCAGGGCCCACAGGGCGTGGGTCTCATGACCGGCCATGGGACCCTCCCACCGGACGGGCGACGACCAGACGCTGCATGGCTTCGGTGAACTCCACTCTCGCGTGGTGCAGTCGGCTGCGCACGGTGTGGGTGGAGCTTCCCACGGCCAGGGCGATCTCGTCCGGGCTCATGCCGCACAGCTCGTGGTAGACGAAGACGATCCGCTTCTTCGGCTTGAGCTTCTCGAGCGCCGCCTCCACCAGCCGCGCCGCCTGACGACGCTCCGCGGCGCGCTCCGGGTCCTCCCCCGGCGACACCACCTCCGGCGGGTCCGCGAAGGAGTCCTCCGGCCGGCGCCGCTTCCAGCGCAGGTGGCTGAGCGCCACGTTGGAGCACACCCGGTAGAGGAAGGTGCGGAAGCGCGACTCGCCCCGGAACCCCTTCACCGCCGTGAGCAGCCGCAGGTACGTCTCCTGGAGCAGGTCCTCCACCTCCACGCGGTTTCCCACCAGGTGGCGCAGCGTCCGCGCCGCCTCCTCCCGGGTGGCCTCATAGAGCTGCTCGAAGGCGGCGAGCTCCCCCTCCTGGACGCGGTGCACCAGGCGGCAGAGGTAGGCGTCATCCGTGGATGGCCCGCGCGCGGTGGCGTCGCCCGACCCGGCTTCGGGCGAGGCGGAGGTCGCCCACGAGCGCGCGCCACGGATGAACACCTGCGCTCCTCCTTCGCGGGGACGCCAGGCGATTCCTCCATCGAGGATCGCCCCCCAGTCTGTGTTGCGGGTCCAGACGAGCACACTGCCTCCGTGCCCATCGGTCTCCGGAGAGACGAAAAAAGATCAAAATTATTTGATCAATCTGGCCCCCCCTTGCGTCGAAGGCTCTCGAAATCGGATGACCCCCCCGGTGGCCGGTCCGGACCCATCCTATTCCTTTGGAGCCCCCACTCATGAGGAACACCTCGCTTCGCGGCATGCTGTTCGTGCCGTTCCTTGCGCTGTTAGGCCTGTTGTCGGGTTGCATCCTCGATACGCGCGGTGACGGGTACTGGCCCGACGACGACTACGATTCCAACTCCAGCTGTGTCAGCACGACGGACTGTGGCTCCAACCAATACTGTCGCGCCGGCAGCTGCTGGGACCTGGATTCCAGCTCCACCTCCTGCGTGTACTCCAGCGAGTGCCCCGGCTCGCAGATGTGCATCAACGGCTGGTGCGCCCAGTCCTGCTACCGCGACTCGGACTGCGGCTCCTCCGGCCGCTGCCAGGAGAACTTCTGCACGCCGTCCACCAGCACCCCCAGGGATGGCGGCACGAAGCCCGATGCCGGCACGAAGCCTGACGCCGGCACGAAGCCCGACGCCGGCACCGACGGCGGCACCCGCCCTGACGCGGGCACCACGGACGGCGGCTCCGCCCCGGTCTGCCGGGTCAATACGGACTGCGGTCAGGACAACTACTGCATCAACGGGGTCTGCAAGAAGGGCTGCACGGACGACACCAAGTGCGGCCCCACCGGCACCTGCGTCCAGGGCCTCTGCCAGCCGCGCCAGCAGGATCCGAACGCCTGCACCACGCAGGCCCAGTGCCCGACGGGCCACGACTGCGTGAACGGCCAGTGCCGCACGCCGTGCTCCTCCACCACGGAGTGCTCGGCGGAGACGAAGTGCGAGATTGGCTACTGCCTGCCCATTCCGTCGGGCGGCGCGTGCAAGGCCAACTGCGAGTGCCCCGCCGGTCAGGTCTGCACCAGCGGCCAGTGCAAGTCGCCGCAGCCGGACCCGGGCCAGGCGTGCCAGGCCAACTGCGATTGCCCCTCCGGCCAGGTCTGCAACAGCGGTCACTGCAAGCTGCCCACGCCCGACGCGGGCACCGGCAGCAACCTGTCCTGCACGGTGAACTGCGAGTGCCCGTCCGGTGAGGTCTGCACCAGCGGCCACTGCAAGCTGCCCCCCGCGCAGCCCACGCCCGACGCGGGCACCTCCGGTTCGGTGTGCCGGGTCAACTGCGAGTGCCCCGCCGGCCAGGTCTGCAACAGCGGCCAGTGCAAGCCCGTGAACAACGGTTCGGGCAAGGCCTGCCAGGCCAACTGCGAGTGCCCGTCCGGCGAGCGCTGCCAGGACAACGTCTGCTGGCTGTAGTCGCCGTCCGCGGCTGACGCTTCAACGCGAGGGGGCCACCATGCGCCAGCAGCGGTGGATCTCCTTGCGGTGGAAGTCCTCGGGGATGGAGCGGGGGGTGAGCTCCTCCACCTGCTCCAGGCCCCGGGTCGCGGAGTCCTTCAGTTCGAAGCCCAGGTAGTTGGTGGAGAAGTAGAGGACACCTCCCGGCGTGAGCAGCGCCTGGAGGTGTTCGAGCATCCGCACGTGGTCGCGCTGCACGTCGAAGTTCCCCGCCATCTTCTTCGACGTGGAGAACGACGGCGGGTCGCAGACGATGAGATCGAACCGCTCCTCGCCGTGCCGGGCCTGGTCCTCCAGCCACGCCTTCGCGTCCGCGCGGATGAGCACGTGGCGCGGATCCGCCAGCCCGTTGAGCACGAGGTTGTCCTCGGCCCAATCCAGGTACGTGTTGGACAGGTCCACGCTCACGCTGCCCGCCGCGCCCCCGGCCGCTGCGTACACCGTGAACGCACCCGTGTACGCGAAGAGGTTGAGGAACTGCTTACCCTTGGCCTCCGTGCGCACGCGCGCGCGGGTGTTGCGGTGGTCCATGAAGAGGCCGGTGTCCAGGTAGTCGCCCAGGTTCACCCAGAACTTCAGCCCCTGCTCCTCCACCACCAGCCGCTCACTGCCCTGGCCCACGCGGCCGTACTGCGAGCGGCCCCACGGCTGGGGCGTGTGCGTCTTCACGGAGATGCGCTCGGTGGGTACGCCCAGGACCGCGGTGACGGCGGCGAGCACCTCCGCTCGCTCCGTGTCGGTGGTGCCACCCTTCGCGTGGGCCTTGCGGCGCGGGTACTCCACGACGTGCGCGTGGTCGCCGTAGAGGTCCACGGCGTAGGAGTACTCGGGGATGTCCCGGTCGTAGACGCGGAAGGCGGTGAGCCCCTGCGCGCGGGCCCACTTGCCCAGGCGCTTCGCGTTCTTGCGCAGGCGGTTCTCGAACATGCCGGTGCCGGCCGCCGCGCCCTGCGTCTGCTGCTTCTCTTCGTCCGCCATGCCCCGTCGGTCCTTCCTGTTCCACACCCGCGCGCCGCCCCTCATATTGCAGGCTGGACGCGGGGCGGGGGAAAACCCGGGGCCATGAGCGTGCGCGTCGAGAAGAGCGGCCCCGTCACCACCGTCATCCTCCACCGTCCGGAGGTGCGCAACGCCGTGGACCGCGACACGGCCGAGGCGCTGGCGGACGCCTTCCGCGCCTTCGACGCGGACCCCGACGCGCGCGTGGGCGTCCTCTTCGGGGACGCGGGCACGTTCTGCGCGGGCGCGGACCTGAAGGCCGTGTCCGAAGGGCGCCTGCTCCGCCTGGAGCCGGACGGGGACGGGCCCATGGGACCGTCGCGCCTGATGCTCTCCAAGCCGGTGGTGGCGGGCATCGCCGGACATGCGGTGGCGGGTGGGCTGGAGCTGGCCCTGTGGTGTGATTTGCGCGTGGCGGAGGAGGACGCGGTGCTGGGCGTCTTCTGCCGCCGCTGGGGCGTGCCCCTCATCGACGGGGGCACCGTGCGCCTGCCGCGCCTGATTGGCCTGTCCCGGGCCCTGGACCTCATCCTCACCGGCCGGCCCGTGTCCGCCGCGGAGGCGCTGGGCATGGGGCTGGTCAACCGCGTGGTGCCGAAGGGCGAGGCCCGGCAGGCGGCGGAGGCGCTGGCCCACCAGCTGGCGGCCTTTCCCCAGGCGTGCATGAACGCGGACCGGAGGTCCGCCTACACGCAGGCACACCTGGGCCTGGAAGACGCGCTGCGCCACGAGTTCCAGGAGGGGGTGAAGGTGGTCCAGACGGAGTCCATCACCGGGGCCACGCGCTTCGCCGGGGGAGCGGGCCGGCACGGCAAGTTCGAGTAGGGCTCCGAAGGCCACCCGGGGACGCTGCGCGGCCGGTGGGACTGTGTTAGTTCGCGGGCCATGCGCTTCGACACGCTCGCCATCCATGCCGGCCAGGAGCCGGACCCCACCACGGGCGCCATCATGACGCCCGTCTACCTGTCCTCCACCTACGTCCAGGACGGGCCGGGGGAGCACAAGGGCTACGAGTACAGCCGCACGCAGAACCCCACGCGCAAGGCACTGCAGGACTGCCTGGCCGCGCTGGAGGGCGCGAAGTACGGCGCCGCGTTCGCGTCCGGTCTCGCTGGCACGGACATGCTGATGCACATGCTGGAGGTCGGTGACCACGTCATCGTCTCCGACGACGTGTACGGCGGCACCTTCCGCATCTTCGACAAGGTGTTCAAGCGCTCGGGCCTGAACTTCTCCTTCGTGGACCTCTCCAAGCCGGAGAACTTCGAGGCGGCCATCACCCCGAAGACGAAGATGGTCTGGGTGGAGACGCCCACGAACCCGATGCTCAAGCTCATCGACCTGGGCCGCATCGCGGAGGTCGCCAAGAAGCGCGGCATCCTGTCCGTCGCGGACAACACGTTCATGACGCCGTACTTCCAGAAGCCGCTGGCGCTGGGCTTCGACGTCGTCGCGCACTCCACGACGAAGTACCTCAACGGCCACAGCGACGTGGTGGGCGGCTTCGTCTGCACCAGCCGCGACGACATCGCGGAGCGGATGTACTTCCTGCAGAACGCCGTGGGCGGCGTGTCCGGCGCCTTCGACAGCTTCCTCGTGCTGCGCGGCGTGAAGACGCTGCACGTGCGCATGGACCGCCACGCGCAGAACGCGATGAAGGTCGCGCAGTACCTCGCGACGCACAAGCAGGTGAAGAAGGTCACCTACCCGGGCCTGGAGACGCACCCGCAGCACGCCCTGGCGCGCCAGCAGATGACGGGCTTCGGCGGCATGGTGACGTTCGACATCCACGGCGGCCTGGAGGCGGCGCGCACCTTCCTCAAGACGGTGAAGGTCTTCGCCTGCGCCGAATCGCTGGGCGGCGTCGAGTCCCTCATCGAGCACCCCGCCATCATGACCCACGCCTCCGTCCCCAAGGAGACGCGCGAGAAGCTGGGCATCGCCGACGGCTTCATCCGCCTGTCGGTGGGCATCGAGGACGCGCAGGACCTCATCGACGACCTCGGACAGGCGCTCGAGCGGGTGAAGTAGTCCCCGCCTCTCCTCCAAGCTGCCGGGCAGGCGGCCAGGGAGCCCTCCAGGGCAGGGGGAATGTTGGTTGGTGCACAACGTTCCCGCCGCGATGCGTAACCGACTGCTTGGCTCCACCTGCCTCCTGGGCGCGTGGCTCGTGACTGGCTGCGAGTCCCCGCCTGCTCCCACTGACTCGGACTTCCCTCCTGCCTCGCTGCCGACCCCGGCGGCGGAAGGAGGGGAGGCCTCTCTCACCGCGTCGAACTGCAACGTCCTCGCCGCGAAGGCGGTGACGGCCAGCGCCGACGACGGCAACGTCCCCTCCAACACGCAGGACGACGACCTCGCCACGCGCTGGAGCGCGCAGGGCACGGGCGTCTGGCTCCAGATGGATCTGGGCAACGTGCAGGCTCTCACCGGCACTACCATCGCGTGGCACCGGGGCAACGAGCGCCAGAACCACTTCGTCCTCTCCACCTCGCAGGACGGCGTCACCTTCACCCAGGCGTACGCGGGTGACAGCGCCCTCAACACGTCCGCGCAGACGACGTCGTTCTCCTCCCGCAACGCGCGCTACGTGCGCATCACCGTCAACGGCAACACGGTGAACGACTGGAGCTCCATCGCGGAGACGCGCGCGTGCGCGGCGGCCGCGCCCCCGTCCACGTCGGACTCCGGCACCGCGCTGCCTCGCCTGCCGTACCTGCAGAGCGTGAAGCAGACCAGCGCCATCGTGGCCTTCCGCACCGCCACCCCCTGCACGCCGTCCGTGCGCTATGGCGAAGGCACCAACCTCACGTCCACCGTGAGCGCCGGTGTGGCGGGCACGCGCCACGCGGTGAAGCTGTCGGGCCTGTCCGCGGGCCGCACCTACGGCTACGTGGTGGAGGCGTGCGGCAGCCGCACCGGCCTGCGCAGCTTCCAGACGTCCACGCTGTCCACCGCCACCCGCGCGCACTTCACCGCGATGGGCGACTTCGGCACCGGCGGCAGCGCGCAGGCGAAGGTGATGGCGGTGATGGCGCAGCCCGCGTGGCGGTCGGAGCTGCTGCTGGCGCTGGGTGACAACGCGTACCCCGACGGCACGGACGCGGAGTTCCAGGCGCACCTCTTCACGCCCATGGCGGGGCTCTTGCGTGAAGTGCCCATGTTCGCCACGCCCGGCAACCACGAGTACGTGACGAACCAGGCGCAGCCCTACCTGGACAACCTCTACCTGCCGGCCAACAACCCGGCGGGCACCGAGCGCTACTACTCGTTCGACTGGGGCCCGGTGCACTTCCTCTCCCTGGACTCGAACTGCGCGGTGGGGCTCGCGTCCGCGGACCGCTGCACTCTCTCCGCGCAGAGGGCGTGGGCGGAGGCGGACCTGGCCGCGAACACGCGACCGTGGACGGTGGCCTTCTTCCACCACCCGTCCTGGTCCAGCGGCGAGCACGGCTCGCAGCTCACGATGCGCCGACAGTTCGGCCCGCTGTTCGAGAAGTACGGCGTGGACCTGGTCCTCACCGGCCATGATCACGACTACGAGCGCAGCAAGCCCATGTTCGGCGACGCGATGGCGTCCTCCACCCAGCGCGGCATCCCGTACCTCGTGGTGGGCAGCGGCGGCGCCACGCTCCGCGCCTTCGCCACCCCCCAGCCCACGTGGAGCGCGGAGCGTGACGCCGCGGCCTACGGCTTCCTGGACGTGACGGTGGACGGCGGCACGCTGGTGGCCCGGCTCATCACCTCCAGCAACACCGTGCGCGACACGCTCACCCTGAAGAAGACGCTGCCCACGGCGGCCCGGGTGCAGGCCAGCGCGTTGGAGGACGCGGAGGGGCGGGACACGCCGCCTGCGCCGGTGGACGGCCCGGGGCCGCGCGTCGACAGCCCGGTGCCTCCCGCGGACACCGCCGAGTCCGTGGCGGATCCGGAGGACCGCTTCCTCCGCCCGTAGCTTCGCCCTGGCCGAGGGGCCCGCTGGAGGGTAGGGAAGGGACACCATGCGCTACTTCGAGGACTTTCCCATTGGTGAGGTGATGGAGCGGGGGCCGTACGTGGTGACGCGCGAGGAGATCCTCGCGTTCGCGCGCCAGTTCGACCCCCAGCCCTTCCACGTCGACGAGGAGGCCGCGCGCCAGAGCATCTACGGCGGCATCATCGCCAGCGGTTGGCACACCGCCGCCATCTGCCACAAGCTGCTCGTGGAGGGGCTCTTGGGCCAGGCCGCCAGCATGGGCTCGCCGGGCCTGGATGAGCTGCGCTGGAAGAAGCCGGTGCGCCCGGGCGATGCGCTCACCGTGCGCATCGAGACGCTGGAGGCCCGGCCCTCCACCAGCAAGCCGGATCGGGGCGCGCTCAAGTTCCGCTTCGAGGTCCTCAACCAGCACGGCGACGTGGTGATGACGGAGCTGGCCACCGCGCTCTTCGCCCGCCGCCCCCCGGCGTCGTAGCGAAAACCCGGACACTTTGAGTTCCAGGGTCAACCTGGGCTACCAATAGGCCCCCAAGGAGAAGCCCATGTCCGACAAGAACGAAGTGGTGCCGCCTCCGGCGCCCAGCCGTCTGAAGCGTCCGGTGGAAGTGGTCCGCGCGGAGCTGCTGGCCGACGCGGACGTGAAGCAGCAGGCGGAGATGCTCAAGCTGCCCATCGAGCAGTACGTGGAGAAGATCCTCGACTACGCCATCCACCCGGACAAGCCGCCCCAGCTCGTCATCACCCCGGACGAGGAGCTGAAGGCGCGCGACCCGAAGATCGCCACGGTGGAGGAGATCCAGACCCACCTGCAGAAGATCATCGACGGGGAGATCGTCATCAGCCCCGCCCAGCAGCGCGACGGCTTCAGCAGCGACAAGAGCCACGAGCAGCGCTACAGCGCCGCGCTCGGGGCCTCGCCCAAGCCGGGACAGCCCGTGGCCCCCAAGCCCGGCGCCGCCGTGGACCCGGCCGCCGCGAAGAAGGGCCCGATCAAACCCTGAGTCGCCCTGTCAGGCGCTGTAAAGCCCCGGAATCGCGGGGCTTTCCCTTCCTGAATTCCATTTATTCAAGGAGGGGAAACTAATTCGCCGGCCGACAGAGAATCCGTCTGTAAGTCTCACTTCGAGGGCTGCCTCGCGGCCCTCCCGAAAAGGATCAGACCATGGGCGGCATCGGCAAGGCACTCGGCAAGGTGATGGACATCGTCAAGCCGTTCGTGACGATGGTGAACCCGCTTCTGGGCGCGGCGATGGGCTTCGCCAGCGGCCTGATGCAGGGCAAGAACCCCCTGCAGGCGCTGCTGGGCGCGGCCACCGACCTCATCCCGGGCGGAGGCGTGCTCAAGAATGCGATGGGCATGTTCGCCAACTCCGGCCTGATGGACGGCGCGGGTGGCAACAGCCTGCTGTCCGGCGCGCTGAACCTCGTGTCCGGCAAGGGCAAGGTCACGGACATCATCGGCGACCTGTTCAAGGCCAACAAGAAGAGCCCGTTCGGCGAGCAGGGCATGGGCAACGTCGCCGAGCTGGCCGCTCAGCGCATGTCCACCTTCCTCGGCTAGTCCATGAAGCCCATCCCCTTCGACCCCAAGCTTCACCATGGGTTGCTCGAGCTGTGGCGCAAGCCATGGGACGAGACCATGACCCCGGATGCCCTTCCTCAGACGGGCTTCGTGGTCCCGGACAAGGCGGCGGGCTTCCTGTACCGGACGGACAGCTCGGTGGCGCTGATCGAAGGGATCATCGCCGCCCCCGGGCTGAGCAAGGAAGTTCGCAACGAGGCCGTCAACGCCATCGTCGCCGCGATTCGCGACGAGGCCCGGCGGCTGGGCTTCAAGCTGCTCCTGGGCTACTCGCAGCTGGACGTCATCATGGAGCGCGCCAAGCGCTTCGGCTTCATCCACGTGGGTCCGGGCTTCCACATGGTGGCCCTGGACCTGACGAAGCCGGATCCGTAAGCAGCGCACGTTCGAACCGATGCACGAAGGGCCCGAAGGGAGGTTCTCTCCTCCTTCCGGGCCCTCGGTGTTTCAGGCGGCTGCTGCCCGCGTCGCCTTACGCGGCGGTGCGGTGCAGGTGGTCGATGAGGTCGATCTTCGTGACGATGGCGATGACCTTCTCGCCGTCCTTCACCACGGCCACGTTGTCGCGCGCGAAGATTTCGCGCAGCCGGTCGATGCTGGCCTCGGCGGACACCGCGCCCTGGAGCGGGGCGACGATGGGGTCGATGCTGTCCTGGAACTTCACCTTGTTCGCGACCAGGGCGTTGAGCAGGTCGTACTCGTGCACCATGCCCACGGCGCGGCCGTCGTCGGACACCACGGGCATCTGGCTGATGCCGTGGCTGCGCATCGTCTCCACCACGTGGTCCACGCGGTCCCCGCGCTTCGCCGTCTTCAGCTCGCGCGGCTTCGCGCCGATGATGTCGCGCACGGTGCCGGCGCCCTTCTCCTGCATGAAGCCGTTGTCGCGCATCCACTCATCCGAGTGGAACTTGCTGATGTAGCTGCTGCCCGAGTCCGGCAGGACGACGACGATGGTCTTCCCCTTGCCAATCTCCTTCGCCAGCTCCACCGCGACGTGCACCGCGGCGCCGGACGAGCCACCCGCGAAGATGCCCTCCTCGCGCGCGAGCCGGCGGGCCGCGTTGAAGCACTGGCGGTCATCCACCTGGCGCACGTCGTCCACGACCTTGAAGTCCATGGCGCCGCAGAGCATGTCCTCGCCGATGCCCTCGACCTTGTAGACGTGCGGCTCGGTGAGCTTGCCCGTCTTGAAGTAGCCCTCGTAGACGGAGCCCTCCGGATCCACGCCGATGTTCTTCAGGCCGGGGATCTTCTCCTTCAGGAACTTGCCCGCGCCGCTCATCGTGCCGCCGGTGCCCAGGCCCGACACGAAGTAGTCGAACTTGCCCTCGGTCTGCTCGAGGATCTCCGGGCCCGTGGTCGCGTAGTGCGCCGCGATGTTGTCCGGGTTGTGGTACTGGTTGAGCATGAAGGCGCCGGGCGTCTCACGGGCCAGTCGCTTGGAGGTCTCGTAATAGCTGCGAGGGTCTTCCGCCGGCACGTTCGTCGGCGTGACGACGACCTGGGCGCCCATGGCCTTCAGGCGGTTGATCTTCTCCAGGGACATCTTGTCCGGCATGGTGAAGATGCACTTGTAGCCCTTCACCGCCGCGGCCAGCGCCACGCCCATGCCGGTGTTGCCGGACGTGTTCTCCACGATGGTGCCGCCGGGCTTGAGCGTGCCCTCCCGTTCGGCCTTCTCGATGATGTAGAGCGCCATGCGGTCCTTGATGGACGCGCCGGGGTTCATGAACTCGCACTTCACGAGCACGGTGGCGTCGTTCGGACCGACGAGCTTGTTGAGCTTCACCAGCGGCGTGTGGCCGATGGCGGTGAGGATGTTCTCTTTGATGTCCATCGTGCGTGGCTTCCCGAAAAAGGGGGGTCTCGGGGCCTTATACGTGCTCCGCCCCTCCAGGGGGAACATGCCCGGGGCCTCCCGGGCTTCCTGACGCGGCAGGACGGAAGACAGCTTCCCCTCCCACGGCCTCCGGGGGACCTGGGTGCAGGTGGGAGGCGCCCGCGGGGGCTCCCTCGTCGCTTAGGCGACAGGCCAGCCGGTCGCCGGGCACGAGGCCCACGGGGGCTTTGACCCGCCCTTCCGTGCCTCCGATACTCGGAAGCGATTCTCCTTCCCCCGCTGGAGCACCCGTCCGCATGGAACTCGAGGCCGCCCTTCGCGACCAGGTGGGACAGGCCATTGGCCGTCCCGTTCCCCACGCATCCATCACCAAGCTCAAGGGCGAGGCGAGCAGTCGCTCCTACTACCGCGTCGGGTCGCCCCCGGAGAGCTGGGTGGCGATGGTGATGCCGCCGGACGCGACGAAGAAGAGCGATGAGGCCACCAAGGGTGAGCCCCCGAAGGAGCTGCCCTTCGTCAACGTGCACCGCTACCTGGACGGGCTGGGCGTGCGCGTGCCGCGCATCCTCCGCTACGACGAGCCCGCCGGCATCATGATCCTCGAGGACCTGAGCGACATCACCTTCGAGTCCGCGCTGGAGGGGGGCCGTCACAACGAGGCGCTCTACACGCGCGCGGTGGAGCTGCTGGCGCGCCTGCGCGTGCAGGCGGAGAAGAAGCAGGACCCGGAGTGCCTGGCCTTCACGCGCGCCTTCGACGAGGACCTGTACGACTGGGAGCTGCACCACTTCCGCGAGTGGGGCCTGGAGGCCTGGAGCGGCAAGAAGCCCACCGACGCGGAGCGCGCGGAGCTGGACGCCACCTTCCGGGACATCGCGAAGCAGCTCGCGGCCGCGCCGCGCGGCTTCACGCACCGCGACTACCAGAGCCGCAACATCATGGTGAAGGAGGGCGAGCTCGTCGTCATCGACTTCCAGGACGCGCTCCAGGGCCCTCGCCAGTACGACCTCGTGGCGCTGCTGCGCGACAGCTACGTGGAGCTGGACCGCGACTTCGTGGACACGATGTTGGACCGCTACATCGCCACGTTCGAGAAGGAGAGCGGGGAGCGTATCGACGCGAAGGAGTTCAAGGCGTTCTTCGACCTGCTCACCATCCAGCGCAAGCTGAAGGACGCGGGGCGCTTCGAGTTCATCAACCGCGTGAAGGGCAACCCGGGCTTCCTGGTGTCCATCCCCGCGTCCCTGCGCTACGTGAAGGCCGCGTTCGCGCGCCGGCCGGAGCTGGCACCGCTGCAGAAGCTGGTGGCGAAGTACGTGCCCGAGCTGGCGGCCTGAGCGCATGAAGGCCATGGTCCTCTGCGCGGGCCTGGGCACGCGCCTGCGTCCGCTCACCGAGCGCTGGCCCAAGCCGGCCATGCCTTTTCTGGGCCAGCCGCTCCTGCGCTACCACCTGGCGGTGCTGAAGGCCGCGGGCGTGACGGCGGTGGGCATCAACACCCACCACCTGCCGGACACCATGGCGGCCGTGGCCCGCGCGGAGTGTGAGCGCGCGGGGCTGCCGCTGCACGTCGTGCACGAGCCCGTCATCCAGGGCACCGGCGGCGGCATCCGCGGCCTGCGCGACTTCCTCTCCGGCGACGACTTCCTCGTGTTCAACGGGGACATCCTCTTCCCGGTGGACCTGAAGCCGGTGGTCGCGGCGCACCGGGAGTCCGGCGCGGTGGCGACCATGGTGCTGCTGCCCATGCCGGAAGGGGAGACGTACGCGGCGGTGGAGACGGACGCGGGCGGGCAGGTGCGGCGCATCGCGGGGTACGGCCCGGGCGGCGACGGGCTCAAGCCGTGGCACTTCACCGGCGTGCACGTGATGTCCCCCAGCGTGTTCGACTTCATGACGGCCGAAGGCCCCGAGGACATCAACCGCGAGGTCTACGTGCGGGTGATGCAGGCGGGCCTCAAAATCCGCGGGCAGGCGGTGGACGCGTACTGGTCCGACCTGGGCATGCCGTCGCGCTACCTCGCCACGGTGCGGGACGTGCTCGAAGGGCGCGTGCCGCTCCAGGCGCTGGGGAAGGACTCGCCGCTCGCGGGCCTGAAGGCCGGGGCGGACGGGGCGTGGGTGCACCCGGAGGCCCGCGTCGCGGGGACGGTGCGCGGGCCTGCATACGTGGGCGCGGGCGCGGTCGTGGACGCGGGCTCCACCGTGGGACCTGGCGTGTCGGTGGGACCGGGGG
>NZ_RAWA01000217.1 GCF_003611675.1 Corallococcus sp. CA053C
GCATGGAAGCGTCCCTTGGGTGGGGAGTGTCGGGGAGGCGGGAAGCTGGGCCCTCGGCGTCCCCCGGCCATCCGTCCCCCGGGCCCCGGGTTGCTGTCAGCCAATGCATGCGCGCCGGCTCCCGCTTCTGCTGTCGTCGGAGAAGTACAGCCTTCAGGCAGTGGAGACTCCGGCGTTGCGCCTGGGCTTTCCCCATGTGATAGCCGCGACACTACCCTGGAGGAATGATGTCGAGATGGAGTGCCTGGCTGTCCCCGTGTCTGGCCTTGCTGGTGTCGGGATGCATGTCATTGGAGGTGGAGGAGGCGCGAGAGCCGGGTGTCCAACAGCAGGCCCTGTCCGGCACGCAGGTCATCGACTTCACCTCCGCGAGCACGACGGCGAACACGGATGCGTCCGGCAAGAGCGGCGGCATGACCGTGCTCAAGGCGAACAGCTCCAACTGCACGGTCGGCGCGTACGCGGATTGCTATGCGCAGTACATCGAGTTCAGCCCGTCCTCCACGGGCTACCTGACCTTCACGCTCTCCAGCGTCACCCAGGCCACACCCACCCCCGCGCAAATCACGCAGCTCCAACTGTTGACGAAGTACCAGGGGCCCGCGGCCGCCACGTCCTACTACCAGTGGCAGCTCTACCGGTTCACGACCTCGAGCTGGGTCAACATCGCCAGCTCGCAGGGGCGCGGCGAATGGGTGTGGACCCCGGCGCTGACGCTCAACCTCCCGAGCACCGAGACGGCCTCGAACTTCGTCTCGAGCACCGGTGACATCCGCGCGCGCCTCGTCAAGGGCGCGGGGACGGACGCGGCGCAGCTCGACAGCCTCCGCCTCCAGGTGTCCTGGGACATCCCCACGACGTGCACGGCGGAAACCAACGCGGCCTTCTGCACGCGGCTGGGCGCGACCTGCGGTCAGGTGAGCGGCACCGACAACTGCGGCCAGGCGCGCACGGTGGCAAGCTGCGGCAGCTGCCTGAGCCCGGAGACGTGCGGCGGTGGCGGCACCCCGAACGTCTGTGGCCAGGGCTCGGCCTGCACCCCGGCGACCTTCCCCAAGGGCACCACCTGGATGTGGGACCTGGAGCACGACGCCCTGCCCACGAACCTCAACGCCCAGGTCTACGTCGTCGACCTCTTCAACACGTCGAGCGCGAAGATCCAGGAGTACAAGACCGCCGGCAAGAAGGTGGTCTGCTACTTCAGCGCCGGCACGTACGAGGACTGGCGGAGCGACGTCAGCCAGTTCCCGCAGGACACCTGGTGCAGCCCCGGGGAGAACTGCGCCCAGTCCGTCCACATCCTGGGGGACTGGTGTGTGAGCGGTGGCGGCTGTGAGTGGTGGTTGGACCACCGCAAGCCGGCGGTGCGGACGGTGATGACGTCCCGCATGCAGTTGGCGAAGAGCAAGGGCTGCGACGCGGTGGAGCCGGACAACATCGACGGCTACTCGCACGACGACAGCATCAGTTGCACCGACCAGGCCTGTTGGGGCCTCACGGCGACGAACCAGCTGGACTACAACCGCTGGCTGGCCGACACCGCCCATTCCCTGTGTCTGGGCATCGCGCTGAAGAACGACGTGGACCAGATCCCCGCGCTCGCCAGCTCCTTCGACTTCGCCATCAACGAGCAGTGCCAGAAGTACAACGAGTGTGGCGCCTACAAGACCTGGTTCACGGCCCAGAACAAGGCGGTCTTCAACGCCGAGTACCGCGTGGACTCGGGCGGGGTGTCGACGGGCTGGACGAACTGCACGGGCACGGGGGCGACCTGCGCCTGCGGCGAGAGCGGCTTCGTCCAGGGGGACATGCGCACCCTGGTCTTCAGCACCGCGTCGGTCCGCTACGACAACATCCACTTCGCCTGCTGGTAGTGCGGACAGGCCGGGGCGGTGTGCCCGCCCTGGCCTTCCTCCGCAGGGGCTTGTCCCGGTTTACGATAGGACTGCCCGTGCCTACGGAAGGTTTTCAAGATGGTCGGAGAAGAGAGCCTCGAGCAAGGTCGGTGGCCGTTCTCCATTGAAGAAGCCGACTCGAATATCGGGCAGGGGAACCTGCGCCAGCGACAAGGGGAAGGGACGGCAGCCAAGCTCCCGCTCGACGAGGCGCGCGAGGCTGTCAGCCTCAGCCTTGACCGAGTTCGGAAATTCGAAGGCAAGTCGGGGGCGGGAAGAGCGGTAGAGGCGATGCCCCCCTTCTCCGCTGCCTCTCCCTCAATCCTGGCATCAGAGTGCCGGACGTAAGAGGTAGAGGTGGCATGCCACACCTGCGTGGTGACGTAGATGAGATAGAGAGGAGCCAGGACGCTGACGGCAGCGGCGACGCGCGTGACGAAGGTCTCCTCTTCCGGCATGGATTCCTTGCGATAGATGAAGCAACGCAGACAGGCCGAGCCGAAGGGCTGCGTGCCAACACCCACCGCGTCGCTTGGGAAGGCGCGGGGTAATTCCCTTATCAGGGCTCGCCACGCCTCCCACTCCAAGGCTCTTTCCCAGGCCATGCGCCACCGCTGGTGTTCGGGCGTGCGCTGGTGGGCCAGGAGAGGTTAGCTGTAGTCGTCCTTCTCTACAGGGAAGCCCGTGGGATAGTGCTGGTGAGCAATCTGGACCAGCGCTTCTTGTGTCAGCTCACTCATCGGACCCCACCTCGCCGGGGATGTCGAAGTAGTTTCTGCACAGGGGTCTGCCGTTTCTGTATACCCCGGCAGAGTGCCGCTCAGGCGCGGGGCGTAAGCGAGGTGTTTCAGCGCGGGCCGCGCCGCGACGGACTATCTTTCACGCGGCGACCGATTAACGTGTCTGCAGCGAGGGGTCTCCGGCCTCCTCGACGACGCCGCCGCGGGGCTGTACGAGCCCACGTGGGTACAACATTGATTGAACCAAGGAGGTCACCCGAATGACACGCAGGCTTCACCTTCGGATCGTTTTCGCCGCTTCGCTCTCGCTCTCGTTCGCCGGAATCCGCGCGAGCGCCGCCCAATCGAGCTTGCCCTACTGGACCGAGATTCCGCAGGGCGGCGCCATCCCCGCCCCCCTCTGGGACGGTTCGAGCGCCTATGACCAGGGCCTCTTCTACATCTTCGGCGGGCTGAACGGGACCTACCCGAACGACGAGCCCGTGGCCGACTTCAGCGCCTTCGACGTCGACACGCTGACCTGGTACGACCTCAGCCAGTACCCGGGCGGGCCGTCCGCGAGGGCCGAGTCGATGATGTGGTGCGTCTCCGAGGACGACGCGCTGATCGTCTCCGGCGGGAGAGGTCCTTTCCGGCGCGGGCTCGACCTCACGCACCAGGACACGTTCCGGTTCGATCCGGTGCACGGGTGGACGCAGATCGCGCAGAGCGCGGCCGAAATCGGGCGCGCCAACCGCTCCACGGAGGCGGCCGCCGTGCGCGATAAGGAGACGCACAAGACCGTCGCGTACGCCTTCTCGGGCTCGTCGTCGACGCTTCCGGCCTTCATCAACCGTCCTGATGGCCTCCAGCACGACCTGGTCCGCTACAAGAACGGTTGGAAGCAGGTCTCGACCGGCTCGACCGCCCCGCGCGCTCGTGCCCATCATCCGCTCGTCTACGCCGAGGGCTGGAACGCGCTGCTCGTCTACGGCGGTTACACGAACGACGCCGTGAACGGGACCGGTGTGTTCTCGCCTGAGAACTTCCTCGGCGACCTCTGGATGTTCGACGTCCACACCAAGACCTGGGATCAGATCGTCTTCGACGAGGCCGACGGACCGGGCCACCGCGACAACGCAAAGCTGATCGCCGATGAGCACAACGACCGCATCTGGCTCTTCGGAGGCAGCCAGTTCGACGGGACCACTCTGTCCGATGTCTGGTACTTCGATCTCCACACCGGGACCTGGACGCGCGTGGACACCGCAATGACGGGGCCCGCGCCGGCGCCGAGGTTCGGCCAGTTCTACTTCTCCCGCAAGACCGCCACGGCCTACGAGCTCTACATCTTCGGAGGAGCGACCGCGGAGTTCGCGCCGGTGCTGCTCAACGACATGTGGAGGTTGACGATCCCCCTCGCCGGCGGCTAGCCCGGATCGGTCACACCGGGCGCGGACAGAGGGCTGGTGTCGCAGCGGAGCCTGCTGGTGGCCTCGCGCATTGCCTCGCGTCGGTTCTGGTTTCGGCAACGGGCAAAGCTCGGCCCTCTCCCGCCGGAGTCAGGCCTGCGCGAGGTTGTCAAAGAGCAGCGGGCGTCAGGAGGGGGCGGGGACGGTGCGCAGCTGTTCCGCGATGCGCGCGAAGAGGTCTTTCACCGGAGCGGCGGCGCTCAGGGACAGGACGACGCGGCGGACGCTGACCCGGACGATGGCGGCCACCTTCAGCAGCTTCAGTCGAATGGTTCCCGCCTGCGCGCGCTCGAGTTCCGTGCCCTTCAGGCCGAAGTGCCGCAGCAGGTTGAGGAGCACGTAGGCGACAGACGAGAACCAGAGCCGCAGTTGGTTGGCGCGAAGCGTATGGGCGCTGGTCCGGTCGGCGAAGAGGCCCAGCTGCTGTTCCTTGATGCGGTTCTCCATGTCGCCTCGGGCGCAGTAGAGCTCCTCGTAGAGGGCCTGCGCCGGGTGCGCCTCCTCGCGGAAGGACGTGACGACGAAGCGTGGGTTGTGCTTGTCGCCCAGCCACTTCGCCTTGGCCACCACGCGCCGCTCCCGCGTCCAGGAGTCGCGTGTCTGGTAGCGCAGCTCGCGGTAGGCCCGCGTCGGCGCGCCGTCACGTTCCTCCAGCGACACCGCGCGCACCAGTGCCAGGTCCGCCGCAATCATTTCCTCCAGCCGCTTGTTGCGGGCCAGGCCGAAGACGTAGTCGACGCGGTGGTCCTCGCACCAGGCCATGAGGTCATCTCTGGCGAAGCCCGAGTCGGCGCGCAGCACCAGCCGGGTGTCGGGCCAGCGCTCGCGGATGCGGGCCACCAGCCGCTGCACCTCCTGAAGCGCGCCCGCGGCCGCGTCGATGCCGGAGGTGCGCAGCTTCGCGCCCAGCAGGAAGTCGCCCGCGAAGATGTAGAGCGGCAGGTAGCAATAGTTGCCGTAGTAGCCGTGGAAGAAGCGGCCCTCCTGGGTGCCGTGGATGGGGTCGTCAGTGGCATCCAGGTCCAGCACCACCTCGCGCAGGGGCTGGGGGTGCGCGTCCAGGAAGGCGTCGACGAAGAAATTTTCGATGGCCTGCCCGTCGTAGACGACCTTGCGGTAGCGCGCCTCGGCCGTCGCATCCGCCGGCGTCAACTCCAGTCGGTTGAGCGTGCTGGGACTGGCCAGCTTCTGGGCCGGGTCCGCCTTGCCCACCACCACCGCCAGCAGCGGGTCCTCCCGAAGCGCCGCGTGGTCCACCAGGTCCTCGTAACCGCAGGCGATGCCGAACACGCGCTGCCGGACGAGCTCCTCCACCGTGTGGTGCACCAGCTCCGGAGCGCGAAGGTCGCGAAAGCAGGCCGCGAACTTCCGCATCAGCCCGAACCGACCGTCGGTGCGATGCAGCAGCGCCAGGCCCCATCCGACGAGATGTGCTCCGCGTCGAACGCGGCCACCAGTTTTCGGCGGCCGACGGCATCGAACTCGACCTGCTTCGGGGGTAAGCGTTCACGGGGGCCGACGGCCGCGAGCGTGAGCTGAGATTATGTGCCGGGCAGCAGCGAGGGCGCGGGAGTGCCGTGGAGATGGGCTTCGAGGGACGCCGTGAGAGAGTCGAGCATGTTGCGCTCCTGCTTCCTGAGGCTCATCACGGCCGTGAGGATGCGCTCGACGAAGCGGCTGCCGTCCTCGCTCTGGGTGCCAAAGCTTGTTTTGCGCCAGATGACTGCATGGCGCAGGTCCCTCTCGGCGAGGTTGTTGGTGGGCTCGACGCCCTCGGTATAGACAAACGTCCAGAGCGCGTCCTTGAGCTTGAGGATTTCCCTGGCGGTGCCGGCCACCGGCTTCGGGCACACCTCCGCGGCCTCCGTCAGGAGTCGCTCCACCTCGCGCATGAGAGGGCGCATCTTCCGCTGGAAGGTGGCGCGCTTCAGGAGCCCATCGCGCGCCAGGTGCCACCACTCGAAGAGGACGAAGGCTTCGGCCAGCAGCAACTCTCCCAGCCGTTTCGCCTCCCCGCCGCGCTCGATGAAGCCCTCGAACTCGCGCACCAGATGCGCCCAGCAGATCTGCCGCTTGAGGGCGTGCACCCAGTTGTAGGCACACCACCTGTCGGAGATGAGCGTGCCCCGAAAGTCCTGGCCCAGCATCGTCTGGGCGACGGCCTTGCCGCGACTCTTGACGATGAGGAAGACCGCCACGGTCGCGGTGCTGGCCACCCACAGCCAGGCCCTGGCATGTTTTTGCCACCACCCGGTTTCATCCTGATGGACGGCCGGTTGCGTCTGCACGTACGCGCGCGCCTCGTCTTCCGGCGCCGCCAGAGCGTTGCTCACCGCCTGCTCGAGGTTGCTGACGCTGCCGAGTGCCAACTCCACGCCCAGCACGTCCTCCAGCAACTCCTGCACCCGCCGCTTGGACAGGCGGAAGCGCCCGGTGCAAAGGGCGATGAAGCCCGTCAGGCGCGGACCGAAGTTGCCCTCGGGCACTCCCACCGGCAGCGGTGCGCAGCGCCAGGCGTTACAGTCGGCGCACCAGCCCGCATGCAACTCGTACTGCCTCACCTCGGGCACGATGCGCGGCAACTCCACCACCTGGTGGATTCGTGCCGGAGGCGTGCTCTCCAGTCGCAACAGGGGCCCGGTGCAGCCCGTGCAACGCTCCGGTGCGGGCACCGCGACCACCTGCGTCACCTTGTCCGGCGGCATCAGCTCGCGCTTGCGGCCCTTGTGTCCGGGTTGGCCTCCGGGCCTACGCCCCGTCGGCTCCGGCTTCCTGGGCGGCGTACCGGGCGGGTCCGAGGAAGGAGGCTTCGAGGAATTCCGCGAGGTGCTCCGCAACCGCGCCTCCAGCTCCGCAATGCGGGCCTCCTGCTGCGCAATGCGAACCTCCTGCTGCTCGATTCGCGCGAGCGCCGCGCTCAGCAGTCGCTCCAGCTCCGCGATACGCGCATCTCTCGGGTCGGGCGTGGCCACGTCCCAGTATTTCTAATCCGCCCCCGGCCCACGTCGAGCGTGGTGAGGCCCACCGTTCGCTGCCTCACTGACCCCTCAGGCGAGCCCCCCGTGAACGCTTACTCGAAGTACACAGGCTTCAGCCCAGGGATTTCACACTGGGATACGCGGGCCATGTGCGCACCCACCTGCACCCAAGAGGAGCAGCAGGCTGGCGAGAAGGTCTCGTAGAAGCCGTTCGCGCCATGGCGCTGATCTTGTCGCAAGAAGTCTTCGCACGGCTTCAAATCCTTACGGCTGGGCTGAGGATGTTCCATAGGCCCGTGGGCCGGCCCCGGCTATCGGGTGCCTGGCACGAGGCCGTAGAGGGTGGTGACCTCCCGGGAGCGCGCGGCGTGCAGCGGGTCCGCCTTGTCCTTCGCCTTGGCGTGCCGCGCCGGGGTGGACTTCCGCCACGCCACCGTCAGGCCGCAGCGCGCGAACTGCTCGTCGAGCCACCCGGGCGGACGCAGGCCCAGCAGCACCGCGAGGTCCGACAGGATGAGCAATCCCTCTCCTTCCGGGTTGAGCGCGGCGGGGAGCCCTTCGAGGAAGCGCCGCAGGAACTGGCTGTCCTCGTCGAACACCGCGCGGTCCACCCGGTTCTTGGGCGGCTCGGGGATCCACGGTGGGTTGCAGACGACGAGGTCCGCCTTGCCTTCCGGAAACAGGTCCGCCTCCGCCACCTGGAAGCGCTGCGCGAGGCCGAGTCGCTCCGCGTTCTCCCTTGCGCACGCCACCGCGCGGGAATCGCAATCCGTGGCCTGCGCGGACGCCGCGCCGCGCTGCAGGAGGAGGAAGGAGAGTACGCCGGTGCCGGTGCCCACGTCGAACACGCGCTTGCCTTTGACGTCCGGCACGGCCGCCAGCAACTCCACGTAGTCGGTGCGCGTGGGCAGGTAGACGCCGTAGTGCGGATGCAGCAGGCCCTTCAGCCCCGGGACGGCCAGGCCCTTGCGCCGCCACTCCGCGGCCCCGAGCATGCCGAGCAGTTGCTTGAGCGGCACCACGGTGAAGTCCGTCGTGGGCTCGCCCCACACCTGCCGGCACGCTTCGGAGACGTCCGGTGCGCGCGCGAGCTCCAGGCGGTAGCTCCGGTCGAGCGCGACGACGATGCGCGACAGCGTCGCATGCTCCAACTGCCGCGCGCGGCGCTCGGCCCGGAACGCCTCCAGCGGCGAGCGGGCCTGCCAGGGCCGTTCGAGCCGCCGGCCCAACGCGCCGAGCAGCTGCTTCGCGTTATGGAAGTCGCCGGTGTAGCGGAGGAAATCGCCCCGGCGGACGCGCTGGAGCGCGGTGTCGGCGCGGAGCCGATCATCCACGGGCGACAGGCGCGTGGGCGCGGGCTCGTCACTCTCCGAATGCCAGGTGAACGCGGCGTCGGGCGGGAACGTGAAGGTCGCGGCGGCGGGCGTCGGCCCCTTTTGGGCGTCGGCGGGTTTGCGGGGGCGGTCCATGGGCCTGGGGTAGCACGTCCGTGCCCCCTGCGATCCGGGTCTCTCGAAAAATTGTTTCAAGGGCTGCTCTAACTCAATGCCTCCACACACTGAAAAAGCGTGAGCCCCATGCGCCACCTACCCCTGGCCGCGACTCCGTCGCGCGCTGCGGCCCCGAACCCCAGGCCTCGCCACCCTGCGCTCCCCCTGGTGGGTGGGACTGGGAGCAGCGGTGAGTTCGCCACGGCCGAGGTGTATGACCCGGCCACCCATACGTGGTCCGCCACCGGCCCGCTCGCGGTGGTCCGCCGTCACCTCACGGCGACCTTGCTGAACAACGGCAAGGTGCTCGTGGTGGGCGGCGAGAATGGCACCGCCGCCCCCTACCTCGCCAGCGCGGAGCTGTACTGACGCGGAGCCTCAATCCCAGCGATCCAGCGTATAGGTCGCGACGGCCCCCTGGGTCGTCACGCGAACGACCGTGTTCCAGGAGGATGTACTCGCGGAGGCGGTGAGCATGAGGCCGTTCGCGAGCGGCTCCCCTTCGGGAACCCCCAGCTTGCGACTGCGTGAGAACGCCTCGATGGTCGCGCGAACCCCATGCAGGTCGCTGCGCAGGAACTCGGGAAACAACATCGCGCTGTCATTGCGGCTGTCGCGCGCGCCCTTCAGGATGAAGAAGACGCCCAGGCCGTGGTGCGCGAAGCGATCGCCAAACCAGGTGTTGGGCTTCATCGTCAGGCCGAGGACCTCCACGTAGCCCGGCGACAGGCCCCAACTGCTTGCAGGGGTGGGGTTGACGTAGAAGTACCAGGTGACCGGGTTGCGCTGCTCCAACGCGTCCCATTGGATGAGGGGCGGCGCGTCGGGATGGACGGCCGTCACCAGGGCCGAGAACGCCGAGCTGCTGGTGGGAACCAACAACTCCAGCTTCTCCGCCGAAGGCAGGACGGTGTCGCGGAACTTGATCCAGGTCAGGGTCTTGTCAGGCAGCTGGAGGTCGGTGACGCGACCCGCCTCCTTGGGCTGGAGATGCCCGAAGACACTCCCCGCCTTCGGGGGCTTGTCCGTCCTGGGGCTCCAGGTGAGCTGCACCTCCGCGAGCGTGGCGAACCGGCGCTCCAACGCGGGCGCGAGCCCCAGTCTGGCAATGGCCTCTTCGGCCTGCTTGATGTTCCCGGCGGCCGGGGCCGCCTGCGGGCGCTGGTACTGGAGCGGGTGCATCTTGTCGTCGAACTTCTTCTTGACCGTCTCGAAGGGGAGGCCCGCCGCGAGGTCCTCCAGGAGGGTCCCAACCATCGAGCTGCGTGGCGTGCAGAAGCCCGCCGGGGCGGAGGCCACCGCCTTCCAGAGGAGATTGCCGCCATGGGGCTGCTTGCGCTCGCGCTGCCGGGCGATGAGCCACTCGACCCCGCCGATGAACTTCTCGGAGCGCGTGAGTGCATCGGCCTGGAGGACGACCCGGGCCTGTTCCAGGAGGCTCGGCTTGAACTCGTCGAGCGCCACGTTCAGGCAACGGTGGTGCTCCAGATGCTCGGCCATCTTCTGTCTGGCATTGAGGAGGCGCGGCTGGAAGAGGCTGTCCTTGGGAACGCGCACGGCCAGGTGCTTCCAGCCGCCTGACATCGGGGTGCCCCAGACAGGAACGGACGACAGGAAGACACCATTGACGTGAGCCTTCTCGACCATTCCACGCAGCCGCTGCACGGCGGCGGAGTTCTCAGCGGACGCCAGGTGCTCCCGCCAGAAGGGGCTGCGCGGCCGGCCCGTGTCGTCAAGGGTCACCAGATGGCCGAAGCGCTCGACGAACGTGCGGCAGTGGCCGCAGGTGTTGGCCTGACGTGTCTCCTCGGGGAGGGAGGCGAGGTAGGCCTCCCAGAGACCGGTGGCATCCGTGGTGAACAGCTGCTGGTGGGCGACATGCTCCTCGAAGCCCGCCTGGAGGCGGCCCAGAAAGCCGTGATACTCGGGGTCGTCAGGGGCGGCCTTCTGCTGGGACGATGGGCTCGCCTTGAGATCAGTGTTGCTCATGGGGAGCCATTCTATCGGGAGAGCGCCATGAGCGCTCACTGGGGGGGCTCCTGCGCCGCGACCTCTACGACGCGCGCCTCACTGCACGGCTCGTGCGAACTGGCCCGGTGTGACTCCGATGATGCGCTTGAAGTGGCGGTTGAGCTGACTCTGGTCGTAGAAGCCGACCTGGAGCGCGACCTCCGATGGCCTCAGTCCCTGGGACAGCAGCCGCCGTGCCCGCGAGACGCGCAGGTGGGTGAGGTACGCGTAGGGAGGCATGCCCAGCTCCTCCCGGAAGGCACGGCACAGGTGGAACCGATCCCACCCCACCTGCCGGGCCAGCGCCTCCAGCGTGATGCCCTCGGGAAGGGCCTCGTGCAGCGCCTCGACCACTTGTCGGACGGGCCCACGGCGGCGCTGCTCCAACGCGTCCGTATGCCCCAGGCATCCCACCAGCGCGGCGAGGGCTTCGGTCAACGCGGTCTGGAGCTCCAGGGTATTGGCGCGTCCCTCCAGGCCCTCATCCAGCAGGGCGTGGAGCCGCACGAAGGCGGCCGCCGTGGGCTGCTCCCGCTCGAGTTGGAGCTGTCGAAGCCGGGCGGAGGCCGGGACGCCCAGGGCCTCGCGGGCCTCCGCGACGAGTGACTCGTCGAAGGCGACCGACTGGAACCGGGCGGGGCCGTCGCGGCGCAGGTCGCGGTGCACCTCGCCCCCCTGCTTGAGGTCGACCGTCCGGGGCGTGGTGGAGCGGACCTTGCCTCGGCCCCACCACTCCGAGCGGCCCACCTGCGTCAGCGTCACGGAGAAGCGCTCCTTCACCGAGCGCCACAACCGACCGTCCGTCTTGAAGCGCACCACCTGGACGCCCGGCAGCTCCGGCAGGAGGAACGTCCGGATGGACAGCGGGCCATCGGAGAGGGAGCGCACTGGATCAGTCACGGCCTGATTCTACCGGGAGCCTCCCGCGTGGCTTGGGCGAAGTTGACGGTGCCCGGCATGACAACAACGCCCAAGCCCGGGGAGCGTCCGCGCGGGTAGACCTTCGCCGGGTGTCCCGGTCATCTCTCTTTCACCCGGGCAGGAAGGCGTCATGTCAGGCATCAAGGACAAGGTCATTGCCATCACCGGCGCGAGCAGCGGCATTGGGGAGGCGGCGGCGCTCCTGCTCGCCGAGCGCGGCGCGAAGGTCGTCCTCGGCGCGCGCAGGCTGGAGCGGCTGGAGCCCGTGGCGGCGCGCATCACGAAGGCGGGCGGGGACGCCGCCCATGTCCGGACCGACGTGAGACGGCGCGAAGACGTCGCCGG
Source organism: Corallococcus sp. CA053C (assembly GCF_003611675.1). Classification (GTDB taxonomy): domain Bacteria; phylum Myxococcota; class Myxococcia; order Myxococcales; family Myxococcaceae; genus Corallococcus. The sequence goes on from NZ_RAWA01000217.1 coordinate 11,831, forward strand.
GCTCGTCCGCCTGGCCTGTGAGCGGTTTGGCCGGCTGGATGTCCTCATCAACAACGCGGGCACCATGGCCGTCTCCCCCTTCGACGACCTGCGCGTCGATGACTGGGAGGAGATGATCGACACCAACCTCAAGGGCGTTCTGTATGGCATCGCCGAAGCCCTGCCTGTCTTTCGCAAGCAGGGCTCCGGGCACTTCATCAACACCGCTTCGACCGCGGCGCATCGCATCGTTCCGAACCAGGCGGTCTACGCCGGAACGAAGTCCGCCGTGCGAGCCGTCTCCGAAGGCTTGCGCCAGGAAGCCGGTGACAAGCTGCGCGTGACCCTCATCTCGCCGGGACTCATCCGGACGAACTTCCCCGAGCACGCGAAGAACCCGGAGGTCCGGGCCCAATTCGAAGCAGCCCGGGAGAAGCTCGCCATCGCCCCGGAGGCCATCGCCCGCGCCATCGCCTTCGCCATCGAACAACCCGCCGACGTGGACGTCAGCGAGGTGATTGTCCGTCCCACGGCGCAGGGCTGAGCGCGGACGGAGGCGGCCTCCTCACCGTGTCTGGCGTTGCACGGCGGAGCCCGCTTCATCGGGCGTTCTGTCTCCAGTGGGGTGCCAGGCGCTACGCATCACTCAGGAGCTTCAGGTCGCACGCCGGCGCCACGCGAACCGTCCCTCCCGCGCGTCACCCGCCCAGCTGTGCCCCCACCTGGGCCATCAACGACAGCACCCGCGCCCGCGTGGAGCCCTGCAGGTCCGGCCGCACGGAGAGGGCCTGGAGCATCCGGAAGACGGGTGTGCCGCCCTCCAGGTGCTGGGCCGCGACCGCCAGCATCGCGCGGTCCTGCTCCGTGTCCAGCGCGTCCAGCAGCATGCGCGTGGCCAGCTCCTGTGGCGCGCGGCGCAGCGCATCCACGGCGGCGGCCTGCCGTCCGCGAACGTCGGCCTGCGCTCGCGGCTGGACCGGTTGCAACCCGGTCATCTCGTCGAAGAGAAGGTTGTACGTGGCCCGTTGGCGCAGGGCCGCCACAGCCTTTCGATGGGTTGAAGCTGAGGGCTGTATCGCTGCACCACATCCTTGCAGTCGAAAGGGCGTCTTCTGCGTGCCGCCAGACCCTCCTGCCGCATGAGGAGGGCGACGCGCCTCTCCGAAACGCGCCGGCCCCATTCGAAAGCGTCGCCGTGCGGGAGGGACGAAGGGGACTCTCAGTCCGCTTGAAAAGAAGCAAGGAATTAGAATTGACGGCTGTGGGGATGGGCGGGTACTGAGCCCAGCAGGATTGGGGTGAAGAGCGTGAGGGGAATTCCGATGCAGTTGAGCCGAGTGGTGCTGCTGCTGGCGTTGTGCGTGGCGTTGGTGGCAAGAGCCGAAGGCGGCGTGTCGGAATGGCAGAGCAGGTGGGCGGTCCAGGAGAAGTCCGCGGCGGAGGAAATGTGCAACCAGCCGCAACGGCGGGCTGCGGTCGTAACGGTCGACCGGACGCAAGCCTTTGAGGAGGCGCGCGCCGCATGGGAGGCGAAGCGGGACATTGACCAGTCGCAGCTGACTGAAACGTTGGCGAAGGCCCACGCGATTCTAGGTCCCAAGCCAGCCTGGTGGGAGCGCTTCCTCTGGCATGCGCCCTGGGCTGGTGACGCGGAGAAGGCGACCCTTGAGCAATCCCTTGAAAAGCTGCGGCGGGCCGTGGGGCTGCTTAAGAAGCTCCAGCTCAAGGACGAGGCGGTCCGGGCGCAAAGGCTGCTGGAGCTGGAGCGGCAGATAGGGGGGCTGGAAACCCTGGCGACGGGCACCTTCTCCCGAGCATGGCAGATCGCCTGGGGCGAGTCCCCTCAAGCAGGCATCGCGCGTCTGCAAGAGAGGCTATCCCTGCCGGAGGTCGGGCTCACGGTGGAGGACGTGACGCAGGTGGCCCACATCGAGAAGGTTGTGGCGACCGACCTGCAGGAAGGCGTGGTCGGGCAGCCCCTTCCCCAGCCCGTGGCGGTGCGGGTGACGACCGCGACCGGTGAGCCCGTACTCGGGGCGGTCGTGACCTTCAAGCGCACAGGGTCATCCCAGCCGTCGTTCCGTCCCGTCGGTGGAACTGGACAGGCCCAGGCCCAACTGCAGGCACTCACGGACGAGAACGGGCTGGCGGCGGTCCAGGTGCTGCCTGACACCCTCATTGCCCATTTGAGCTTCCTGCGGCCGGGAACGCACTTCCCCCAGCGCCTGGGGTACAACGAGGTGACGGCGGAGACCACGAACGGGACCCTGTCCTTCGTGCTGGATCAGCCCTTCGTCGAGGTGGGGTTGCCGGAGGTGCCCTATCAGATTCAAGCCACGGGCACGTCCGTCTCGAGCGAAGCGGGCTTGCAGCTGATTGCTCCTCTGGCGGGGAAGGTGCTGGACCGCTACGGAAATGCCCTGGCGAACCAGCAGGTGACGTGGACGCAGTCTCCGACCACGGGGCGATTCTTTCGCTACCAGGATTCCGCGACGCCCCAGGTGCTGGATCCCGCCAATCCCATGCAACTGCAGACGATGCAGGAGTGGACTGACACGGAGGGCTGGCTGGCTGCGGGCTACATCCCGGGAACGGCTGCTGGCACCTACTACGCGATGGCCCAGGTGGGGACCCTGACGCGTCAGTTCGCGGTGGGGGCCACCGTTCCCAGCACGAGGTACACCTTCCGGACGACGTACAACGGCGACTTCAATGGGGTCTACCAGACCACCGGCCCCAACGTGATGGTCGCGCAGATTCTAAGGTGGCCGGTGGGTGCGCCGGGCTGGATACCGGTGCGCGGTGATGAGCCGGGGCTGGAGGATGTGGCGGTCGGTATCTGGACGCTTGCGCAAGACAACACCGAGCTTGATTTCACCATGGCGGTTCCCCTTGCGACAGGGCCGGAGTCCCTGGACGATGAGACTTCGGTGGCCTTCCGGCCGAAATACCTGGTGAATGAAGGCTGGCAGCGCCTGTACTTCGTCGGCCAGGTCTACGAGCGCCGCCCGGATGGACAGTCCGTCTGGGTCTGTTGCAATCGCGATCTCTATTCCTGGCAATATTCGGCCGCCCCCACCTTGCAGGCTCTTCGTGTGTTGCAGGGCGGCGGGCTGGTCCCAGCTGGCGGTCAGGCGATGACGTCGGACTCGGGCCTGGCTTTCCGGGTGCCCAACAACAGCTCAGACAGCCTCTATGTACGGGTGACGGTTGAGCCCAACGTGCCCGGGGACGAAGTGCTCGTCCTGGCCTCCAACCTTGTCCGCGACGCGGACGGTGACCTTGTGCTGCCAGGGTCGTCTACCGCTCTGAGGTCCCTGCCGCTGGTGGCTGGAACGCAGGGCGGGAGGGTTCGCTTCGAGCTGTATGCGAAGGATTATGTCTCGTCGCCTGCCGTGAAGGTGCTGCAGGACACCGAGGACGTGGACGTGCGTCCCCCTCAGTCCGACCTCTTCGTGGCGGGGCTCCCCTTGCGAGCGCGCTGGGTGCTGCCTGTATGGGATTTTGTCTCCGCGCAGAAGCCCGTTCCTGGCCAGCCGCCGCCGGACGACGCACAGGGGGCCATTGCCTACGGTGCCCCGCTCGGCATGAAGGTCTTCGTGAACGGGCGGCTGGTCGTTCGTCGGGGCGAGACGGAGGTCGCCAGCGCGCAGGTGCAGGCGAATGCCACGGGCATCACGCAGGTCTCATCGCTGGGGGGGACTCCCATGGCCCTGGGGCAGGAGGGCTTTGCCGTGGTGGAGCTCCCGCCTGGAGCGGTGGGACTGGAGACGGTCCGGGTCACGCTGGTGCCGGAGAACCCCAACCAGGCGTCCGTGAACCAGGAGGTGCCGCTGACGACCACCGTGGGGACGATGAGCAGGGTGCCGGTGGGCCATACCTTCGTGAAGGGCGTCAGCGTGGTGGACGGCCACCTGGTGAAGCAGGCCGTGGACGTGGAGGCCCCCAGCCGAGGCCTGGGACTTTCGTGGCTGCGCGCCTATTCCAGCGGTGACTCCGAGGA
>NZ_RAWA01000218.1 GCF_003611675.1 Corallococcus sp. CA053C
GGGGAGCACGGGTGGGAGCACCGGCGCAGGCGGCCGGAGGGGACGGTGCTGTATGAGGCGGTGAGGGACAATCTCGCCACGTTTCTAGCGGAGGCGAGCGAAGTGGGGCGCGGCCTGCCCCGGTACGTGGAGCGGGACTTCACCCGATACCTGGAGTGCGGAGTATTGGCGCACGGCTTCGCGCGGGTGCGTTGTGAGAGTTGTAAGGACGAACTTCTCGTCGCCTTCTCGTGCAAGGGACGAGGGGTGTGCCCCTCCTGCAACGCGAAGCGGGCGTGATGTTGCACTTCGCGCTGGGCATCATCACTTGAATCTTCACCGCTCGCGCGTCAGAGCGACGACGTAGTCCAGGAACGTCCGGACCTTCGCCGACATGAGCTGCGCGGAGTGGTGGTACGCGTAGAGCGGATACGTCTCGTCGGCCCAGTCCGGGAGCACCTGGATCAGCCGGCCGTCGGCGATGAGGTCTCGCGTGTAGAGTTCCAGCATCTGCGTGACGCCCTGCCCCCCGAGACACGCCGCGAGCAGTGACCCTGTTTCGTTCACCGTCAGCCGCCCCTTCGCGTTCACCGGAACGATCTTGCTGCCGCGCACGAACTCCCACTCGAAGTGGCTTCCCGTGGCGGGGTTTCGCATCAGCACGCACTCGTGCTTTTCGACGTCGCTCGGGCGGCGGGGTAGGCCGTGGCGCGCGACGTAGGCCGGTGAGGCGCAGGTGACGATGCGTGAGCGCAGGAGCAGGCGGGACTTCAGGGCCGACGGCTCCGGCAGGCCGAACCGGATGCTCACGTCGAAGCCCTCGCGGACCAGGTCTCCCATCCGGTCGCGCACCACCAACTCCATCGCCAGGTCCGGGTGCTTCTCCAGGAACGGCTGGAGGCGCGGCGTCAGCACGAACTGCCCGATGCCCGCGTCGAGGTTCACGCGCAGGCGGCCCCGCACCCGGGACGAAGCACTGCCCGCTTCGGTGGCCGCGTCCTCGATGGCCGCCAGGTGGGGCGCGACCGCTTCGTAGAAGCGCAGTCCCTCCTCCGTCAGAGAGATGGAGCGCGCCGTGCGCCGGAAGAGGCGGACCCCCAGCCGGTCCTCCAGCCGCGCCACCGCGCGGCTGACCGCGGGCTGGGTCAGGCCCAGCGCCTCCCCTGCTCGTACGAAGCTCCCCGCCGCCACCACCGCGCGAAGAAGTCCCAGGCCATCCAGCGAATGTCGGTCGAAGTCGCGAGGCGTACTTTTCGTCATGCTCAGGATTCAGAGCCTACGCGTGCGAAGGGCTCGGCGAAACCGCACCCTTCGACCCAGGTTGAATGCCGCCGCGCGCGGCTCACGGGAAGGGACTTCATCATGCGTGTTTTCGTTACGGGTGCTACGGGCTTCGTGGGTTCCGCCGTCGTCCAGGAACTCCTGGGCGCGGGTCACCAGGTGCTCGGCCTGGTCCGGTCGGACGCGTCCGCCAGGGCGCTCGCCGCGACGGGGGCCCAGGTGCATCGAGGGTCGCTGGAGGACCTCGACAGTTTGCGCCGGGGCGCCGCCGCCACGGAGGGCGTCATCCACACGGCGTTCATCCACGACAACTTCGCGAACATCGCGGCTGCCAGTGAGAGGGACCGGATGGCCATCGAGGCCATGGGTGCCGAACTCGCGGGCTCGAACCGCCCCTTCGTCGTCACCTCCGCCATTGGCCTCCTCACGCAGGGCCGCGTGGGGACCGAACGCGACATGCCCGACACCTCCTCCGCCGGGGGACACCGCACGGCCTCGGAGCAGAAAGCCCTCGGGCTGGCGTCGCGCGGGGTGCGTGTGTCGTTGCTGCGGCTCCCCTCGTCAGTGCATGACGACGGCGACCACGGGTTCGTCCCGGCGCTCATCCAGATCGCTAGGGCCAAGGGCGTGTCGGCGTACATCGGTGAAGGGCGCAACCGCTGGGCCGCGGTGCACCGGCTGGACGCGGCCCGGCTCTACAGGCTGGCGATGGAGAAGGGAGCGGCCGGGGCCACGTTCCACAGCATCGGCGACGAGGGCATTGCGACCCGGGAGCTCGCGGAGGTGATTGGCCACCGCTTGAACGTGCCGGTCGTGTCGAAGTCTCCCCAGGAGGCCGCCGGGCACTTCACCTGGCTGGCGCGCTTCTTCGGCAGCGACGCTCCGGCGTCGAGCACGCTCACGCGGGAGCAGCTGGGATGGGAGCCCCAGCGGCCCGGGCTCATTGAGGACCTGGAGCGGGGCAGCTACTTCAACTCGTGAACCGGAGGCCCAACATGACCGAGACGAAGCTGGGTGGAAGCGGGCGTCAGCAGCCCTCCTCTTCCTCTCTGCTCTCGCCCGTGCCCTTCAACACTGCTCCTATCCTTCTAATGCGTACATGGCCCCCATTCCGCCTATGGTCTTGCACCAGCTCGCCCCCTCAAACAGGGTCCCCATTCCGCCTATAGTCATAGTTCCTGGTGGGTAGAGATAGACATCTTGTGCGCGAATTTCCAAGAAGATAGTATTCACTTCGGGTCATGTTGAGTGCTTTTTGACTCCAACGCCCGCGAGCCTTTGCGGCTCCCTAAATCCCTGGAGATTCAAGATGCGCCGTACTCTGCTGCTTTGCATGTTGGGGCTGGCCAGCGCCTGTGGTGGACCGGAGATGCAAGACGAAGCCTCCGATACCTTAGGAGAGGTCAATCAGCGACTGGCTCTGATGGACTATCAGGCGGCTGATACCGCCAGCGCAGCGAACCCGACTACGTCGGCGAACTCCTACGTTGATCTCATCGCCAACGAAGCGGTCATGATTGGCACCTGCGTGCTCAATGAGGCCTACTTCAGCGGGGACACGGCCCTACGTCTCTACAACCCCAGCGCGACTCAAGTCGCATACAACGACGACTATTGCGGCGGGTATGGTTCGAAGATCAGCTATACGCCGACCGTGAGTGGGAGCTTCCTGCTGCGTGCGGGATGCTACTCTTCGGGGGCATGCTCGGGAACGGTCGCGATCGCGCGGCGCAAGGGAGCGCCGGTCTCTTTCAACGTCACCAATACGAACAACGCTCAGCTCAATACCTTCAACAAGCAGTACTCGTTCGCAGGAGGAGACCTCGTTCGCGTGAGCACCTGCGCGTACAATTCCACGGGCGCGACGGCTTCAGGGGATACGTACCTGCGGCTCTATCGCAACGTGGGTGGCGTATTCACCGAGGTTGCAGCAAACGACACCGCGTCGACATCCTGTGGGTCCGCAGCTGAAATCGTCTATTCGATTCCCTCGTCAGGATACTACCAGTTCCGCGCCGGCTGCGCGACCAACACTGCCTGCAGCGGCAACGTGGCTGTCTACGTAGAGTAGTCAGGGGAGCTGAGTGGGAGAAGCTCGGCAACCCGATTTGGGGGGCCGAGCTTTCAGTTTGTCTGAATTCCCTAAAGTGCTTCAGGCGTCTGCGAGGAAGCCAGCAGCGCAGTCCCCACCACCTCCGGTTCCTCCAGATGGCTCTCCTGCTAGACACCCAGATAGTAGATGAATGGCAACCGAGAGGACAGCCACGGTGGCCGCGACCCTGGCGCATGACGGCCGGGGAATCCCCAACGCATCCGCCGCCGCCTTCAGGTCCCACGCACTCCCCCGCAGCGCGGCCAGCAGCTCCGCTTCCGTCACCTGCGAGGGCTTGCGCCGGGGCACGGCCGGCTCGCGGGCGTCCGGTATCTTCACGGCCACTACGACAGGGGCAGCCGCGTCCGGTCCCCCAACGCCTCATCTAGCTGTGAGCCCATTGGCAGCCGCGCCTGTCCCCGGCTGCCAATGACCAGCTGCCGCGTCAGGTTGCGAAGCTGGCGGATGTTGCCCGGCCACGCCGCCCGCACCAGCCGCGACGCCAGCGACGCGGGCAGCCACGGCTCCGCGTGCGGGTCCTCCGTGTCCAACTGTCCTGCGTCGCCCAGGGCCGCCAATTCCTCGCGCGCGAAGTGGAAGAACAGCCGTCCGACGTCTTCACGCCGCTCGCGCAGGGGCGGCACGCGCAGGTCGTAGCCCGCCAGCCGGTGCAGCAGCGGCGCCTTGAAGCGCCCGTCGCGAAGCTGTTCCTCTTGCCCGACGCATCATCGCCGCGAGTTCAGATAGAGCGGCATTTGATGCTATTACAGCATTTCTACACTATTCCGTCATTGGGCTTCCACAGTGGAGTGACAATGTTTTGCCGTCTCCACCTGGGCCGCCCCAATCCGATCCTGTTTCACCACCGGACGGAGGCGGGCCCACAGAAGGAGAGCCTCTGCTTGGGCGAGACGGTGGAGGAGCCGGAACCGTCTCCGCGCCCGCTGGCACCTCGATCCTGCTCCGCGCCTGCCTGGGGAGCGGCGGGGCCCTTGTGGCCTGCAACGGCTGGGTTCCATTCGTCGCGCGTTGAAGTCCTGATTCACGGTTCGGATGATCCGGTCGTTGCCCAAGGCGAGGCATGTCTCTGCCATTCCTGGCGTTGGTGGTGGATGATCAACGCCATCAAGCTCCACCGGCAGCTTCATGGCCGCGGCCTGAAGGAAGCGAAGGGGTGGGTTGCTCTGCTTGGGAGCGGCGGCAATCAAACCCGCCGCTTCCATGGCCTCACCGCTCCTCAAGGACCTAATGCCCGTACGCGTTGCGCAGGTGCGCGGCGCTGCTGCGCACGCGGTCGCGCCTCGTGTCGCCGCGCTCATCGCGCAGGTACATGCTGCCCAAGAGCCCCACGGCCGCGAGTGGCAGGGCAACGGGTGCGAGGGTCTTGAGGCGGTGCTCGGCGCTGTCCACGCGGTCGGCCAGCAGCTTCAGCAGCCAGAACTGGGGCTTGTGGTCCGGCATGCTCGCTGCCCACTTGCGGATGAGCCCCGACAGTCCCTTGGGAGGGCAGGTGGTGCCGAAGACGGGCGGCCACTCCCGGTTGGGGCGGCCGTGCTTGAACACGGCCGAGCTCGCGGGATCCATGCGCTCCATGTCCATGCGCGCATTCGGCCAGGGCTCGGGCGTGCGCATCATCGGCACGCCGGGGCGGCGCGACAGGTCCTGGTCCACGCCCCACCAGGCCGGGCGCCGCGGGGCCTGCACGGCCTTGTAGCCAGAGTGGAGCTGGATGTCCTCGGCGCTGCTCAACCGGGGCTCCCGTGTCGTGTGAATCGTTTTCATGTGGGTCGTCTCCGGGTCAGTGGACGCTGGGGCCGTTGGGGAAGAGGGCGCACTTGATGCACCCGTCCTGCTTCCGGGCCATCGTGCGGTAGAACTCCGGGGCCTTCTCCAGCGGACCCCGGTGCGTGAACACCTCCGACGGGCGGATGCAGCCGGCCTGGATGTGTTCGAAGAGCCGCGGCATGTAGCGCTTCACGCTCGCCTGGCCCGTGCGCATGGTCTGCGCCTTGTTCATGAACGTGCCGATGTCCACGCCCGTGAACGGCGGGCCGTACGCGCCGATGACGGAGATGGTGCCGCCCTTCTTCGTGGCGTGGATGGCGGTGTTGAGCGCCTGCGGGCTGCCCGCCTCGAGCTTCGCGTAGATGCCGAGCGCGCGGTGCATGGGGCTGCCAGCGGCCTCGGCCCCCACACCGCGTCGATGGTCGCGTCCGCGCCCAGGTCCTCCGTCATTCCCTTGATGATCGTGACCAGGTCCACGTCGCGGAAGTTGAGCGTCTCCACGCCCAGCCACCGGCGCGCGAAGTCGAGCTTGTAGTCAGCCTGGCACAGGCCGCGTGCACAGCTGCCGGCCGGACGACCCATCCCCTGGACCCGCACTTACGGTGTAGAGAGGCGGGATGAACGATGTGAACCTGGTGGAACTCGCGCGGCGGTTCGAGCGCAAGCAGGCGCAGGTCGCGGTGGGGCTGGCGACGGAGTCCGCGCCGCTGGCGGACGGGTGGATGGCCTTCGGCGGCGTGGGCTCCTACGTGAACAAGTCGTGCGGGTATGGGCTCGGCCAGGAGGTCACCGGGGCGCAGCTGGACGCGCTGGTGGACTTCTTCTCCTCGCGCGGCGTGGAGCCGAAGGCGGAGCTGAGTCCGTACACGCCGGTGCCGCTGCTCCACGCCCTGGCGGAGCGCGGGTTCGTGCTGCGTGAGTTCGAGACGGTGCTGTACCGGCCGCTTCGTGAGACCGAGGACCTGCGCAAGCTGAGCCGGGGCGCCCCTGCGGAGCTGACCATCGAGCGCATCGACCCCTCCGACGACGCGGCGGTGCGCAGGTTCGCCGAGGTCTCCGGCAGCGGCTTCGTCCCCGAGGGCGAGACGCTGTCAGAGGGATTCCTGGCGATGGGCATGAAGGGTGCTCGCACCCCGGGGACGGATGCGTTCGTGGCGTGGCTCAACGGCGTCCCTGTGGGGGCGGGCGGCTGCGAGACGAGCGACGGGCTCACGTCCCTGTTCGGCACGTCGGTGCTGCCCGCGTGGCGCCGACGCGGCATCCAGCAGGCATTGATTGCCGCCCGGCTGGTGCGCGCCGTGGAGCTGGGCAGCGACGTGGCGGCCATCATGTCCGGGCCCGGCATCCCCACCGAACGCAATGCCATGCGCATGGGCTTCCTGATGGCCTACGCCCGCGCCGTGCTGGTGAAGCACGGCGCGGGCCTGGAGCCTTCGCCCTAACGCGGCGGGGCCCGGAGCCACGTCGTCAGTCGCTGCGCGAGCCCCTGGACGTTGGGGGCTCGCAGCAGCGTGTAGTGGTTGCCCGGCAGCTCCTCACGCAGCAGCTCGCCTTGGATGACGGCGCCCCAGCCTTCGTCCCTGCCTCCGGTGGCTTGCAGCAGCAGGACGCGCCCCGCGAACAGTCCGGGGCGGTAGCGCTTCAAGGCTCGCAGGTTGTGGGTGAAGATCCGGAGGAGGGTGCGTCCCTGGGCCTGCTCCGCTTCCGGTGCCGCGAGCTGTCCGTGGTCGAGCTCGAACAACGTGGCGACCTGCCGCGCGTCGTCCACGTCCTGCGGCACCCGGTCGTCCGTCGCCGGGCTGGGGTCGATGAGGGCCACGAGCTCCACCGTGTCTCCTCCGGCCTGGAGCTGGCGGGCCATCTCGAAGGCCACCACGCCTCCCATGGACCAGCCTCCCAGGCGATAGGGGCCCGTCGGTTGGACGGTCCGGAGGGCGGTCACGTAGAGCGCCGCCATCGCCTCCACGGTGTCCAGCGGCGGAAGGGTTCCATCGAGCCCCTGCGATTGGAGGCCGTAGAACGGTTGGTCCGGACCGAGCTGCTTCGCCAGCTCCGCGTACGCCAGCACGTTGCCTCCCACCGGGTGGACGCAGAAGAAGGGCCGCTGCGTGCCCTCGCGCTGGATGGGCACGAGCGGTGAGAAGGCCGTAGGCGCCTGACGCAGCAGCCGGGCCAGTTGCTCCACCGTGGGCGCCTGGAACAGCGCGGCCAGTGGCAGGTCGCGGTGCAGCCGCTCCCGGATGCGCGCCATCAGCTTCACGGCGAGCAGCGAGTGTCCGCCCAGGTCGAAGAACGGCCGCGTGACGCCGATGGGCCGGACACCGAGCAGCTCTTCCCAGAGGGCCACCAGCTCCCGCTCCAATGCGTCGCGCGGCGCGACGAGGGGCTCCGGGCCGGCCAGCGCGTCCGGCACCCGGGGCCTCTCCGGGATGACCTTGCGGCGCAGCTCGTCGGCGGTGAGCAGGGGCTTCCTGTCCAGGGGTGCGTCGGGCGCCGCGAGGACGTCTTCCAGCAGCCGGGCCCACTGCTCCATCAGCCTCTCGACCGTGGCCGCTTCGAAGAGGTCCGTGCTGTAGGTCAGCGCTCCCTGGAAGCCTTCGGGCAGCCGGGTCAGCGCGAGGTCCAGGTCGAACTTCGCTGGCGGCGAGGCCGCCTCCACCGGCTTCAGCGTCAGGCCAGGCAGGTTCACCTCCGATGCGGGCGTGTTGTGCAGCGCGAAGAGGGCTTGGAAGAGCGGCGTGCGTCCCAGGTCGCGTTCCGGTTGGAGCGCTTCCACCAGTCGCTCGAAGGGGAGGTCCTGGTGTTCGTAGGCGCCCAGCGTGTTGGCGCGCACCTCCGCGAGGATCTTCCGGAACGACGTGCTCGCGTCGAAGGGGGCGCGCAGGACCAGCGTGTTGACGAAGAAGCCGATGAGCCCTTCGGTCTCCGCGTGACGGCGGTTCGCGATGGGCGTGCCTACCAGCACGTCGTCCTGTCCGGTGTACCGGGACAGCAGCGTCTGGAACGCGGCCATCAACACCATGAACGGTGTGGCGCCTTCGCGCTTCGCCAGTGCCTCCACCGCGTCGCTCAACGCGGGGGACAGGTGCACCGGCAGCAGGGCGCCCCGGGCGGAGCGCTTCGGTGGGCGGGGCCTGTCGGTGGGCAGCGCCAGGGCGTGCGGTGCGCCGGCGAGCTGTCGCCGCCACCAGTCGAGCTGCGTGTCCAGCACCCGGCCCTCCAGCCACGCTCGCTGCCAGACGGCGTAGTCCGCGTACTGCACGGGCAGGTAGGGCAGCGGTGACGGTTGGCCCTGGCGGAAGGCCTCGTAGAGCGCCACCAGCTCGCGCACGAGCACGTCGAAGGACCAGCCGTCGGAGACGGTGTGATGCAGGCACAGGAGGAGCATGTGCTCGCGCTCCTCCAGTCTCAGGAGCGTGAAGCGCGCCAGCGGCCCCGTGCCCAGGTCGAAGGGACGCTGCGCTTCTGCTTCCGCCCGTCTTGCGGCCTCGGCTTCGCGCGCGTCCGCGGGCAGGTGGCCCAGGTCCTCCACGCGCAACCTCCCGGGCCGGGCCGGATGGATCCGCTGGCGGGGCTCTCCGTCCCGGGCCTCGTACGTGGTGCGCAGCGTTTCATGCCTTCGCACCAGCGCGTCGACGGCCTCCAGGAGGGCGGGCACGTCCACCGTGCCGGACAGGCGCAGCGCGAAGGGCATGGTGTAGAGCGGGCTGCCGGGTTCGAGCTGATCAATGAACCACAACCGCTGCTGCGCGAAGGACAGCGGCGGCAGGCCGTCCACCCTGGCCCGGGTCAGGGGCGGCAGGGCGTTGACGGTCGCGGCGGTCGGCAGGCGCTGCGCGAGGGCCGCCACCGTGGGGGACTCGAAGAGGGCCCGGACGGCGAGCTCCACGCCGAAGCCCGCTCGCACGCGGGCCACCACCTGTGTGGCCAGCAGCGAGTGGCCTCCCAGCTCGAAGAAGTTGTCGTGGCGTCCCACGGCGGGCACGCGCAGCAACGTGCTCCAGATGGCGGCGAGGCGCTCCTCCGTGGGCGTCGCCGGGGCTTCGTAGGTGCGCTCGGGGAGGTGCGACGCATCCGGCGCGGGCAGCGCCTTGCGGTCCAGCTTGCCGTTCGGCGTCAGCGGCAGGACGGGCAGGGCGATGAGGGCCGCGGGCACCATGTAGGCGGGCAGGTGCTGGCGCAGGTGCTCCCGCAGCGGCGCGGTGTCCTGGTCGGGCGTGACGTAGGCCACGAGGCTCGCGTCTCGCACCAGGGCCACCGCGTCGCGGACTCCCGGGTGCGTGCGCAGCGTGGCTTCGATTTCGCCCAGCTCGATGCGATAGCCGCGCAGCTTCACCTGGAAGTCGAGGCGACCCATGAAGTCGAGCGTGCCGTCCTCGCGCCAGCGGGCCTTGTCTCCCGTGCGGTACAGACGCGCTCCGGGCTCGGTGCCAAACGCATCCGGCATGAAGCGCTCCGCCGTCAGGTGTGGCCGTCCCAGGTAGCCTCGGGCAACGCCCTCTCCGGCGAAGCACAGCTCTCCCGGCAGGCCGAAGGGTGTCAACTCCTGGCGCTCGTCGAGGATGTACGCGCGCAGGTTGTCCAGCGGCCTTCCGATGACGGGCATCGCGTGGGGCGTGCCCTGGATGTTCCAGGCCGTGGCGTCGACGGTGCACTCGGTGGGGCCGTAGGTGTTGAAGGCCCGCGTGCGCGTCGTCGCGGCGAGCTGTCGCCAGAGCACCTCGTCCAGCGCCTCGCCGCCCACGAGCAGCAGCGACGGCACCCGAGCGCGCTCCAGCATCCCCGCGTCCAGCAGGAGCTTGAGCTGCGCGGGCGTGCAATCCAGCGTGTCCACCCGCGTCGCCTCCAACCACGGCAGCATCCGCTCCGGATCCAGGCGCGTGTCCTCGGGGACGGGACACAGGCAGTGGCCGTCGAGGAGCCAGAGGATCTGATCCATGGACGCGTCGAAGAACAGGGGCGCGTTGACGCCGATGCGCAGCCCCGGCGGCCGCCCCGCGTAGACGGTGCGGAGGAGCGCCCGGTGCAGGTGGAGCAGCGAGCGGTGCCGCACCATCACGCCCTTGGGCGTGCCCGTGGAGCCGGACGTGTAGATGACGTACGCGAGGTTTTCGGCGCTCGCCGACGGCGGCGGGTTCTCGCGGGGCAGGGTGGACAGCCGCTCGCGTTCGACATCGAGCCGCACCACCTGGGGCACGTCCGGTCGCCACGCCTCGGCCAGGGCTTGTGAGGTCAGCAGCACGGAGGCGCCGCAGTCGCGCAGGAGCAGGGACTTGCGCGCGGAAGGCGCCGCCGGATCCAGGGGGACGAAGGCGCCCCCGGCCTTGAGCACCGCGAGCAGCGCGACGATGACGTCCGCCGAGCGCTCCAGGCACAACCCCACCGGGACCTCCGGCCCGACCCCCCGGGCCCGCAGGTCCCAGGCGAGCTGGTTGGCGCGCGTGTTGAGCTGCTGGAAGGACAGCGTCGTCTCCTCGAACACCACGGCGTCCGCGTCCGGGGTCCGCGCCACCTGTTCCTCGATGCGACCGTGCAGCGTGCCGTCGCGGTCGAAGTCCGTGATGCCGCCGCTCCACGGGCCCAGCAGCCGGGCCCGCTCGTCGGGGGAGATGAGCGACAGCTCGCGCAGCGGCGCATCCGGCCGGGCGAGCGCGGACTCCAGCAGCACGCGCAGGTGCGTGAGGATCCGCGTGGGCGTGGAGCGCTCGAACAGATCCGTGGCGTATTCGAGCGTGCCCCGGAAGCCGTCCTCCTGTCGGTTCAGGTCCAGGCTCAGGTCGAACTGGGACGTGGTGCGGTCGCCGATGCGCGCCGGGCGCACGGTGAGCCCGGGCACGGACAGCTCCGGCACCGGCGCGTTCTGCAGCGCGAACATCACCTGGAAGAGCGGCATGCGGCCCAGGTCTCGCGTCGCGTGCAGCGACTCCACCAGCCGCTCGAACGGGATGTCCTGGTGTTCGTAGGCGCCCAGCGTCGTGGCGCGCACCTGGGCCAGCAGCTCCCGGAACGTCGTCCGGGCCCCGAAGCTGCCGCGCAGCACCAGCGTGTTGACGAAGAAGCCGATGAGCCCTTCGGTCTCCGCGTGGCGCCGGTTCGCGATGGGCGAACCCACGAGCACGTCGTCCTGACCGGAGTACCGGTGCAGCACGGTCTGGAACGCCGCGAGCAACACCATGAAGGGCGTCACGCCCTCCTGCTGCGCCAGGGCCTCCACCTGTTCGGCCAGGGCTCGTGGCAGGTGCACTGGCACGGTGTCGCCACGCTGGGTGGAGATTGCGGGCCGGGGCTTGTCCGTGGGCAGCTCCAGGGCCCTCGGTGCTCCGGCGAGCTGCTGCTTCCACCAGTCGAGCTGCGCCTCCAGCGCCTCGCCCTGGAGCCAGCCGCGCTGCCAGAGGGCGAAGTCGGCGTACTGCACGGGCAGCTCAGGGAGCGTGGGCATCCGGCCTTCGCGCAGGGCTTCGTAGAGGGCGGTGAGCTCACGCACCAGCACGCCCAGGGACCAGCCGTCGGACACGATGTGGTGCAGGTGGAGCACCAGGACGTGCTCCTCCGCACCGAGCTTCAGCAGCAGGGCGCGGATCACCGGCCCCTGCTCCAGGTCGAACGGGCGCTGGGACTCCGCCGTCGCCCGCCGCTCCGCCTCCTGCTGTCTCTGGGCCGGGTCTTCCAGCTCCGTCAGGTCCACGCGCTCCAGGGGGACGGTGGCCTCCGCGTGGAGGTGCTGCACGGGCTGGCCCGCCTCCGTGCGGAAGGTGGTGCGCAGCGATTCGTGCCGCGCCATCAGCGCATTCAGGCTTCCCTTCAGCGCGTCCTCGTCCAGCGTGCCGAGGAGCGTCAGGGCGAACGGCATGTTGTACAGGCTGCTGCCCGGTTCGAGCTGATCGATGAACCACAGTCGCTGCTGCGCGAACGACAGCGGCAACACGGCCGGCCTTCGCGTGCGCGTGAGCGGTGGCACCTGGGATGTGCTCGCGAAGGTGGACAGACGCTCCGCGAGCGCGGCCACGGAGGGCGCGTTGAACAGCTCGCCCAGGGGCAGCTCTGCGCCGAACACCGAGCGGATCCGCGACACCACCTGCGTGGCCAGGAGCGAGTGGCCTCCCAGCTCGAAGAAGTCGTCGTGGATGCCCACCGCGTCCAGGTGCAGCACCTCCGCCCAGATGGCCGCGAGCTGTTCCTCCCTGACGTTGCGCGGGGCCTCGCGGGTCGCCTCGGTGGGCTTCGGTGCTTCGGGCACGGGCAGGGCCTTGCGGTCCACCTTGCCGTTCAGTGACAGCGGCAGGGTCGGCAGCTCCACCCACGTGGATGGCACCAGGTAGTCGGGAAGCTGCTGCTGCGCGTAGGCCTTCACGCGGTCGGTGCCGGCTTCACCGAGCACCACGTAGGCCACGAGCCGCTTCTCCCCGGGTACGTCCTCGCGCGCCAGCACCACGGCCTCCCGGACGTCGGGAGCCTGGCGCAGCACGGCCTCCACTTCGCCGGGCTCGATGCGGAAGCCACGGATCTTCACCTGGAAGTCGGTGCGGCCCAGGAACTCCAACGTCCCGTCCTCGCGCCAGCAGGTCTTGTCTCCCGTGCGGTACAGGCGGGCGCCCGGTGTGGTGGCGAAGGGGTGGGGGATGAAGCGCTCGGCGGTGAGGTCGGGCCGCTGGAGGTAGCCCCAGGCGAGGCCGTCGCCTCCGACGTACAGCTCCCCGGGGACTCCCGGTGGAACGGGCTGGAGCGCGGCGTCCAACACCCACGCGGTGGAGTTCGCCAGGGGCCGTCCGATGGGCACCGTGCGCTCCACGGTGTCCCCGGCGCGCAGCGTGTGCGTGGCGGAGAACGTCGTGTTCTCCGTGGGGCCGTACCCGTTGACGAGCACGGCGTCCGGGGCCATCCGCGAAAGGTGTTCGCGCACCCGGGGCACGGGCAGCACGTCACCGCCCGCCAGCACCTGGCGCACCCTCGCGAGCGCCGCGCCTTCGTGCAGGACCATCTGTTCGAACAGCGCGGCGGTGAGCCAGAGCGTGGTGATGCCTTCCGACGTCAACAGCGTGCCCAGCTCCGACAGCGAGAGCGCACGCGGTGGCGCCAGCACCAGCTTCGCGCCGTTCAGCAGCGCGCCCCAGACCTCCAGCGTGGACGCGTCGAACGCGACCGGGGCCACGTGGAGGAAGACTTCGTCCGGACCGGCGTGGATGAAGCGCGAGCCCCGGACGAGTCGCACGATGCCCCGGTGCGGCACGGTGACGCCCTTGGGGCGCCCGGTGCTTCCCGACGTGAACATCACGTAGGCCAGGGCTTCGGCCGGCACCCGCACGTCCAGCGGCGTGACGGGCTGCTTCGCGAGCAGGTCCGCCTCCGCGTCCAGGAGTACGAGGAGCCCCGCCTCCGCCGGCAGCTCATCCGCCAGCGCCTCCTGCGTGACGAGCACGCTGACGCCCGCTTCCTGGAGGATCCAGGTGATGCGCACGGACGGGGACTTCGCCTCCACGGGCACGTAGGCCGCGCCGGCCTTGAGGATGCCGAGCATTCCGACGAGGAGCTCCGGCGAGCGCTCCACGCACAGGCCCACCCGATCTCCCGGGCGCACGCCCATGCGCCGCAGGTGGTGCGCGAGCTGGTTCGACTGGCGGTCCAGCGCGGCATAGGTGAGCTCGCGCGCCGCCACCGGGGCCGCGTCCAGGAGGAAGGCTCCCGTGCTCGGGGGCAGCCGCATCGCGATCGCGTCAGGGGTGCGCGCGGCCTGCTCCGCGAACAGCGCGGGCACGGACGCTTCGCGCGGGTACTCCGTCGCGGTGGCGTTCCAGGTCTCCAGCACCTGCCTGCGCTCCTCGGCGGTGAGCAGCGGCAGGCGTGACAGCGGGGTCGCTGGTGTGGCCACCGCTGCATCGAGCAGCACGCGCAGGTGCCGCGCCATGCCGGCCACGGACCGTGGCGTGAACAGGGCGGTGTTGAAGTTGAGGCCGCCCACGAAGCCCTCCGGCGCGCGGTGCATCAGCCACTCCAGGTCGAAGCGGATCGCTCCCGGGTCGGTGTTCATCGACTGGAGCGACAGGCCGGGCAGGCCCAGCTTCGGCAGGGGCGCGTTCTGCAGCGTGAAGGTGACCTGGAAGAACGGCGTGCGGGCCAGGTCCCGGGCGGGGTGCAGCTCCTCGACGAGCTTCTCGAAGGGGACGTCCTGGTGCTCGTAGGCACCCAGGGTGGTGTCACGCACGCGGGTCAGCAATGTGAGGAAGGTGTCCTCCGCGCGCAGCCGGGTGCGCAGGACGACGGTGTTGGCGAAGTAGCCGATGAGCGCTTCGGACTCGGCGTGCTGGCGCCCCGCGATGGGCGAGCCCACGAGCACGTCGTCCTGGCCGGAGTAGCGACCCAGGAGCACCTGGAAGGCCGCCAGCAACACCATGAAGGGCGTCAGGCCCTCGCGCTTCGCCAGGGCCTCCACCGCCTCGCTGGAGGCGCGCGGCAGGGCGAACGGCATGAGCGCGCCGTGGAAGGTCTGCCGGGGCGGACGCGGATGATCCGTGGGCAGCTCCAGGTGGGACGGCGCGCCTTCGAGCTGCTGGCGCCACCACGCGAGCTGGTGTTCGAGCACCGCGCCCTGCAACCAGCCGCGCTGCCACAGCGCGTGGTCGGCGTACTGCACGGGCAGCTCGGACAGGGGTGACGGGAGGCCTTGGGAGAAGGCCGCGTAGAGGGTGCCCATCTCGCGCACGAGGACGCCGGTGGACCAGCCATCGGAGATGATGTGGTGCTGGTTCAGCACCAGCACGTGCTCCGTCGGGGACAGCTTGAGCAGGAGGGCTCGGATGAGCGGACCCTGCTCCAGGTCGAACGGGCTCCGGGTCTCTTCGAGGGCGAGCTTCGAGGCCTCGGCGCGACGCTGCTCCGGGTCGATGATGCCCGTGAGGTCCATGTGCCGGACCGGCAGGGGCAGGGACGGGTGGATGATCTGCTCCGGGGCTCCGCCATGCGCGCGGAACGAGGTGCGCAGGGCTTCGTGACGGCGCATCAGCTCGTCGAAGCTCCGCTGGAGCGCGCCCAGGTCGAGCGTGCCCTCCAGCTTCAGCGCGAACGGGACGTGGTACGCCGCGTCCGCGACGCCGAGCTGGTGGATGAACCACAGTCGCTGCTGGGCGAAGGACAACGGCAACACCGTGGGCCGCTCCATGCGCGTCAGCGGCGTGAGGGCCTGGGAGGAGCGCGCGGTGCTTTCGGAGGGGGCCTGCTGGCGAGGCTGCACGGAGGCGGAGCGCTGCTGCTCGACGGGCGATGGACGCGCCCGCGCTGACTCCGTTCCAGGTGAGGCATCGCCGGAGAGGCGCCGGGAGAGCGCTTCCACCGTCGGGGCCTCGAAGAGCATGCGCAGGGGCACGTTCTGTCCCAGGCGCGCACGGACCCGTGCGGCCACCTGGGTCGCCAGCAACGAGTGGCCTCCCAACTCGAAGAAGCTGTCCCTCACCCCGACCCGTTCAAGGCCGAGCACCTGCGCGAAGATCTCCGCCAGCGTGCGCTCGGTGTCGTCGCGCGGGGTGATGGATTCGCCGCGTGCGGTGGTGGGGGCCTCGGGCGCGGGCAGGGCCTTGCGGTCCACCTTGCCGCTGGGGGTCAGGGGCAG
>NZ_RAWA01000219.1 GCF_003611675.1 Corallococcus sp. CA053C
CTGGCGGGGGTCGAGGCGACCGGCCGTCGTCCCCACCGCCCCACCCACCGTCCGCGTGTTCGTCCCTGGCGCCGAGCCCTTCGAGCGTTGAACGGGTGACGTCCGCACGCCCGCCTGCTCGTCCTCCTTGACGGATGCCGCGTGAATCTGGCACCTATGCACTCCACTCAGTAGCCTATATTCAATGGACTCCATGGACCTGCTGGCGCCCGAGGAACTCGAGCGCATCGAGCGTGAGAACGCGGGGGGACTGCCCGCGAACGCGATCCTGGAGATCTTCCGGCCGCGGGGCGTGAGGCTCTCGGAGGCGACGTTCCGGAAGTACGTCCAGGCGGGGCTCCTGCCGCGCAGCCGTCGCGTGGGCCGCAAGGGCAAGCACCAGGGCAGCCTGGGCCTCTACCCGGTGGAAGCGGTGCGGCGCATCAACGTCATCAAGAAGATGATGGCCGAAGGACACACCCTGGAGGACATCCGCCGCTCCTTCGTGTTCCACCGCAACCACATCGACCAGCTCCAACGGGACCTGTCCGAGGTGCTGGACGGGTTCCAGGAGGAGCTGGGAGGGCGGCCGCTGGGAGGAGAACGCAGGAAGTCACTCGAAGCCCAGTTGGCAACGCTGAGGCAACGGGCGCAGGATCTGGTCCGGGATGTCGCCCGGTTGGGCAGCGCCGTCACGGCGCGCGAAGACGAAATGCTCCGGCCGCAATAGGATGCCCCCCAGGGTCCTGTTGAACCGGATAGACTCCACACATCTGGAGGAATCATGTCGGAAGTGAAGCAGCTGCAGGAGGGCGAGGGGGGAGGGGTCGAGGAGGAGCTGCCCGCGGAACGCCGGCGCTCCAAGACCATGTCTCGCAAGGAGATGGCCCGCGACCTGCGCCGTCGCAGGCTCGCCGGTCAGCTGGACCCGGAAGAGGCGGAGACGCTCAAGCTCGTGGACGAGCAGCGGCCCCGCACGCGCGCCGACTGCATCAACGGGCCCCGTCCGTGTCTGTTCGTGTCCTGCAAGCACAACCTGTACCTGGACGTGAACCCGGAGACGGGCTCCATCAAGCTGAACTTCCCGGACAAGGAAATCACCGAGCTGGAGCACACCTGCGCCCTGGACGTGGCGGAGAAGGGTGGCATCACGCTCGAAGAGGTGGGGGAGATCATGAACCTCACCCGCGAGCGCATCCGTCAGGTGGAGACGCGCGGCCTGATGAAGCTGCGTGAAGCCGTCGACGAAGAGCCGCCCGTGTCCGCTCGCAAGCCCTGAGGTCGGGCCCGTGTGTCGTGTCGCCGCTGGGGTGACGTGTTGCGTTGACACCCCAGGGGGTGGTTGCTAGGACCCGCGCCACCCCACCCGCACCCCGAGGCGCACACGTGCTGGCTCTCCTGAGCGTTTCCGACAAGCGCGGTCTGGTTCCCTTCGCCCAAGGCCTGGTCCGGCTGGGCTACCGACTGCTCTCCACCGGCGGCACCCTGGAGGCCCTCAAGGCCGCCAGCATCCCCGCCACCCAGGTGTCCGAGCACACGCAGAGCCCTGAGATCCTCGGCGGCCGCGTGAAGACGCTCCACCCCCGCATCCACGGCGGCATCCTCGGCCGGCCCGACATGGAGAGTGACCGGGCGGAGATGGCGGCGAACCGCATCGAGCCCATCTCGCTGGTGGTCGTGAACCTCTACCCGTTCCGCAAGACGGTGGCGTCGGGCGCGGGCGAGGACGACGTCATCGAGAACATCGACATCGGCGGGCCGGCGATGGTCCGCGCGTCGGCGAAGAACTTCAAGCACGTGGCCGTGGTGGTGGACCCGGACGACTACCCGGCGGTGCTCGCGGAGATTGAAGGCCACAAGGCGGTGGGGGAGGAGACGCGGCGCCGGCTGATGCGCAAGGCGTTCGCGCACACGGCCGCCTACGACGCCTCCATCTCCGGGTGGCTGTCGGGCGAGGCGCAGGAGCCTTTCCCCCAGGAGCTGTCGCTCGCGTTCCAGAAGGTGCAGGGGCTGCGCTACGGGGAGAACCCGCACCAGCGCGGCGCCTTCTACCGCGAGTACCAGACGCCGAAGGAGCCGTCGGTGGCGTTCGCGAAGGTGCTCCAGGGCAAGGAGCTCTCGTACAACAACATCCTGGACCTGGACGCGGCCCTGGGGCTCGTCCTGGAGTTCCCGGAGAAGCCCTGCGCGGTGGTCATCAAGCACAACACCCCGTGCGGCGTGGCGGTGGACGACGTGCTGGAGCGGGCCTACCGCACCGCCCGGGCGGTGGATGAGGTGTCCGCCTTCGGAGGCATCGTCGCCTTCAACCGCGAGGTGGACGAGGCCGTGGCGAAGGCCATGGCGGAGACGTTCCTGGAGGCGGTCATCGCGCCGTCTTACTCGGCCGCGGCGCTCCAGGTGCTCGCGGGCAAGAAGAACCTGCGCCTCCTGGAGGCGGGCCCGGAGCTGGCGTCCCCCACGGCGCGGCCGCGTCCCCAGGTGGATGCGCGGAGCGTGTCGGGAGGCATGCTGCTGATGGACCGCGACGCGGTGGAGCCGCCGCTGGAGTGGAAGGTCGTCTCCAAGCGCGCGCCCACGCCGGAGGAGGAGCGGGCGCTGCGCTTCGCCTGGAAGGTGTGCAAGCACGTCAAGAGCAACGCCATCGTGTTCGCGGCCGGGCACCAGCTGCTCGCCCAGGGCGGCGGCCAGACGAACCGGGTGGACTCGGTGCGCATCGCGATGACGCGTGGCGGCGAGGCCCTGAAGGGCAGCGCGGTGGCCTCGGATGCCTTCTTCCCCTTCCGGGACGGGCTGGACGAGGCGGCCCGGGCAGGGGCCACGGCGGTCATCCAGCCGGGCGGTTCCGTCCGGGACCCGGAGGTGATCGCCGCCGCCGACGAACATGGGATGGCCATGGTGGTGACGGGAGTGCGACACTTCCGGCACTAACTTCATGCGCATCGTCTGTCAGAAATGCGCGGCGGCCTACGCGATCGACGATCGGTTGATCTCGGCCAAGGGCGTCCGCGCGCAGTGTCCCCGCTGCCGTCACCTCCAGCTCGTGAAGCGGGAGGCGTCCGCCGCGTCCGTGACGGCCACCCCTGGCGAGGGTGCCGCTCCGCCCGTGCCGGGTCCCGAGCCGAAGAGCAACCCGGCCGCCCCCGCGCAGCCCCTCGCACGAGAGCCGAAGAGCAACCCGGCCGCCGCTGCACAGCCGCTCGCGCGGGAGCCGAGAAGCAATCCGGCCGCCCCTGCACAGCCGCTCGCAAGGGAGCCGAGGAGCAATCCGGCCGCCGCCGCGCAGCCGCTCGCGCGGGAGCCGAGGAGCAATCCTGCCGCCCCCGCGCAGCCGCTCGCGCGAGAGCCGAGGAGCAATCCGGCCGCCGCGTCCGCGCCCCGGAGTGCTCCCGCCGCCCCCGCGGCTCGGAGCCCGGCGAAGGCGGCCCCGGCATCGGACCCCTTCGGGGACTTCGGTTCCATGCCGGAGCTGGGGCCACCGGGGAGCGTGGATCCCTTCGCGGATCTGGGCCCTCCCGAGCCTCGCGCCGCCGCGCCCGCGCGCGCCGAACCGGTCGCGAAGCCCGCGGCTCCGAAGCCCTCCGCGCCCGAGCCCGCGGCGGATCCGCTGCTCGACTTCCTGGGGCCGCCTCCCAGTGGCCTGGGCGCGGATGGGGCCTCCCCCCCGGCGCAGGCGTCCTCGCGTCCTCCTTCCGCGACGGCTTCCGGTGGCGTGTCGCTGGGCCGCATGTCCGCGCGCGCCCCGGCGCAGCAGGCCGCTGCGCCCGCGCAGGCCGAGACGCACGCGAACTGCCGCTCGTGCGGCAAGGCCCTGACGGACCCGTTCGACCAGGCGCTGGGCGTCTGTGACGACTGCCGGCACCGGAACGTTGGGGACCCCCGCGACGCCTCGGTGGTGGTGGAGCCAGAGCCCCAGGCTCCTGCCCCGTCCTCTTCCGGAGCGGGCAGAGCGGGGTCGGGGGACGTCGAGCTGCCGATGCTCAGCAACCTGGACCCCTCCGCCGCGTCGTCCGGAGGAGACCTGGACCTCTTGGGAGGCGCGCAGGCGTCGGGCAACGAGCCCCGGCTCGCGGGCGCCACCGCGCTGTCGCCGGACTCGCGCATCAGCTCGGTGAAGCCCGCGCGCACCTCGCACCTGACGGCCGCGCCGGTCCGCAGCGCCCATCGCGAAGGCTCGGGCGGCGGCTTCCGGTCGCTGGCCGTGGGCCTGCTCGTGCTGGTGCTCCTCGGGGGCGGCGCGGCGGGCTACTTCCTCGTCTACAAGCCCCGGCAGGAGGCGGCGCTCAAGGCCTCCCGTGCGCAGGGGCCCGCGCCCGTGTCGCCGGAGGTGCTGGCGGCGGTGGGCAGGTGGAAGCTCCAATTCCTGGAGCTGAGCGGCACCAGCGCGGAGCACCTCGCGGAAGGGCAGCAGCAGCTCGCCAAGGACCAGCGCGTCGCGTACGCGGAGGCCGAGGAGTCCTTCCAGCAGGCGTTGCTCCTGGACCCGCGCAGCACCGACGCCATCACAGGCTACGTACAGGCACTGGCGCTCGGGCGCGGTCCCGGCATGGACGACAACTCCTTCCAGGAGGCGCGCGAGCTCATCCAGGCCGCCGAGTCCACCGCCGGCAAGCTGCCCGGGTTGCTCGTCGCGCACGCGAACCTGCTGCTGTCGCGCGCGCATCAGTCCAGTCACCTGGAAGAGGCGAGCCAGTTGGCGGACGCGGCCCGGAGGCACCCGGACGCCACCGACGCGCAGAAGGCGGAGGCCTACCTGGTGCTGGGCCGCGCCAAGGTGGCCACGTCGCGCGAGCTCGCGAACAAGGACTTTGACGAAGCCCGCAGGCTCGCGCCCAAGCTCAAGCGCGTGGACTACTACAGCGCGCTCGCCCACGAGGAGGCCGGCCAGTACGGGCTCGCGCTCAAGCTGCTGGGCCGCCGGCTGGAGCTGGATCCGCAGGACTGGGACAGCCTGGAGGCGTCCGCCCGCATCTACGTGGAGGTTGGCGAGACGGACCGCGCGCGCAAGCTGTACGAGGACCGCGCGAAGGCGAAGGGCAAGTCGGGCGACATGCGCAGCACGCTCGCGCTGGCCGTCCTGCGCTACCAGGCGGAAGGCAATGCGCGCGATGCGGTGCGCGAGCTGCGCGCCCTGGCGAAGGGCGTGTCCCGCTATGGCCCGCGGGACGCGTCGGAGATCTGGGTCCACCTGGCCGCGGCGGAGCGCACC
The DNA here is from genome assembly GCF_003611675.1 of Corallococcus sp. CA053C. Taxonomy (GTDB): domain Bacteria; phylum Myxococcota; class Myxococcia; order Myxococcales; family Myxococcaceae; genus Corallococcus. The sequence goes on from NZ_RAWA01000219.1 coordinate 5,189, forward strand.
GCGGGCAACGCCGACAACGCCGTGAAGGCCGCGGACGAGGCCCTGAAGGTCGTGCCGGCGCTGCCGGAGGCCCACCTGCAGCTGTTCCTGGTGGCGCTCGCGGGCAAGGACGTGCCCAGGGCGCGCGAGCACCTGAAGGGCTTCCAGGGACGGCTGGAGGACCCCGCGCTGGAGCAGGTGCTGGAGGGCCGGGTGCTGCTCCTGGAGCAGAACCCGGCGGGAGCGCAGGAGCGCTTCCTCGCCGCGGTGAAGGCCGACCCGCGCCGCCTGGACGCGCAGCTGCTCGCGGGCGTGGCGGCGGCCACCGCGAAGAAGCGCGAGGAGTCCTTCCGCCTGTTCTACCCCGTGTTGGAGGCGCGCATCTTCGACCCGCTGCACCCGGTCCCCCGTCCCGCGCTGACGCGCTTCTGGCTGCGGCCCGGCGACACGCTGGCCGGCGTGGAGAACGTGGTGCAGGACCTGGGCGGACGTCCGGACGACGTGCAGCCCCTGCTGTACGAGGGCCTCGTGCGCTTCCACCAGGGGGACCGGCAGGGCGCGGAACGCCTGCTGCGCCAGGTGGTGGAGACGGGCACGAACAACGGCGCCGCGCAGGCCTACCGCTCGCTCATCGCGCTGGACGCGAAGCCGGCGCAGGCGCTGGATCTCGCGGAGAAGGCCATGGCCCTCGAGCGCAGCCTGCCGGTGGCGCGCCTGTCGCTGGGGCTCGCGCTGGCGGCGGCCGGAGACGTGGAGCGTGCGAAGCGCGCGGTGCGCTCCGTGCTGGAAGTGGCGCCGAAGATGCTGTCCGCGCAGACGAAGCTGGCGGAGCTGGAGCTCGCCGCGCGACCGGAAGTCGCGCGCGAGATGCTGGAGAAGGTGGTGGGGCTGGACTCCTCCTGCTTCCCCGCCAAGAAGCTGCTGTTCAAGCTGGACGAGCGAGGTTGACGTGAAGGTCCTGTTGCTGGGGTCGGGCGGCCGCGAGCACGCGCTCGCATGGAAGCTGGCGCAGAGTCCCCGCCTGTCCCGGCTGATCTGCGGACCGGGCAATCCGGGCACGGCGCGGTGGGGCACCAACGTGCCGCTGCAGGCGGACTCGCCGGAGGCGGTGGTGTCGCTGGCGCGCCGCGAGGGCGTGGACCTGGTGGTGGTGGGGCCGGAGGCGCCGCTCGTCGCGGGCGTCGCGGACGCGCTGGCGCAGGTGGACATCCCGTGCTTCGGCCCCGTGGCCGCGGCCGCGCGCATCGAGGGCTCCAAGGCCTTCGCCAAGGAGATCATGGCGGAGGCGGGCGTGCCCACCGCGGCCTTCCGCGTCTTCACCGATGCGGCGGAGGCGGAGGCGTACGCCGTCCAGCAGGGCCGCATCGTGGTGAAGGCGGACGGGCTGGCCGCGGGCAAGGGCGTCATCGTCGCGCCGGATGCTGCGTCCGCACGCGACGCGGTGCGAGCCGTGGCGGCGCTCGGCCAGGCCGGCCAGCGGATGGTGCTGGAGGAGCTGCTGGAGGGCGAGGAGGTCTCGCTGATGGCCCTCTGTGACGGCGAGCGCTACGTGCTCTTGCCGCTGTCGCAGGACCACAAGCGCGTGGGCGAGGGCGACACCGGCCCCAACACCGGCGGCATGGGCGCGTACTGCCCGGCGCCGTTCCTCACCGACGAACAGCTCACGCGCGTGGGCGAGCAGGTCATCGCGCCGACGCTGGCCGTGCTGCGCAAGCGCGGCACGCCGCTGCGCGGGGTGCTGTACGCGGGGCTGATGCTCACGGCATCCGGTCCGAAGGTGCTGGAGTTCAACGCGCGCTTCGGGGACCCGGAGGCGCAGGTCCTGATGATGCAGTTGGATGAGGACGTGCTGCCGCTCCTGGACGCGTGCGCGAAGGGCACGCTGGAGCCCCGGACGCTGGCGCAGCACCCCGGCGCATCGGTGGGCGTGGTGCTGGCGGCGGAGGGCTACCCGGAGGCGCCGAAGAAGGGCCAGCGCATCGAGGGCCTGGAGGCGGTGCCGTTCAACGCCCCGGTGTTCCTGGCGGGCGTGGCGAAGCAGGACGGCGCGCTGGTGACAGCGGGCGGCCGCGTGCTGACGGTATGCGCGCGGGCGGATGACCTGGCGAAGGCGCGCGAGCGGGCGCTGGCATCGGCGGACCTGGTGCGCTTCGAAGGCAAGCACTTCCGCCGGGACATCGGCGCGCGGGGGCTTCGGGCGCGGCCGTGAAGCTGCTGGCGCGCTACCTGCTCAGGGAGCTGCTCGTCCCCCTCTTCGTGTGGGTGGCGTTCATGTTCCTGCTGCTGTTCGTGATGCAGTTCCTGCGCGGCACGGACGTGCTGCTGGGGTCGGCGGTCACGCTCGGGGACCTGAGCCGGCTCATCGCGTACCTCGCGCCGCACTTCCTGGTGATGGCGCTGCCCATCGCGTTCCTGCTGGCCATCCTGCTGGGCCTGGGACGGCTGGGCGAGGACCGGGAGCTGACGTCGCTCCAGGCCCTGGGCATCAGCCCGCTCCAGCTCCTGGCGGCGCCGCTGGGCGTGGGGCTGGCGCTGAGCGCGTTCATGGTGCTGCTCACGTCCACGGTGGAGCCCTGGGGCCTCACGGGCGTGAAGGAGCTGGTGGGCGAGGTCATCCAGAAGAACGTGGCGGGCGACGTGAAGTCCGGCGTCTTCTACGAGGACCTGAGCGACCTGACGCTGTACGCGCAGAAGGTGGCGCCCAACGGGGGAGGGTGGACGAACGTGCTCTTGCACGACGACCGCGACCCCAGCTCTCCGCTGTTGGTGCTGGCGCACAAGGGCCGGGTGGGCACGTCGGCGCGGGGCGAGGCGCTGACCATCGAGCTGATGCAGGGCGAGGTGCACCGCGCCAACCGCTCCGCCGTGGACGCCAGCGTCGTCGCCTTCGAGAAGGCGGAGATCAACGTGGGGCTGGGCGGGTCGCTGTCGCGGCGCAACCGCTTCCGCTCGCCCAAGGAGGAGCTGACGCCGGTGGAGCTGCTGGCGGCGGCGAAGGACGCGGAGGAGCGCCAGGATGATCCGCGGCCGTTCCTGATGGCGCTGCACAGCCGGCTGGGCAACGCGGTGGCGCCGGTGGCGTTCGCGCTCCTGGGCACGCCGCTGGCCATCGGCCGCAGGCAGGCGGGCCGGGCGTGGGGCTACCTCCTCACGCTGGGCGGCTACGTCCTCTACTACCTGCTGAGCCGCGCGTTCGAGCAGATGGGGCAGAAGGGCCAGATGCCCGTGCTCGTCGCGGGGCAGCTCGCCAACGTGCTGTTCATGGTGGTGGGCGCGGTGGCGCTGTACCGGGTGACGCGCTCGGGAACGGTGCGATGAGGGGCACGCTGTTCAGCTACGTGGTGCGCGCCTACGTGCGCTACACGCTGGGCATCCTCGCGGGCGTGGTGGCGGTGTTCCTGGTGGTGGACTTCGTGGACCGTGCGAAGGCCTACGGGGGCGAGGGCTGGGTGTGGGACGTGCTCAAGCTCTACGGCTACAAGGCGCTGGTGACGGTGCAGCAGTTGGGGCCGGCGGCGCTGCTGCTGGCGGCGGGCACCACGGTGTCGGCGCTGCGCAAGAAGGGCGAGGTGACGGCGCTCAGGGCGCTCACCTTCGGGCCGGCGGCGCTCTACCTGCCGGTGGGCCTGTGCGCGCTGGTGGCGTGCGTGGGCCTGGTGCTGTTCGACGAGACGGTGGCCGCGAGGGCGGGCCGGCGCGTGGATGAGATCACCACGCAGCGCTTCAACCGGTGGGGCGACTGGCGCCTGTATTACACGCCGAAGCAGTGGTTCCGCCGGGGCGACACCATCTTCTTCCTGCGAGGTGGCAACCCGCAGGAGGGCTTCGAGAACGTCTCCATCTTCACGCTGACGCCGGAGTTCAAGCTGCGCCGTCGCGTGGACGCGGTGCGGATGCGCTCGCTCCAGGACACGCGCTGGGAGCTGACGGACGTGGTGGAGCGCACCTTCACGGAGGACGGACGCACGACGGTGCGGCAGCAGCCGAGCGCCGAGTACGAGCTGGGCGTGGGAGCGACGACGTTCCGCATCCGCCCGGGTCGGCCGGAGCAGATGCGCCTGGGCGAGCTGCGAGAGCAGATTGGAGCGCGCGCGGAGGTGGGGCTTGCGACACGGGCCTTCCAGCTCGCGTGGCACAACCGGTTCGCGTACCCGCTGGCGGGGCTGCCCGCGGCGCTGCTCGCGGTGGGGCTCGCGCTGCGCACGAACCGGCGAGGACACCTGACGGCGGCCGTGGTGGAGGGCCTGCTCATCGCCGTGGCGATGTGGGGCCTGATGGTGGTGTCGCGCACGCTGGTGCTCACCGAACGCCTGGCGCCCGCGGTGGCGGCGTGGATGCCCACGACGCTGCTGACCCTGGTGGCCGCGGCCCTGTGGCTGCGCCGCGAAGGCCTGCTCTACCTGCCGCGCAAGCGAAGCGCGGCGAAGTAGAAGGGCGGTCCCAGGTGCGGAGGAGCCCCTCAGCCGCGCAGCAGTCGGCGCGTATGCCGGGCGAGCTGTCCCTCCTCGTCACTGGGCAGCACCCGCACGAGGCACGCAGCCCCTTCCGCTGAGATGACCTCCGCGCCCGAGTCATTCCGGCGCGGATCGAGCGTGATGCCCAGGTGGCCGAGCGTCGAACACACCCGCTGGCGCACCGTCACGCTGTTCTCACCGATGCCGCCCGTGAACACGAGCAGGTCCAGTCCCCCGAGCACCGCCGCGTACGCGCCCACCGTCTTGGCGATTCCGCGCGTGAAGACGTCCACCGCCAGCGCCGCCGGTGCATGGCCCGCCGCCGCATCGCGTGTGAGGGCCTGCATGTCGCTGGTGCCCTCCGACAGTCCCCGAAGCCCGGCGTCGTGGTTCACCATCGCTTCGAGCGCCGCCGCGTCCATCCCGCCCACCCGCATGAGGTACAGCAGCACGCCCGGGTCCAGGTCGCCCGTGCGGGTCCCCATGGGAATGCCACCCGTGGGCGTGAAGCCCATCGACGTATCGACGGAGCGGCCATGGTCGAGCGCCACGAGGCTCGCGCCGCTGCCCAGGTGCGCCACCACCGTGCGCGCGGGTACGGCAGGCTCAATCCTCGCGACAATGGACTCATACGACAGGCCATGGAAGCCATACCGCTGCACGCCCTGCTCACGCACCGAAAGGGGCAGGGGCAACGTCGAAGCGACAGCAGGCAGCGTGGCGTGGAACGCCGTGTCGAAGCAGGCGAACTGAGGCACCCCAGGGAAGCGCCGCGCCGCCGCCCGGATGAGCGTGAGCGCCGAGGGGATGTGCAGCGGCGCGAAGTGCGTCGCGTCCTCCAACGCCTTCAACACCTCTGGCGTCAGGGCCTGGTGCTGCCGCAGCCGGGGACCACCGTGCACCACGCGGTGTCCGATGGCCCGGGGCGGCTCCCCGCCCACTTCCTCCAGGTGCTGCACGGCCTCGCGAAAGGCGTCCTCCTGCGACGGATGCCGCACCTCCACCGCGCGCACCTGCCTGCCTTCACCGTCCTTCAGCACGAGCCGGCCCTGCTCCGCGCCGATGTGATTCGCGCTGCCCTTGAACCGCACGGTCTCCTGGCCCGCGTGCTCCGAGTAGAGCCCGAACTTCAGCGACGACGAGCCGCTGTTGATCACCAGCACGGCGCCGGAGTTGCTCATCGCGCGGTCCACTTCCAGTCGCGCACCTCGGGCATGTCCTCGCCGTGCTCCGACACGTAGAGCTTGTGCTGCTGGCGCACCTCGGAGAAGCGCTGCTCCGCGTCGTCCAGTCGGTGGCGCGCGGCGGAAGCGTGCCGGATGGCCGCCAGCGCCAGCGTGAAGCGATCCATGTCGTTGAGCACGGTCATGTCGAAGGGCGTGGTGGTGGTGCCCTCCTCCTTGAACCCGTGCACGTGGATGTTGTCGTGGTTGGCGCGGTTGTAGGTGAGCTTGTGCACGAGCGTCGGGTAGCCGTGGAACGCGAACACCACGGGCTTGTCCCGGGTGAACATGCGGTTGAATTCCTCGTCGTTCAGGCCATGCGGGTGGACGCTCACCGGGGCCAGCGTGAACACGTCCACCACGTTGACGACGCGCACCTTCAACTCCGGAGCCCACGCGCGCAGCACCGTCACCGCCGCCAGCGTCTCCAGGGTGGGCACGTCGCCCGCGCAGGCCATCACCACGTCTGGTTCGCCGTCGTCGTTGCCGGCCCAGTCCCAGATGCCGATGCCCGTGGAGCAGTGGCGGACGGCGCTCTCCATGTCCAGCCACACGGGCGACTGCTGCTTGCCCGCGATGATGAGGTTCACGTAGTCACGCGAGCGCAGGCAGTGGTCCGCCACGGACAGGAGCGTGTTCGCGTCCGGCGGCAGGTAGATGCGCACCGTGTCGGCCTTCTTGTTGGCCACGTGGTCGATGAAGCCCGGGTCCTGGTGGGAGAACCCGTTGTGGTCCTGCCGCCACACGTGCGAGCTGAGCAGGTAGTTCAGCGACGCGATGGGCTTGCGCCAGTGCAGCTCCTTCGCGGATTTGATCCACTTGGCGTGCTGGTTGAACATCGAATCGATGATGTGGATGAACGCCTCGTAACAGGAGAAGAGGCCGTGGCGTCCGGTGAGCAGGTAGCCCTCCAGCCACCCCTGGCAGAGGTGCTCGCTCAGGACCTCCATCACCCGGCCGTCGGCGGAGAGGTGCTCGTCGGTGGGCTCCTGCCGCGCGTCCCACGCCTTGCCGCTGACCGCGTAGACGTCCTGGAGCCGGTTGGAGGCGTTCTCGTCGGGCGCGAACAGGCGGAAGTTGCGGGTGCCCAGGTTGTGGCGCATCACGTCCCGCAGGTAGCCGCCCAGCACGCGCGTGGCGCTGACCTCCTTCGACCCCGGAGTGCCAGGGTCCACCGCGTAGTCGCGGAAGCCCGGCAGCACGAGCGGCACGAGGAGCTGACCGCCATTGGAGTGCGCGTTGACGCCCATGCGCAGCCTGCCCTTGGGCGCGACCTCCTCCAATTCCTCGCGCAGCGTGCCGTTCGCGTCGAAGAGCTCCCGGGGCCGGTAGCTGTGGAGCCACGCTTCGAGGATCTTCAGGTGCGCGGGGTTGGTGCGCACCTCGTCCAGGGGCACCTGGTGGGAGCGCCAGGTGCCTTCCACCTGCTTGCCATCCACCTCGTGCGGGCCGGTCCACCCCTTGGGGGTGCGCAGCACGAGCATGGGCCAGCGGGGGCGGGTGGCGTCCTGTTTCTCCCGGGCGTTGCGCTGGATGCGGAGGATTTCGGCGTAGAGCTCGTCGAGCACCGCCGCCATCCGCTGGTGCATCGTCTTCGGATCATCGCCCTCCAGGAAGTAGGGCGTGTAGCCGTAGCCGCGGAAGAGGGCCTCCAGCTCGTCCGGGTCGATGCGCGCGAGCACCGTGGGGTTGGCGATCTTGTACCCGTTGAGGTGCAGGATGGGCAGCACGACGCCGTCGGTGATGGGATTGATGAACTTGTTGGAGTGCCAGCTCGCGGCGAGCGGGCCCGTCTCCGCCTCGCCGTCACCGACGACGCAGGGGACGATGAGGTCCGGGTTGTCGAAGACGGCGCCGTACGCGTGGAGCAGCGAGTAGCCCAGCTCGCCGCCCTCGCTGATGGATCCGGGGACCTCCGGGGCGTCGTGGCTGGGGACGCCGTAGGGCCAGGAGAACTGGCGGAACAGGCGCTTCATGCCGTCGCGGTTGCGCTCGATGTTGGGGTACAGCTCCGTGTAGGAGCCCTCGAGGTACGTGTTGGCGATGATGCCGGGAGCGCCGTGACCGGGACCAATCACATACATCATGTTGGCCCGGTGCTGCCGGATGATGCGGTTCAGGTGCACGTAGATGAAGTTGAGGCCGGGCGTGGTGCCGAAGTGCCCGAGCAGGCGCGGCTTGATGTCCTCCACCATGAGGGGCCGCTCCAGGAGCGGGTTGTCCTTCAGGTAGATCTGCCCCACGGAGAGGTAGTTCGCCGCGCGCCAGTAGGCGTCGATCTTCTCCAGCTCGGCTTCACTCAGCGGTCCCGGCATCCGTGTCTTCCTCCGCGTGGAATGGTCGGGGGGACCAGACTCCAGCCGCTGAGCGCCGTGCAACGCCGCTGACGGGAAAAGTCAGACGCGTCGGGTTTCCGACAGCGATGGGACCTGGCGCCGGTGCCTCAGTGGGCGGCGGGGACGTCCACGGTGCTCGCGGGTGTGGAGGACTGCTTCACCTTGGGGAAGAACAGTCCAACGGCGAACGCGGCGGCCATCGCCGAGCACATGATCCAGAAGTTGATGCTGAGGCCGTGGTTCAGCGCGCCGCCGAGCGTTTCGAGGACGGCGGGGGACAGGCCGCGTCCGTGCTCGGGGCCGAGCAGCTCGGTGGCCGCGCTGACCGGGACGTTGGGGTCCTTCATGAGCTGCGTCACCATCACGCCGCCCATCGCGCCCACGCCGAGCGACCCGCCGATGGTGCGGAAGAACATGCTGCTGGCCGTGGCCACGCCGCGCAGCTCCCAGCCGACGCTCGTCTGGACCGCGACCATGGTGGCCATGGCGGAGAAGCCCAGGCCCACGCCGAACAGCGCCATGGCGATCTGCGGGACGAGCAGCGGCGCCCCGGGCTTGAGCATGAGCGCCATGAGCGCGGTGCCGACCGTGGCGAGGCCCAGCCCGCCGACGATGAGCGGCCGGAAGCCGATGCGCAGCATCAGCCTGCCGCCAATGACGCTCGCCAGCGGCCAGCCGACGATCATCGGCGTGATCATCCCGCCCGCCATCGTGGCCGAACCGCCGAGCACGCCCTGCACGTACAGTGGCACGTAGGTGGTGGCGCCGAACTGGGCGGCGGAGAAGAGGGCCCCCGCCAGCGAACAGATGGCGATGGTGGGAATCTTGAAGAGGCTCATCGGGATGATGGGCTCGGGGGCGCGCAGCTCCACGAACACGAACGCGGTGAGGAGCACGGCGGCGACGGGCAGGGCGAAGAGCGTGCGGCCGCTCCCCTGCACGCCGAACAGCAGGGCCACCACGCCCGCGCTCAGGAGCCCCGCGCCCGCGAAGTCGAGCCGGGCGCGTGCCTTGCGCTTCAGCTCTTCGTGGAAGAACACGGAGAGCAACGCCATGGAGGCCAGGCCGATGGGGATGTTGATGAAGAAGACCCAGTGCCACGTGAGGTGCTTCACGATGAGGCCACCGGTGAGCGGACCCGCGAGGCCGGCGATGCCCCACACCGCGCTGAACGCGCCCTGGACCTTCGCGCGCTGCTCCAGTGTGAAGATGTCGCCGACGATGGTGATGGCGATGGGCTGCATGGCCCCGGCGCCCAGCCCCTGGAGGACGCGGAAGGCGATGAGCATGCCCATGGACGTGGAGAGTCCACAGGCGACGGAGCTTGAGAGGAACAGCGCGCTGCCGAAGAGGATGATGGGCTTGCGGCCGTAGAGGTCCGCGAGCTTCCCGAAGATGGGCACGGTGATGGTGGACGACAGCATGTACGCGGTGAAGACCCACGCGTAGCTCTGGATGCCGCCCAGGTCGCTGACCACCGTGGGCATGGCGGTGGAGACGACGGTCATCTCCAGCGCGGCCACGAAGAGGCTCAGCGCGAGAGCAAGGGTGGTGAACGGTCGGTGGGTGGTGCGCATGGCGGCAGGTTCGGACCCTGGAGAAGAGGGGGCCTGACTAACGGGTGCCCGTCCAGGGCGCCAACGTCAAGCGCGGTGAAGACGCAGGAGGAGGGCGACCGCCCTGGATTCCGGGGCCTGTCCGGAAGGAGGGCAAGGTCGGCGGTGGAGGGACGAGGGGGGTGAGGTAGGGTCCAAGGGCCGCGCGAGGGCCGGGCACACGAATGAGCATGGATTCCAAGACGGTCGGGGGAGGGCGCTGGCTGACAGCAGTGACCGCGGTGTTGGGGCTCTACGCGGTGGGGCTGGTGCTGGCGGAGGCGGTGCTCCAGGCGGGTGCCATCCTGGCCACGGCGCTGGCCCTGGTGCTGGCGGTGACGAAGCGGCTGCGGCTGGAGAAGGACGTCCGGGCCTTCGTGGTGGCGAGCGTCACGCTGTGCCTGTGGCAGCTCCTGTCCCCGGCGGTGGCGCTGATGACGGGAGCGGCGGCGAAGTGGCCCAGGGGCGCGAGGTACGGGCAGGCGTTGGACACGGTGGCGGCGGCGGCGGTGGCGTGCATCGGGACGCTGGGGGTGCCGTGGGCGTTGTTGGGAGGCATCACCGCGGGAGGCTGGTTGCTGGCGGCGGCCCTGGGTTTCTTCCAGCACCGCGTGATGTGGCCATGGGAGCCGCCCGCGTTCCTGAAGCTGAACCTGTCGAGGCTGCACGAGAACTTCGGCACGGAGGAGTCCCCGAGATACGCGGCGGGAGGGTTCTTCTTCCACCGGCTGCGGTTCGCGCACGGCGCCATCGCGGTGCTGGGGCCGGCGCTGGCGGTGCTAGGGCGCTCCCGCGTGACACGGCAGCGGGTGCTGGCGGGGGCGGTGGTGCTGGGGTTGTTGCTGTCCATCTACGGCGCGTTCGCGAGGGCCGCGCTGGGTGCGGCGCTGGGCGGGTGCGTGCTGGCGCTGTTGCTGTTGTTGCTGTCTC
>NZ_RAWA01000021.1 GCF_003611675.1 Corallococcus sp. CA053C
CTCCACCACGGCCGACCCCGAGAAGGCGCTCGCCCAGCAGAAGGCCGCCGCCGCGAAGGCCGCCGCCGCCCGCCGGAACGCGTCCGGTTTCGAAGCCACCCCGGCCCCCGGAGCCCGGGGCCCGGCCGCCGCGATGGCCCGCGCCAGCAACGCCGGCCCCTTGCTGGGCGCCGCGCCCACCGCCCCGGTGCGCCCGGGCGCCACGGTGGAGAAGCCGGTCACCCGCACCATCACGTTCACGTACGACGCGGGCCCGCACCAGCAGCTCACCAACCCGAAGCTCAAGGGGAGCTGGGACGCGGACGGCCGCTTCAACGCCCAGTGGAGCGGGGGCGGCATCCCCATGAAGCCCCTGGGCAATGGCAAGTACGAGGCCACGGTGAAGGTGGCGGACGACGGGCTCGCCCGCAACTGGGAGTGGGGCGTCAGCGTGGACGGCCCCGCGGGCAAGGACCAGTGGGCGGTGATGGGCGAGGGCAACCTCAAGCTGGACCTGTCCAAGCCCACCGCGTCCTATTCGCCCACGACCTACCACCAGATGGGCGCGCAGCGCTCCGGCCAGGACGTGTCGTTCAAGTTCTGGGCGCCGGACGCAAGAGCGGTGCAGGTGAAGGTCACCGACAAGCAGGGGCAGCAGCAGCGCATCCCGCTGACGCGCGATGAGGGCGGCAACTGGACCGCCCAGGCGAAGGGCGCCTGGAGCCAGCTGGAGGGCAAGTCCTACGTCTACGAGGTCGTGGACTCCACGGGCGCCACCAGCGACCGGCCGGATCCGTATGCGCGCCGGATGATGGGCGAGCAGCGCGGCCTGGACCGGCTCTTCCTGGACCCCATGCGCGGCAAGGAGGTGGACCGCTACTTCCCCGGCGCCACCGGCCTGATGCGCTTCGACGTGGATGACGCCGAGGACGCGGACAGCGCGTACCTGGTCCTCAAGGACGGCGACGGCAACCCGCTCAACAAGGCGCAGCTCCAGGAGCGCCTGGGCACGTTCGACGACACGCTCATCGACAAGATGCGCGGCGGGAAGTTCAACGACTTCTGGTCGCGCAACGTCACGGACGACGGCCGCATCAAGATGACGAACGAGGGCGGCGCGTGGACCACGCTCGTCAACGACCCCGACAAGCTCGCGGGCCTGCGCTACGAGTTCCAGGTGTTCGACAAGGACGCGAAGGGCAAGCTGCACCTGCGCGACGACGTGAACAACGACGGGAAGCTCTCCAAGACGGAGCGCCTCGCCTCGTCGGAGAACGACCCCTGGAGCGACCTCATCACCGTGGGCAGCGGCGTGGACTTCCGCGGCTCCATCTTCACGGACCCCACGGCGTTCCAGTTCAAGAACGACAACGTCCCGCGTGAGAAGGACCCGTCGAAGTGGACGGTGTACCAGCTGCACGCGGGCAGCTTCCTGGGACAGGCGGGCAACTCCAACCGCTCCACCATGGAAGACCTGATCAAGAAGCTGGATTACTTCAAGGAGCTGGGCGTCACCACGCTGGAGCTGTTGCCCACGAACGAAGTGGAAGGCAGCCGCAACTGGGGCTACCTGGGCGTCAACAGCCTCGCGGCGGAGAGCTCGCTCGGCTTCGAGGACGAGACGGGCCAGTGGGTGGAGGGCGATGAGGCCCTCAAGCGCTTCATCGACGCGGCCCACGGCAAGGGCCTCAACGTGGTGTCGGACGTCGTCTACAACCACGTCTTCGGCGACCACAACGGCCTGTGGAACGTGGGCGGCCCCAGCAACCCCTACTTCAACTGGTCCAAGGAGCCGGGCCAGTTCGAGCAGCGCGACACGCCCTGGGGCTCCGTCCCCGCGTACAACACGCCGCAGGTGAAGCAGCTGTTCGTGGACCACGCCGTGCAGCAGGTGTCGGAGCTGAAGTTCGACGGCCTGCGCTTCGACTTCACGGAGCCCATCAAGGGCGTGGGCGGCAAGGCGGGCTGGGACATGCTCCGCGAGATCAACCGCCAGGTGCACTTCGTGAACCCGAACGCGTGGACCGTCGCGGAGCAGTTCGACTACGACCCGGCCATCTCGCGGCCGGCGCAGCCGGACGGCACGGGCGGCGGCTTCGACGCCCAGTGGTACACGGAGTTCCAGCACCGGCTCATCAACGACAACAGCAAGCCGGGCCTGGTGCAGGCGGCCTCGCGCGGGCTGAAGACGGACGTGGACGCGTTCGTGAATCTCATGACGTCGCCGCGCGGCCTGGACAGCTGGAAGAACGCGCTGTCCATCATCTCCAACCACGACGAGGTGGGAAACGCGCAGCGCACGATGAACACCGCGGAGGGCGAGAAGGCCACCGACTTCCCGGACCAGTGGACGCGCGGCGCCGCCCGCTTCGCCGCCGGCATCGGCATGGCCGGCCCCGGCATCCCGATGTTCTTCCAGGGTGACGAGTTCGGCGCGCAGAACGACTTCCGCTGGGGCAACCCCTCCACCTGGGACAGCAACTGGAGCTGGCAGGACGTGGGCAAGGGCGTGGACTTCACCAAGGTCACCTTCAACGACGCGACGAAGGCCACCTACGAGCGGCTCTTCACGCTCTCGCCCGACGCGCAGACGAAGGACGCCGCGTACAAGGCCTTCTCCGCGGAGGACCGCAAGCTGTTCAAGGAGGTTTCCTCCCTGCCCGCCGACGAGCGCAAGGGCGCGATGCTGGACGTCACGCGCCGGCAGAGCTTCAGCTTCTACAAGGACGCCATCGGCCTGCGGAACAGCAGCCCGGCCTTCAGCGCGGCGGCGGAGGTGAAGCGCGTCTACACCCACAACGACGACAGCGTGATGGCCTTCACGCGCAAGTCGGGCAACGAGGAGTTCCTCGTGGTGGGCAGCCTCAACAAGAAGAACCTGGACGGCTACGCCCTCCCGCTGCCTCCCGGGCAGTGGCAGGAGGTGCTGAACAGCGACGCCTCCGCGTACGGCGGCGGCAACTTCGGCAACTTCGGCGCCACGCTGAACGGCGGGAACACCAAGGTGAACATCCCCGCCGCCGGCTACGTGGTGCTCAAGAAGGTGGGGTAGTCACCGGTGCGGCGGGGCTGGGGAGCAGGGGCGGTCGGTCCTTGCCCTCCATCGCCCGCTGCAGCTCCAGTTCCTGGAGCAGCACCGCGGGCGCCACGGTGGACACGGGCACGTTGCCGCTCTCCGCGCCGCAGAAGCCGTTGAACACACCCAGTCGCTGACCCGTGGCGAGGATGCGGTTCACGGACGACAGCGGCGTGCCGACAATCTCCACGCCGCGCACCAGCGTCTCCTCGCCCGTCTTCACGTCCACGCGGTACACCATGCGCGGCACGCCCTTGAAGGCCTGGTAGCCGAAGCTGGACGTGTTGGTGTTGCCGCCAGTGATGTCGCGGATGATGAGCCCGTACGGCTTGCCCTGCCGCTTCGCCTCCGCGAGGAGCAGCTTCTTCAGCTCCGCGTCGCTCACCTGCTTCGAGCTCTCCACCAGCAGGTTGGCCATGCGCGCCACCGGCTGGAGCGTGCTCTGGCCGCGTCCGTGGCCGTTGGACTTCGTGAAGCCCTCCACCGGGTGGCGGCTCATCAGGTAGCCCTTGAGCACGCCCTTCTCCACCAGGCTCACCGCCTGCCCCTTCACGCCCTCCTCGTCGTAGAGGTAGTAGCCGTTGAGCGGCTCGCCGTTCACCTCGCGCTTGGACGGATCATCCCGGAGCGACAGGAACGCCGGGAGGATCTGCTTGCCCTCCTGGCCCTTGAACGTCTTGCCGTCGTTGTCGCCGTCCTGCCGGTCCGCTTCCAGCCGGTGGCCCAGCGTCTCGTGGAAGAGCACGCCCGCGGCCTCCGGCGCCAGGATGGCCGGCCCCGCGTACGGGACGATGGCCGGTGCCTGCCGCAGCGCCAGCAATTCATCGATGACCTTCTGCGCCGCCGCGTGCACCTTCGCGTCGTCCGGCATCCCCGCCTCGGTGGGCAGGTAGAAGCTGCGCGAGTCATCCAGCAGCTGCCCGTCCGGAGCGCGCGTCACCGCGGAGACGTGCAGCCCGTACAGCGTCTCCTCCGTGATGAGGCGCGTGCCTTCGGAGGACACGAACAACCGCGTCGCCTTGTCCGCGGTGATGCGCACCTCCGAGTCGAACAGCTCCGGATGCGCGTTGAAGCGCGCGGACACCTCACGCGCCAGCTTGCGCCAGCGCTCGCGGTCGAACGGGAAGGCCACCGGCGGCTGCACGAAGGTGGCGGGCGTCTCCTTGGAGAAGGACGGAGGCCGCTTCGGGTCCTCCACGGAGTAGACGTCCTCGCCCTTCTTCTTCAGGAACTGGAAGAGCGCGGCCTTGTACTTCTCATCCGTGACGAGCCACAGCGCCGTGCGCAGCGCGAGCGGCGAGTCGTCCAGCGGCCCCTCCTTGCGCGCGGTGAAGCTGGAGCCCTTGCTGGTGCTGAAGCCGAAGTCGAGCGAGTCCGCGACGGAGCTGTCGAAGTCGTAGCTGCCCACGCGCACGTCCACGCCCAGCTTGCGCTCGCGGTAGTCGTCGTCCTGGAACACCGCCCCGTAGCGCGCGACGAGCAGCCGCGACTGGTAGTCCTTCACCAGGTAGCTCAGGAAATACGGCGCCTCGTGGCCGCTCACCTTGAGCTGCTGCTGGTTGCGCGTCAGCTCCGACGCCATCGCCTCCAGGAGCGGCAGGCGGGCGTCGGGCGCGGGCGCCGCGCCCATCAGCAACGACGCGGCTGCGAACAGCGGGAACAGGGGACGGAAGGCTCTG
Source organism: Corallococcus sp. CA053C (assembly GCF_003611675.1). Taxonomy (GTDB): domain Bacteria; phylum Myxococcota; class Myxococcia; order Myxococcales; family Myxococcaceae; genus Corallococcus. The sequence goes on from NZ_RAWA01000021.1 coordinate 4,735, forward strand.
GGCACGAAGCCCACTGTAGCCAAAAAAGGGCGAGGGCCCTCCCCTCACGCGCCGCCCCTCCCGGCGACGCGTGAAGCGAGGACCCTCTCGCCTGCCCGTGCTTCAAAAGGCCGTTACGCCTTGAGGATCTTCTCGCGGCCCTCCGTGACGGCCTTGGTCGCGTTGCGCGTGTCGATGACGATGTTCGAGCGCTGCACCAGCTCGTTGTAGTCCACGTGCGAGTGGTCGGTCAGGATGATGACCGCGTCGTACTGGTTGAGCGTCTCCGGATCCAGGGGGACGGACTTCATCTCCATGTTGAAGCCGTGGCCCTTGTGCAGCTCCTTCACGAACGGGTCGTGGTAGCAGATGTCCGCGCCCTTCTCCTTGAGCAGCGTCATCACGCGCAGCGACGGGGACTCGCGGAAGTCGTCGATGTCCTTCTTGTACGCCGCGCCCAGGCAGAGGACCTTCGCGCCGTTGAGGACCTTCTTGTTCGCGTTGAGGGCCTCCATGGTGCGCTGCACCACGTAGTAGGGCATCTGCCAGTTCACCTCACCGGCCAGCTCGATGAACTTGGTGTGGAACTCGAACTCGCGCGCCTTCCACGTCAGGTAGAACGGGTCGATGGGGATGCAGTGCCCGCCCAGGCCCGGGCCCGGGTAGAACGGCTGGAAGCCGAAGGGCTTGGTGCTGGCGGCCTGGATGACCTCCCAGACGTCCACGTTCATGCGGTCGCAGAGCATCTTCATCTCGTTGACCATCGCGATGTTCACGCAGCGGTAGATGTTCTCCAGCAGCTTGGAGAGCTCCGCCACGCGCGTGGAGGACACCGGGACGACTTCCTTCAGGGCGCTGCCGTAGAGGGCGACCGCCACCTCGAGGCACGCGGGCGAGTAGCCGCCGACGACCTTCGGAATCGTCTTCGTGTTGAAGCCCTTGTTGCCCGGGTCCTCGCGCTCGGGGCTGAAGGCCAGGAAGAAGTCCACGCCCGCCTTGAGGCCGCCCTTCTCCAGCAGGGGCTTGAGGATCTCCTCGGTGGTGCCCGGGTAGGTGGTGGACTCCAGGATGAAGAGCTGGCCGGGACGCACGTACGGCGCCAGCGCCTCGCCCGTCTTGATGATGAAGCTCATGTCCGGCTCACGCGACGCGGTCAGCGGCGTGGGCACGCAGATGATGACGCAGTCCAGCTCGCGGGCCTTGGCGAACTCGTTCGTCGCCTTGAGCTTGCCCGCCTTGGTGAGCTCCGCCAGCGGCTCGCTGGGGATGTGCTTGATGTAGCTCTCACCCTTGGCAATCTTGTCGATCTTGCGCTGATCCACGTCCAGGCCGGTCACCTTGAAGCCGGCGTCCGCGAACGCCATGCCCAGGGGAAGACCGACGTAACCGAGACCCACCACGCCCACCTTCGCCTCCCGATTGCTGATCCGCTCCAGCAACGGGTTGCCAACCATCACGCGCATTGTCGTTACTCCCAGCAGTTGACGTGCGGCCTCGCCGGCTCACACGTCCCGACCCACACCATTCACCTGAAGACGAACACCCACCCCAGCCTCGCCGGAGGCGACAGCTGCCTCCGGAACTCCACCGACACCGCCGGCACCACCCGCCCATACCCGGGCGAGTACCGCGACGGCACGAGCGACGTTTCCAACCCGCGCTCCAGCAGCACCCAACCCACGGGCGCCTCCGCCGGTCCAATCTCAACAGCCCGTGCTTCAAAGGCCTCAGGGCCTTCCTGCACGCGCCGGGCCCGCGCAATCACAGCCGCGTCGGGCTCACACCACCGCGCCTGCCCATCGGGCAGATGCAAACGTCCCACCACCTCATGACGGCCCGTACCGACGAGCCGGTCTCCCACGGCCAGCGCGCGCACGTGCCGGTCCAGGAAGAAAGTCCTCTCAATGCCTACCGGCGACGGAAGGCCGCGGTAACCGTCGTGCCGCACCACCAGTCGGTCGTGCACCGCGCCGGGCTGGAAGGCCACGACGCGAGCCCGTGCATCCTCCGGCAGCGCGAACAGCCGCGCCGGATCCAACGGGGCCTGCTCCGCCCCATCCACCTGAAGCGTGTTGTGCGCCGCGGTGCTCCGCATCGCGTTGCGCAGCGCCGGATCCCGCGTGTACGAACCCGTGCCGGGGTCGACGATGGCGGGACGGCCATGAACATGAAGCTCGAAGGAAAGCTTGTCGTTGTGGCTGTGTCCTCCGACGCCCCGCTGCCCCTGTTTTCCGGCCGAGACGGTGAGCACGACTCCCGCGCCGCGCAAGGTGTGAAATCCACCTTCCGCGAAGCTCACCGAAGCAGGCGCCGACGCCACGGGCAGCGCGTTGAAACGCGTCAGGCCCGCATTGCCCAGGAGCCACGCCGCCTCGTCCGGGAACACCCCGCCCGCGAGCCCCACGTCGTTGAAGAGCGCCGCGCCCAGGCCCGAAAGGTAGCCCTGCTCGCGATCATCGCGGTCCTGGAAGGGAAACACGCGGCCTGAATCGTTGTCGCCAATCTGCGGCGCCAGCCCTGCTTCCGAAGACCAGGCGCGGGACGCCACATACATCAATCGCAGACGTGCTTCGTACGCGGGCCCCAGGGACACGCCCGCGCCGCGCGCGACGAGCCAGGCCAGCGTGAACAGCTCCACCGACAGGCGGTGGTAGGGAATGGAGCCCTCGAAGGACGTGCCCTCCGGATGCACCTGCGCGTCCATCTGCGCGCGGAGCCCGTTCACGGCGAGCGCCACCTGTTCGGGCGCCCCCGGCAGCTCCGGGAACAGCAGGCCCACCACGGCGAGCCCCACGTAGTTGGACACCAGGTGGTTGTTGGGCACCGCGCCGTGATCTTCCAGGTGGGCCTGCACCCACGCGGAGTGCTCGACGAGCGCGCCCAGCACGGGCACCAGGAACTCCGGACGGCGCACCTCCGGCGCGTCCGCGAACATCACCAGCGCCTGCGCGATGTTGGCCGCGCGCAGGGCGATCTCCATGGGACAGGTCCAGTGGACGCCCATGCCCACGGGGTTCGCCTGCAGGAAGTCCAGCGTCTGCGCCACGAAGGCCGTGGCCAGCCGCGAGCGCTCCTTCGAATCGTCCGTCACCCACGCGCCCTGGGCCAGGGCCACCAGGCTGTCCAGCCGGCCCATCACCCACGGGTACTTCGGATCCATGCCCGGCACGAGCAACCGCAGGCTCTCCACGGGCTCGACGGGGTAGCGCTTGCCACTCAGCGGATCCAACGACCAGTCCACCGGACGGCCCTCGCCGAAGGACACCGGCGTGGCGAAGACGTTCCACTCCTGCTTGAGCGCCTGCGCCGCGCGGACCTGCGCGCGCTCCTTCGCGCCCGGAAGCTTCGTGAGGGCGGCGCGGACGGACTCGCGCTGCGACAGCTCGCACCAGGCCCGCGACGTGCGGTGGTCGAGCGCCAGCGTGACCAGGGCTTCGGCCGTGGTGGCACCGAAGGACTCCAGGAGCTGGGCCTCATCGGCCTGCTCGCGACGGCGGTAGAGGGCCTGCCGTGCGACGCCCTGGACACGGCGGACCGCGCTCTTCGCCAGGGCTCCTGGCGCCATCCGAGCGATCGCCGCGTAGTACTCGAGAGTTCCCATCCGCCCCTTCCAGACCGACCTGACGTGGGCAGGAGATAGCAAGCGCCCGGCCAGGGCCTTTTCCCAGCAAGTCCAGGGGTTTGCCGTGCCCGACCTCCCAGAAGGACGGTAAAATTGTCCGTTCTTGCCGATCACGCTGGGTAAAGGATTGCCGATGCACACCGGAAGAAATGCCCAGCGAAGGAGCCGTTGCGCCTCCACGCAGGCATGCCCATTCCTTGTCGCGTGCGGGCTGGGGCTTGGATGGGGCGGCGCATCGAGGACGACCTCGATGCCAGGGTGGAAACGACGCTGACGGCGGTGGCCGAGCAGGCGCTGCGCAATGGAACGCGCGCGGGCCTGGAGGCTCTCCTGAAGGCGACATTGCGGCTGACCGGTGCGACCGGCGCGGCCCTCTATGAAGGACGTGCATGCGTGGTGAAGGTGGGGCGCGTCCCCGCCCACCGGAAGGCAACGAAACAGGGCTCCGTGCTGGAGGTCTTCCCCGCGCCGCTGACGACAGCGCAGCGGCACGTGGTGGCGCGCTTCCGTGCGTTCGCCCCGGCGCTGCTCGCGGCGCATGCGCGGGAAGTGGCGCAGGGCGCGAGGCACTCCCGGCTCCTGGAAGCGAAGACGCGCCTGGAGCGCACCGTGGTGACGCTGGAGAAGCGCAGGTCCCGCGCGGCGCATGACCTGCGCACGCCCCTGATGGTCATCCGGGGCTACGTGGACATGATGCTCAAGGGCACCGCGGGGCCGCTCACCGCGCAGATGCAGCGCTACCTGGAGCGGCTCGCGAAGTCCGGCACGGACCAGAAGGACCTCATCGACCGGCGCCTGTCACCGCTGGCCCCTTCCCTGGATGACCTGCGCCCCGTGTTGCGGAGCGCCTTCGCGCCCAAGGCCGGACGCCGGCAGCCCACTCCCACGCTGACGCTGCCCGAGGAACGGGCCGTGGCCCTGCGCGGCGCCCGCGCGGATTGGGAGCTGCTGGCCCGCACCGTGGCCCGGAGCACCGGCAACGCGGTCGCCGTGGACGTCCACCTGGGCCCCGCGCTGCACGCCACCCGGTGGCTGCTGCGCGTCCAGGCGTGCCCTGGCGCGGCCCTGGAGCCCCGCACGGAGGCCGTCCTGCGGCACCTCGCGGAGCGGCTGGGAGGCACGCTGGCCGTGCACCGGGAGCCCCGGCTGGAGCTCGCCTTCGTGTTCCCGGGCGATGACGCCTTCGCCGTCCCCGCCCTCCATTGAGAGTGTGAGACTTCGGGAAACGTCGGGGTGTCGCATGAAAGGTGGGCAGAGGTCGCAACTCGCCTACCTGTCCTTGCGATAAAAGGGAAAGCTGTTTTCCTTCCGCCCCCGAAGGTCTCCCCCATGAAGCTCTCCCGGAACTCGAGCATCCGCTCCACGAAGTCCGAGTCTTCGCTGTCGCCGCCCAAGCGCAGCAACTCCGTGGATTCGAAGCCCAACACGACGACGACGAAGCCCACGCGCTCGAACTCGACGTCCTCGCTGTCGCGTCCGCCCAGCGACCTGTCCACGGGGAGCGCGTCGCGCACCCGTCCTCGCAACCCCGACGGGGCCGCGCGGGTGAACGGGCCGGACGCGGGCGCCGTGAAGAAGCCCACGACGAACTCGGAGATCCGCGCCTGGTACAACCAGAAGGTCGCGAGCATCCCGGCCAACGACGCGAAGCTCAAGGCGCAGGGAGCCTCCCTGGAGGACCGCGCCAAGGCGGCGGTGAAGACCCGTCACGACGCCCGTCTCGAAGCGCGCAAGTTCATGAGCAACCCCTTCGAAGTCGCGATGCTCAAGGCGCGTGACTTCTTCACCTACGGTCGGCTGGACGGCCCCTCGTTCGATCAGCTGGTCAATAAGGCCAAGGGGAACAAGTTGACTGGGGACGCCGTCTACCAGAGCCTTATCGACAGCTCGAAGCGCACCAACCAGACCGTGAACAACCACTTCAACCAGCAGGCCAAGCTATGACGGGTGATCAATTCCTGAAGCAGAAGCTGGAATGGGTGAAGACGTCGGACGCGCTGCATCCGCTGCGCACCAAGGCGGAAGGCCAGGAGCTGCGCATCCGCATCGGCGACTTCCCCGAGGAGTCCATGTACACGCTGCTCGTCGGGGAGCAGGAGGTCGCGCAGTTCGACGACTGGCCCAAGACGTGGGTCCGCCCCCGCTGAGCTGAAATCCGCTGAAGTGACGACGCCCTGTCCTCCGCTCGCGCGAGGGACGGGGCGTTGTCCTTTGCAGCGCCGGGCCTACTGTCCGCCCGACGAGGAGGGCAGCAACTGGCGCACGAGCTCCAGCAGCTTGCCGCGCTCCACCTCGCGCTTGACGAGGTAGCCGTCCGCGCCGGCCTCCAACCCCGCCGCGCGGTCCTCCTGGCTGTCCAGCGACGTCACCAGGATGATGGGCGTGCGCCGGAACATGGGGTGTCCCTTCATCCGCCGCGCCAGGCCCACGCCGTCCAGCCGGGGCATCTGCCAGTCGCTGACCACCAGGTGGCAGTGGACGCGGTCCAGCACCGCCCACGCCTCCTCGCCGTCCGCGGCCGTCACCACCGGGTAGCCGGCGATCTCCAGCAGCGACTTCATCGCGAAGCGCGTCGTCAGCGAGTCGTCGCACACCAGGATGCGCGGCAGCTTCGCGTCATTCGAGGCGTTGCGCATCTCCGGCTTCGCCGCGCGCAGCAGCTCCAACGCGTTGAGCACGGGCACCACGCGGCCATCATCCAGCACCGCCGCGCCCGCCAGGTGGGGGACGCCCTGCAGGTGCTTTCCCAGCGTCCGGACGACCAGCTCCTGCTGCCCCACCACCTCGTCGATGGCGTACAGCACGCGCTCGTCGCCCAGCGCCAGCAGCACCGCCGTCTGCCGCCGCCCGGACTCCACCGCGAGCTCCAGGCGCGGCAACCCGATGGCCTCCGACAGCGTCAGGAACGTGAGCTGTTCGCCATCCAGCCGCGCCACCACGCGCCCCGCCACCGTGCCGATGTCGTCCTTGTCCAGCCGCAGCACCCGCTTCACGGTGTCGGAGGGGATCGCGGTGATGGTGTTGCCGGTGCGCACCAGCAGGCCCAGGGCCGCGGCCAACGTGAGCGGCAGGTCCACGATGAAGCGCGTGCCCTTGCCCTGCGTGTACTCCACGTCCGCGGAGCCCTGGAGCCGCTGCGCGGTGGCCAGCACCACGTCCAGCCCGACGCCACGGCCCGACGTGGAGGTGACCTCCTCGCGCGTGGAGAAGCCCGGCTGGAAGATGAGCCGCGCGGCCTGCGCGTCCGTCAGCTTGTCCGCCGTGTCCTGGTTCATCAGGCCCCGGCGCACCGCCGTCGCGCGCACGCGCACCGGATCCAGGCCGCCACCGTCGTCCTCCACGATGACGCCCACGCGCGTACCCCGCGCCTCCACCCGCACCGTCAACCGGCCCGCCTCTGGCTTGCCCGCCGCGCGCCGCACCGCGGGCATCTCCAGGCCATGGTCGATGGCGTTGCGCACCAGGTGCACCAGCGGATCCCTCAGCGCGTCCACGATGCGCCGATCCAACCGCACGTCGGTGCCGCCCAGCTCCAGCACCACCTCCTTGCCCAGCCGCGACGCCGTCTCGCGCACGGTGCGCCGCAGGGGCTCCAGCACCTGCGAGGCCGGCACCATGCGCAGGTCGCGCAGGTCGTCGCGCACCACCTGCGCCACCAGCGCGTGCTGCTCGCCGTCGCGGTGCGCCTCCTTCGCCTGCTCCAGCAGGCGCTTCTGCATCCCGCGCATCAGGCTGACACCGGTGCGCAGCGGCTCCAGCGCGGAGCCGCCCCCGGCCATGGCGAGCTGCGAGGCGGCGCGCTCCAGGTGCAGCAGCACCTCATGCGCCTGATCCGTCAGCGTGCGGAAGGCCTCGGTGCGCCGGCCCTGCTGCGCCCGTCCCGCCACCAGGTGCTCCACCTGGAGCGCCAGCGAGTCCAGCGTCTTCACCGACACGCGCACGGCGCGGTCCACCGCCCCGCCCCGGGCCTCGGCGGACGTCGTCGCGCGGGGCGCCGGCTTCGGCACCACGGGCGTCACCGCCACGGTCGCGGGCACGGACACCGCGCCGTCGATCTCGTCGTCCGAAACGCCCAGCGCCGCGCGCAGGTCCACCAGCGCGCCCGCCACCTCCGAGGCCGCGAGCCCCGCCGCGTCCCCGCCCTCCTCCATCCGCGTGAAGCCCAGCGCGGCGGCCTCGGCGAGCGCGGCCACCTGATCCGCCTGCGCGGACTCCGCGCTCAGCCGCAGCGCATGCGCCCGCTCCACCGCCGCGCGCACCGCGCCCGCCCGGTCCTCCACCCGGGGGGACACCAGCCTGCCCAGCGCCGCCTCCAGCGACGACAGGATCTTCAGGCCGTCCAGGCCCAGCGGGCTCGCGCTCGCGGTGCCCTCGGGCGATGGCGTGACGTCTCCACCGTGGCCCAGTGCCTGGAGCAGCGCGGACACGCCGTCCACCACGGGCTGTTCGCCCGCGTCGCCCCGGTTGAGGGCGTTCTCGATGGCGGACAGGCCGCGCAGCATCGCCTCCACGGCGGTGCGGGAGATGGGCTCCTCCACGTTGACGTGGGACAGCCCGTCCTCGATGGCGTGGACGATGCGTTCGATGTCGTCCAGGCCCAGGCTCGCCGCGGAGCCCTTGAGGCTGTGCACGACGCGCTTGAGCGACGGCAGCAGGTCCGGCTCCCGCGCGGCGGCAGGCTGCTCCAGCCCCAGCACCTTCGACCCGATGGCTTGAATCTGCTCCCGCGTCTCCGCGGCGAAGACCGGCCAGATGCTGCGCAACAACTGCGGATCCATGAAACCCCAGTCCCCTCTAGCCGCGCCGAGCGGCCGCTGGGTTGCCCAGCTGCGTCAGGTCCAGCACCGTGAGCCGGTCCGGCGTGAGGAACAGGAACGGGCCCGGCGGCGGCTGGGACAGCTCCGCGCGCGGCAACTCCCGCCGTCCGTCCACCACTTCCGCCGCCAGCCCGAACGCCTCGTCCTCCATCTCCACCACCACCACCTTGCCCAGGTCGGACATGCCGCCGCCCTCCAGGCCCAACAGCTGCCGCAGGTCCAGCACCGGCACGATGCGCGAGCGGCTCACCACCGCGCCCAGCACGTGGCGCGGCGCCCCGGGCAGCGCGCACATGCCGCGCGCCTCCAGCACGTGGTCCACCATCTCGATGCGCACCGCGTAGCGCTCGCCGCCCACCTGGAAGGCGAGCACCGTGACGACCTCCTGGCGCTCCTCGTGGCGCGAGCCGGCCAGCGCCACCGCGCGCGCGTGCAGCACCTCGCGCCGCTTGTGGGCGCTCACCACATGGGCGCCCTCGAGCAGCATCTGCGCCGCGTCGAGCGAGGCCTTCAGCTCTTCGAAGTCGATGGGCTGGAACTTGGTGTCGTCGCTGGGCATCGCGCTTTAGTACTTGGTGGCCGGCAGCTTGAGGATGTCCCGGACCTTCGAGCGGAGGTCGTCCACGGAGACGGGCTTGTTGAGGAACGCGCTCGCGCCCACCAGCTTGCCCTTCTGCCGGCTCGCGTCGTCCTTCAGGGACGTGAGCAGCATGAAGGGCGTGTCATGCAGCTTGGGGTCGCCCCGGATGGCGGCGCACAGCGCGAAGCCATCCATCTCCGGCATCTGCACGTCGGAGATGATGAGGTCCGGCCGCTGTTCGCGCGCCCGCTTGAGGCCCACCGCGCCGTTGGGCGCGTCCACGAAGTCCAGCCCCCATCCCATCAGATACACCTGAAGGAGGTTGGTGATGGTCTTCGTGTCCTCCACGATGAGCACCTTCGCCGCCTTCTTGGCCCCGCTCGTCACGTTGCTGTTCATAGCTGGTACCTGCCCACTAGATCCGAGAACCGCTTCGACAAGGTGGAGAGGTTGCCGGCCACCTGTTCGATGCGCCGGGTGCCCTCCACTGAATCACTCATGGCGGACGTCAGCTCGCCCATCGCCGTGGCGATCTGCTCCACCCCGATGGTCTGCTGCCGCGTGTTGCCGGCGATCTGCCGCGCGGCCCCTGAAGACTCGCGGATGACCTCCGACAGTCCCAGGATGGTGTTGCCCGCGCTGCGCGCCAGCTCCATCGCCGCTTGAGCCCGCCGGCTGCCTTCGTCCGTCGTCGTCACCGCCACGCGCGTGCCCTTCTGCACCTCCCCCAGGAGCACCCGCACCTGCTCCGCCGCCATGCGGGACTGCTCCGCCAACGTGCGCATCTCCGTGGCCACCACCGCGAAGCCGCGGCCGTGCTCGCCGGCCTTCGCCGCCTCGATGGAGGCGTTGAGCGCCAGCAGGTTCGACTGCTCGGCCACGTCCTTCACCTGCCCGATGATGTCGCTGATCTGCAGCGTGCGCTCGTTCAGGTCGGTGATGGCCAGGGCGATGGCCTTCACCTGCTCGCCCAGCTTCTCCATGCCGGACACGCTCTCCGTGACGACCTTCTGGCCCTCCGCGCTGAGCGTCTCCGACTTCTGCGTCTGGGCGATGACGGCGTCCGCGTAGGACGTCGCCTGCTTGGACGTCTGGGCGATCTCCGCCACCGTGGTGCTGGTCTCGTTGATGGCGGAGGCCTGCTGGTGCGCCATCGCGGACTGTTGCGTGGACGTGGCCAGCACGTTCGCCGCCTCGTACTCCAGGTCCGTCGCCGCGCCCCGCAAGTCATGGAGCAGGTGCGCGAGCGCGTCCGCCATGGTGGCGAAGCTGCGCGCCAGTTCGCCAATCTCGTCCGTGCCGCGGGTGTCGATCTGCTGGCGCAGGTCTCCCGCCGCGATGCCCACCGCCGCGCGCGCCAGCCGCTCCAGCGGCACGATGAAGAGACCCGCCATGCCGGCCGCCGCCAGCAGGCCCACCACCAGCACCAGCAGGCCCACGCCCGCGGTGCGCCAGGTGCTCGCGGAGAGCGCACCCGACAGGGCCTCCCGGTCCAACGCCAGCTGCACGGTGCCCACGCGCCGCAGCGTGCCGCCCGGCGGGCCGAAGAGGATGGGCGCCGTCGTCTCCACCACGGGCAGCGTGCCCACGGTCAGCTGCCGGTCCACGACCGCGTCGCCGTCCGCCGGCTCCACCGCCGTCGCGCTCGCGAAGCGTTCCGCCGCCGAGCGCGCCATCACCTTGCCGCCCGAGTCCCGCACCACGATGTACGCGATGTCCGGCACGCTCTTGAGGGCCATGTCGGTGCCCAGTTGGAGCATCGTCGCGTCCTGGGTGGCGGCGGACGCGGACACGCTGAACGCCATGCCGATGCCCACCGCGCGCGCGCGCTTGGTGAGCTCGTCCAGCAGGCCGTCATGCATCTGCATCCAGAACGCGAAGGTCAGGATGCCGACCAGCACGATGCCAAACATGCCCGTGCCGACGAGGATCTTCGTCCGCAGGCTGAGCCGCGCCGAGTCCAGACCTTCGGGCAGCGCCACCTTCATCCCTTGCACTTCCACGTTATCTCCACCTCACGTCGGGACGTGCGCCGTCAGCGCGCGCCCTGCCAGCCCACCTGCGAAGGACGGGGCGAGAGCGACTTTCGGAGCCCGCCCGCGGTCATCGTCGTCTCCACCCCTCGCAGCGGGTGCTCGTCATCCAATCCATCCAGCGCGCGCAGCGCGTTCTGCCGCGCCCGCTCCGCCTCTTCCCGTCGGTCCATGCGGCTGTAGAGCGCCACCAGCGTGGCATGTCCCAGCGCCAGCTGCGGCTCCAGGTACAGCGCCTTGCGCACCGCCTCCACCGCGGCGACCAGGTCCCCCCGCGCCTCGGCCACCATCGCCAGCAGCAGGTACGCCTCCGGCGACAGCGACCGCGCCGCCTCGCGGCCCAGCGCCTCCGCTTCGTCGTAGTGGCCCGCCTGCGCCGCCTCCAGCGCGCGCGTCAGCATGCCCGCTTCGTCGCCCAGGCGGGGGATGACGTGGGGAGCGGGCGTCGGCGTCGGACGACGGGCTTCGACCGGGGCCGGCGTCGTCGGCGACGGCGTCACCGGCTTGAGCGCCCAGGGGCCCGGCAGGGGCACCGGCGTGTGACGGCGCGGCTCCATCCGCAGCTGGCCGGGCACCGGCGTCTCCCGGCGGAGCGCGACGGCGGAGAGCGACGTCGACGAGTCCCGGCGCGGGGCCGGGGTCGCGGGCGTGAGCGAGGCCGAGGCCCAGGACGGCTCCGGGGGCACGCGCAGCACGGGCGTGCCGTCCGCGTCCAGCGTCTCCAGCCCCATCCCGTTGGTCAGCGGCACCTCCGCGGGCGACACGAAGAGCAGCCCGCCCGGCGCGAGCGCGGACACCAGCCGCGTCAGCACCGCGCGCACCAGCTCCGGCGTGAAGTAGATGAGCACGTTGCGGCAGAAGATGGCCTGGAAGCCCATGGAGGGCACCGCGTCCGTGGCCAGGTTGTGGCGACGGAAGTCCACCGTGCGGATCACCTCCGGCACGACGGAGTGCTGGGCGTCCTGCCCCGCCGGTCCCGGCTGCTGGGTGAGGAAGCGCCGCTCCAGGTCCGGTTCGATGCGGCGCAGCGACCACGGGCTGTACACGGCGGCCTTCGCGCGCAGCAGCGCCCGGCCGGACACATCCGTCGCCAGCACGCGGAAGCGCCCGGCGTCCCCCAGCCCCGCGGCCATCAGCGCCATCGCGATGCTGTAGGGCTCCTCGCCGCTCGCGCAGCCCGCGCTCCACACCTGGAAGGTGCCGCCCACGTGCATGCGAGCCCGCAGCGCCAGGGCGCGCAGGTGCTCCGGGTGACGGAAGAAGTACGTCTCGCCAATGACGGCGTGCTCGATGAACGCCTCCACCGCCACCGGATCCCGCATCAGCAGCTGGCGGAGGAACGTCACTTCCGACAGGCCGCGCGCCAACGCCGCGCGGGACAACGCAGGCTCCAACGAGCGACGCAGGCTGCTCGCGAGCGTCAGGCCGCAGGCGCCCTGGAGCACCTCCTCGACCTTCGCGAGCGTGACCTCGTCCAGGAGCCCTTCGCTCACAGGCCCTCCATCCCGGCCAGCACGGCGCTCGTGCGCAAGAGCGGGCGAAGGCCCTCGGGCGTGCGGCACAGCCCGGCCATCAGCCCGGTGCCGTCCCACGGCAACGCCTCTTCACCATTGGGCGTGCCGTCCAGCAGCACCGGCGTCTCCACCAGGTCCCGCACGCGATCCACGAGCAGCGCCACCGTGCGGCCCGCGTCCACCACCACCAGGTGCGAGTCGAGATCCGGCACGCGCTTCACGCCCAACAGCCGCGCCAGATCCACCACCACCGCCGGACTGCCGCGGTAGACGAACGTGCCCGGCACATGCGCGGGCGCGCCGGGCAGCGCATCCAGCGCCACCAGCCGCACCACCTCCTGGACATGCCGCGCGGGGATGAGCGCGGACGTGCCGCCTGCTTCCACGGTGAGGTAGAGGCCCGGCAGGCGGAGCTCGCCCTGCAGGGAGGCAAGCTCCTGACGCAGCAACACCTGCTCGGCTTCCAACGCGCTCAGCCGCTGCTGCACGGAGGCACGGCGCACCTGCGATTGAACGGGGGTTTTGGGGGTTTCGGCCATCAGGAGACTCCGCCCACCCCGAGGCAGGCAGGGATGAAAAAAGGTAAACCGGGAGGCCCTCCCAACGCAATGCGGGGCAGCCGGAAGTTCAGACCTCCCACCCGGCCCCGGGGGGCAGGGTCCCGGATGCCCCGACGTGGTGGATTACCGACCCCCTTGGGGTGCGCGCGACCGGGGAGTTGTGATTGGATGAACACCTGTCGCGTTTGACGGAGAAACCATGCTGCCTGCTTCAAGGGGACACGAATGATCAAGAGCGATTCCCCGAGTCCCGAGGCGCCGGGAACGGATCCGCTCATCGGCCGGACGTTGAACGGCCGCTTCAGCATTCTGGAGCCCCTGGGTGTGGGCGGCATGGGCAAGGTGTACAGGGCCCTTCAGGCACCGCTCGACCGCGTGGTCGCGCTCAAGGTGCTCAACCCCAACTTCCCGAGCAGCCGTGATCCGGGCTTCCAGAAGCGCTTCCTGCGGGAAGCGTCGCTGACCTCGAAGCTGCGGCACCCGAACACCGTCACCGTCATCGACTACGGGCAGACGGACGACGGCATCTACTACATCGCGATGGAGTACCTGGAGGGTCGCACGCTCGCGCAGGTGCTCGGCCAGGTGGGCCCGCTGCCGTGGGCGCGCGCGGTGTCGGTGGCGCAGCAGGTGTGCCGCTCGCTGCGCGAGGCGCACAGCCTGGGCATCATCCACCGCGACCTGAAGCCCGCGAACATCATGATCCTCAGCGAGTCGGATCAGGAGCTCGTGAAGGTCCTGGACTTCGGGCTCGTGAAGTCGGTGGCTCCGCAGGAGGGCCCCGTGAGTCCGGAGATCACCCAGAACGGCACGTTCCTGGGCTCGCCGCAGTACATGGCCCCGGAGCAGGCGCGCAACGTGGCGGACGCGCGCAGCGACGTGTACTCGCTGGGCATCATGTTGTTCCAGATGCTGATGGGCCGCCCGCCGTTCATCGCGCGCGATCACATCGAGCTCATCTTCGCCCACTACAAGGAGCCGCCTCCCACGTTCCAGGCCGTGCGCCCGGACCTCGCGGTGCCGCCGGAAATCGAGATGGTGGTCCGCAGGTGTCTGGAGAAGGACCCTGTCCGGCGCTACCAGACGATGGACGAGTTGCTGGAGGGCCTGCGCGAAGCGCACATGTCCGCGGGCGGCAGCAGCGGCGTGTTCCGCCGCATGGGTGGCACGAGCACCACGGGCCCCTACCCCTCTCCGCCGACGACGGGTCCCTACGCCTCGCCGCTGTTCTCCAACGTGGGCAACAACGACGCGTCGGACGGGCTGGAGATGGACATCAGCGTGGAGGTGCCGCGCGACGTGCAGCGCGCCCGGCAGCGCACGCTGCTGATGGGCGGCCTCGTCGGTGGCGTGGTGGTGGCCGGCGTCGTCGGCACGATGATGTTCTTCCTGCGCGGCAGCCCGGAGGAGAAGCCCGCGCAGGCCGCGGCGCAGGTGGCGGCCCCCGCTCCGAAGGCCGCGGTGGCGGAGGCCCCGCTGGCGCCCGGCGCGGGCAAGGTGCGCTTCCGGCTGATGAGCCAGCCGTCCGGCGCGCGCGTCTTCTACAAGGGCAAGGACCGGGGCACGACGCCCTTCGTCCTGGAGCTGCCGCTGGGCAGCGAGGGCAGCATCACCGCGGAGCTGTCGTTCGTGCTGGAGGGCTACCAGACGGAGACGGTCGTCACCGGCGGCTCCGGCGAGGTGGTGCTGTCGCAGAAGCTGACGAAGCGCCGGGGCGGCGCTGATAGGCCCGGCCGCGTGGAGCTGGCCAACGCCTCCACGCCCGAGGACTTCGAGAACCTGGCCCCCGTGACGCAGGGCGGGCTGGCCGCGCCGGTGATGATGCAGGCGAACAACACGTCCGCCGTGGCCGTCGCCGTCCCCGCCACGGTGAGCGACAAGTCCGCGGGCTCGCTGGGCGCGTCCGCCGCGACGACGCAGGTGAGCGCGGCGGGCAGCCTCGCGGTGCCGTCGCTGACCACGGGCGCGCTGGCGCCCATCCGCGCCGACGCCGTCATCCCCTTCAACGAGTCCATGGAGCGGCCGGTGATGCTGGAGGAGGGCCGCACCATCGCGTATTCGCGCGAGGCGCTCGCCACCAAGGCGGAGGGGCTCGTGGCGGTGCGCTGCACCATCACCACCAAGGGCCGCGTGGAGAACTGCCGCATCCTGAAGATGGTGCAGCACATGGACCGCGCGGTGCTCGACTCGCTCCAGTCCCGCGAATACAAGCCCATCCAGTACCAGGGCCGCCCGGTGAACGTGGACTACACGTTCACCATGCGCCTCGTCGCCCCGCGCCGCTGAAAAGCACGCCGGGCCGTACCTCCACCGCGTCACCCCGTCCTGGGGGCACCGCGTCCTACGGACCGGTGGAGGGCAAGAGCGGCGGTGAGGGTGGGACGGACGGGGCGGCGCCTCCCGGAGGCACGCCCCAGTCCACCACCGGCCAGCGCCGCCGCCGGGCCTCGCGTCGCAGGCGATGGTCGGGGTTCACCACCACGGGCCGCCCCACCACCTCCAGCACCGGCAGGTCCGAGTACGAATCCGTGTAGAAGGCGCACGCGGACAGCGGCACACCGGCCTCCTTCGCGGTGGCCTCCGCGTAGAGCCGCTTGCCCTCGCCAAAGCAGATGGGCCCCAGCGCGCGCCCGGTGTGGAGCCCCGCCGCGTCCACCTCGAAGCGGTTGCACAGCACGCCGTCCAGGCGCAGCTCGCGCGCCACCAGGTCGGACAGGTAGCCCGAGGACGACGTCAGCAGCACGAGCCGGTCGCCTGCCTCCCGGTGGGCCTCCAGGGCGAGCAGGCCGCCTGGCCGGTACTGGCCCCGCACCAGCTCCGTGTAGAAGTCGACGGAGCGCGCCTCCAGGTCCCGCGCGTCGGAGCCCGTGAGCAGCGCGGTGGCGCGCACGAGCACGTCCTGCATGGCCACGAACCCCAGGTGGTAGCGGGCGAGCAGCACGCTGGCGCGCAGGGCCTGCCAGCGGGAGATGTGCCCCAGCGCCAGCTCACGACGCACCCACAGCGACGCGGAGTTGGCGGCGAGCAGCGTCCGGTCCAGGTCGAAGAAGGCGACGGCCACGCTCACAGTCTAACCGCGCGGCCCGTCCGGGGCAGCCTCGAGCCCACCGGACGCCAGCCCCTCTGCCCGCCCGCTCCGACGGCGCCGCACCAGCCCCGCCGCCCACAGCAGCACGGCGGCCACGGCCGGTCCTCCGGCGGTGGCCGCGCAGCCGGTGCCCTTCCCTTCCGCCACCAGCTTGAGGCCCGGATCCGCCGGGATGCGGCACTGGGTGGGGGGCAGGCCGCGAGGATAGGCCGAGCAGAACCCGGCGGCGGAGCCCGCATCGATGACGCGCTTGGACGTCTCGCCCTGCGACGCGGTGGCCTCCATGGTGGAGCCTGCCGCGAAGACGTGGTCCAGCCCGACGACGTGCCCCAGCTCGTGCGTCATCGTGTTCTGCACGTCCGTGGCGACGCAGTTCGTGGCGGGTGCGCCCTCGCACGGCGGACCGTTGACGGTGGTGAAGAGGAACGTGGGGCCGGAGTCGGTCTCCGCCGCGTTGAGCTCGATGTCCGAGTCCACCACGTGCCCGTCCTTGAAGCTGAACGACGACGTGGTGAGCCCGATGGTGGCGCCCCCGTGCGACCAGCACTGGTACACGTTGCCGCACGTCTCCTCTTCCCAGCACGCGTCGTCGGCCGGCGCGACGTCCTGGCAGTCGCGCTCGCGGAAGGTGATGACGTTGTAGTTGTCGAAGGGGTGCTCCTCGTCGTAGCCCACGTCCACCCGCTGTCGCCAGTCCTCGCCCCGGATGAAGCGGAAGTCGCTGCACGTCGCGGACAGCGCGCGCCACGCATCGAAGGCGGCCTCGATGGCGGTGAACTCCGTGTCCCCGGGCGTGCGCGTGCTGCCCGCCGCGTCCAGGTGGTAGACGTAGTCACGCCCCGGCCACACGAGACACAGCGGCCGGCCCGGCACGAGCGTGCGCTTGTAGTCCTGCTGCGCGCCCGCCGCTGCCGCGCCCAGGAGCACCGCCAGCAGCAGCAGGCGACGACTCACCGTCCACCCCTGCGACGGCGGCGCGCGAACAGCGAGGCGGCCGCCAGGAGCGGCAGCACGGCCAGGCCTCCCGACGCCGCGGCGCAGCCGTCTCCGTCGCCGTCCCCATCCCCGTCGCCATCTCCGTCACCATTGCCGGTGTCCGGCAGCGGGATGCAGGGCTTGCTCGCGCTGCCCTTGGGATACGCGGCGCAGACGAAGTCCTTGGAGCCGGGGTCGATGGAGCGCTTCTCCGTCTCTCCAGGAGGGGCGCTGGGGTTCATCGTGGAGCCGGTGGCCAGCGTGTGGTCCAGGCCCACGAAGTGGCCCACCTCGTGCGTGGCCGTGTTCTGCACGTCCGTCTCCACGCAGTCCGGCGTGGCCACGATGCCGCACGGCCCACCGTTGCCGGTGGTGAAGTTGAACTGCGCGGCGTTGAAGGAGATGTCGGAGTCGTACACGACGCCCGTGCGCTCGTCGTAGGTGGTGAGCGTGATGGCGATGGTGCCGTTGCTGTCATCCCAGCAGTCGTAGGTGTTCGCGCAGGTGTCCAGGGTGTTGCACGCGTCGCCGGGGTCCACCACCTCCCGACAGCTGCGCGAGCGGAAGAGCATGAGGTTGATGTTCGTGCCGGTGCGCTCGTAGCCCACCTTCCGGCTGCTCACCCGCGGCCCCTCTTCCAGCGTCAGGTTGCCGCAGCTGGCGAAGAGGGTCTGCCAGCTCTGGAACGAGTCGGAGATGGCCTTGAACTCCGTGTGGTTCGTCATCCGCTGGTTGCCCACGGTGCTCTGCTGCCAGACGACGCGCGACTGCGTCCAGTACAGGCACTGCGTGGACTCATCCCCCGGCGACACCCGGCTGCGCACGTACGGCGCGGAGCTCTGTCCCAGCGCCATCGCCAGCACCACCCACGACGCGAGCGCGCCCATCACTTCGTCCCCTTCGTCGCGGGCGCGCCCTGCTGCGCCTGGAGCGCCGCGCGGATGGCCGTCTTCAGCTGCTCGAGCGTCACCGGCTTCGCGGACGACACGCTCTCCTGATGCGTCTTCGGATCAATGAGCACCGCGTCCCCGGTGGGCGCCGGCACCGCCATCGCGCTGGCACCGGAGGCCGAGCGCTGCACCTGGTACTTGCCCTGCGCCATGCCCGCGAGCCGGAACGCCGCCGCGCCCTTCTTCTCCAGGAAGACGACGACCTCCTCGCCCTCGGAGAACGACGCCAGGCCGCTCACCACCTGCCCGATGTCACCCACCCGACCGCCCGGCTGGGTGACGAGCACCGTGCCGCCGGGCTGCCCCTTGAGCGATTCGGTGACCTGAATCTCCACGTCGGTGACGATGCGCAGCTTGTCCCCGCTCCACCGGCTCTGCACGCGCCGGACGACGCCCTGCACCACCGCGTCGGAAGCCTGCGCCATCTGGGGAAGGTCCGCGCGCAGCATCGTCGTGGCCCCCACGGGAAGCCCCCCGAGCAGGGCGGCCAGCACCAACGTGCGAACTGACTGTCGAATCGACATGGAAAGTCTCCTTGGCAGCGCAGCCTATCCTCAGCCCTCGCGGAGCGCACCGGACAAGAGGGGCGGCTTGCGTTGACCCTCACGCATCCCTCCTGCTATCGCGCGCCTGTCCATGGCCCCGTCCAAACCCCGCGTCCGCTTCGCTCCGTCTCCTACTGGATACCTCCACATCGGAGGTGCCCGCACCGCGCTGTTCAACTACCTCTACGCGCGGCGCTACGGCGGCACCTTCATCCTGCGCATCGAAGACACGGATCAGGAGCGCTCCACCCCGGAGTCGGTCAAGGCCATCCTGGACGGACTGAACTGGCTGGGCCTGGACTGGGACGAGGGCCCCGGCAAGGAGGGCGCCCACGGCCCCTACTTCCAGACCCAGCGGCTGGACACCTACCGCGCCCACGCCGACCAGCTCATCTCCGAGGGCAAGGCCTTTCGCTGCTACTGCACCCGCGAGGAGATCGCCGTGCGTCGCGAGGTGGCGGAGAAGGAGAACCGCGCCTACCGCTACGAAGGCACCTGCTACGAGCTGAAGGCCCCGCCCGCCGGCAAGAAGCTGGAGGACGCGGTCATCCGCTTCCGCATGCCCACGGGGGAAGGCGAGGTGTCGTACGACGACAAGGTCCTGGGCGTCATCACCAAGCCGTACTCGGACCTGGATGACTGGGTCATGATGCGCGCGGACGGCATCCCGCTCTACAACTACGGCTGCGTCATCGACGACCACCTGATGGAGATCACCCTGGTGGCGCGCGGCCAGGAGCACATCAACTCCACCTTCCCGCAGCTGATGCTCTACAAGGCGCTGGGGTGGACGCCGCCGGACTTCGCGCACCTGCCGCTCATCCTCGGGCCGGACCGCGAGAAGCTCTCCAAGCGCAAGCACCCGGAAGCGGACGTGATGCTCCACGCGCGCACCGGCATCATGCCGGAGGCGCTGCTCAACTTCGTCGTCCGCCTGGGCTGGGGCCACGGCAACGACGAGGTCATCAGCCGCGAGCAGATGGTGGAGTGGTTCGACTTCGACGGCGTGGGCAGCACCTCCGGCGTGTGGAACCCGGAGAAGCTCCAGTGGCTCAACCAGCAGTGGTTCAAGCTGCTGCCCCCCGCGCTCGTCGCCGAGCGGCTGACGCCCTTCCTGGAGGCCCGCGGCTTCCAGGCCCGGGGCGACGCGCGCCTGGAGCCGCTGGTGGTCGCGCTGCGTGAGCGCTCGCGCACGCTGGACGAGATGGCGAACACCGCGTCCATCTACTTCCGCACCGGCGTCACCCTGGATGAGAAGGCCGCGGCCAAGCACCTGGGCGCCGACTCGCTGGGGCTCCTGCGCCAGGCCCGCGAGCGGCTGGCCGCGCTGCCCGCCTGGACGGTGGAGCCGCTGGACGGCGTGGTGAAGGCGGTGAGCGAGGCGGCCAGCGTGGGCATGGGCAAGGTGGCCCAGCCCCTGCGCGTCGCCATCACCGGCAACACGACGAGCCCCGGCATCGGGGAGACGCTGCTGCTCGTGGGGCGCGAGGAAGCCCTGCGGCGCATCGACGCGGCGCTCGCGCGCGGCGGGTGAGATTGACGGTGGACGCGGACCACGCCGGGCCCTATCTTGGCCGGCGATGACGCGACCGCTTGACAGCCTCCGACCGCATTTCTATAAGGCGCGCCCGCTCGGGGCCGTGCTGCTGGCCCTCTGGGCAACGGCGTCGGGCGCCGAGTTGGTGAGCGGCGCCCAACTCCCGGATGGCGCCCAGAAGGTGGGCGAGAACCGGTACCGGGCATCGCGCGATTTCGAGGCGACGCTCGACTACTACAAGACCGTCTATCCGTCCTCGAGCTACCCGAGGCGGTCGATCGTCAACCAGCCGGGCGTCAAGGCGGTGCACATCTCCAACCCGTCGGGGAAGAACTTCGAAGGGTTGAACATTTACGAGGCGAACGAAGAGGTTCGCATCTACGTCGTCCCGGCGCAGGGGACGACGAAACCGGCGAAGAAGGACACGAAGCCGGTCAGGAAAACGAAGTAGTTGAAGTCGAGCAGAGAAGTGGGTAGTAGAAGCGCCCGAAGTCGCAGGTCCCGCAGCTCTTGGGGAATCGTCTAACGGCAGGACAGCAGACTCTGACTCTGCTTATCTAGGTTCGAATCCTAGTTCCCCAGCTGAAGTTCCTGGTTGACGTCAGCAACCAGAAAGTGTAGGAAGCGTCGGCCTCAAAGGCGCGGTTGTAGGAAAGCCGGCCCTGTCGTCTAGTGGTTAGGACGGAGCCCTCTCACGGCTCAAACTCGGGTTCGAATCCCGGCAGGGTCACTGAGACGCCCATCTTCTGAAAAGAAGGTGGGCGTTTCGCTTTTGCGGGCTTGGGAGTGCTCGGGGCGCGCGGCTTGCGCGCCCCGCCCGCTCAGGCCGCCGTGATGCTCTGGCGGAAGGCGTCGAGCGCGGCCGTGAGCCGCTCCTGGGCCCGCTGGATGCCCCGGCGCATCAGCAGCATGCGCACCTTCTCCGGCAGGACGCGGGCGGCGTTGGCCTGCCCGTAGCCCACCAGGTCCATGCGCAGGGTGATGGCCTCCAGGAGGTCGCTCAGGTCGGCGTCCGCGCCGGCCAGGAGCACCACGTCGGGAGAGCGGCCCTGGAGGCGCTCGGCCAGCGTGCGCCACTGCGGATCCCCGGTCTCCACCACCACCACGTCCGCGCTTTCCAGCTGGGGCGAGTACGGCGGCAGGTCCACCACCTCGAAGCGCGCGTCCTGCAGCACCTTCACGGCCTCGCTGCTGCCCACCACCGCCACGTGGCCGTGCTGGCCCAGGCGCACGGCCTCCTCGTAGTTGCGCAGCTCTGTCTCCAGCGCCACGTGCGCGGGCTCCGGCGCGTCGCGGCCCGCGTCCAGCAGCGCCGCGGCCTGACGGGCGACTTCGCGGGCGCCGTTGCGCGTGCGCACGCGCTCCGTGCGGCGCTCCAGCGCGCCGCGCACCTTGGCGCGCAGCACGCGCAGGTCGTCGAAGGGCTTGAGGATGTAGTCGCTGGCGCCGGCGGCGAAGGCGGCGATGACGGACTCGGAGCTGGCGTAGGCGGTGATCATCACCGCCTCCAGCGCGGGCTGCATCCGGCGCGCTTCGGCGATGAGCTCCACGCCGCCCATGCCGGGCAGGTTCTTGTCCGTCACCAGCACGTCGAAGCGCTGGTCCTTCAAGAGCACGAGCGCTTCTTCCGCGCTGCCCACGGGGGACACGACGAGGTCCGCTTCACGCCTCAGGAGGCGCACGCAGATGTCGAGCACCACCGGCTCGTCATCCACCAGCAGCACCTTCGAGGCGAGCGTCCCCCGCCCTTCCCCATCACCTTCGCCGGTCTCGAACGGGAGATCCATGAATTGGGAGGATCGCACAGCTCACGTCCAACTTCGAGGGTGGGAAACGGGCGGTCCGCCTATGCTCGCGCAGTGAGCTTCGAAGACGCGCTCCGGGAGAACCGGGTGCCGCCGCTGCTGGGCGACGTGCGGCTGTTCTACGACGGGGGACGGCTGGTGGGTGAGTCCCTGCCGCCGCCCTGGACGCTGAGGATGCTGCCAACGCTCTGCCTGGGCCTCGCCGGGGTGAGCACGGTGGTGGGCCTGGTGTTCCTCGTGCTGGACGCCTCCCGGACGCCGGGCGCCGCGGCCCTGCTGCTCTTCCTCGCGGGGGCCCTGGTGGCGGGCGCGCTGCTCTTGGAGTCGCGGCTGAAGCGCCGCCGCTTCGTCCTGCACTTCAAGACGGAGTCGCTGCGGCTGGAGACGCTCGCGTGGGCGCCGGGGGCCGCGCGCACGGAGACGCTGCCCTTCGACGACGTGCGCGCGGTGCACATCGTCCAGCCGTCGGGAGGCGGCTACTCGCTGGTGGTGGAGTACGGCCCGGAAGAAGCGCCACGACGCGCACTGCTGGTGCGGGACGTGCGGCCCGCGGAGGGGGAGACCCTCCACCGGGTGTGGCGCCTGCTGCACAACGCCTTCGGGCTCAAGGGGGCGGGGCTCGCCGGAAGATGAGCTCGATCTCCGTGCCCTCGCCCGGCGTGGACGACAGGCGGAGCTGACCTCCGAACTGCGTCACCAGCTCCTTGCAGATGGACAGGCCCAGCCCGGTGCCAATGCCCACGGGCTTGGTGGTGAAGAGCGGCTGGAACACGCGCTCCTGCAACGCGAGCGGGATGCCGCACCCGTTGTCCACCACGGACAGCACCACCTCCGACTCGCGCGCCGCCCACTTCACGTCGATGCGGCCCGGCCGGCCCGTGCCCTCCATCGCCTGCGCCGCGTTGACGATGAGGTTGAGCAGCACCTGGCACAGCTTCACCGGCCCGAAGACGATGCGCACGGGGTCGCCGTTGCTCGACAGCCGCGCCCGGTCCCGCACCTCCGCGCGCGCCAGCTTCACGGCGAAGGACACCACTTCGGCCACGTCCGCGGTGGCCTCCATGTCCTCTCCACGCGCCTGGGCGCGCAGGCCCAACGCCACCTCGCGCAGGTGGCCCGCGCCCTCGGAGAGGTCCTTGATGAGCGCCGGCAGGTCCTCGATGGTGGAGGACACCTCCGCGTCCGGATCCGTCGCCAGGTGGCGCGACACGTACTGCACCACGCAGTGCATGTCGCGCTGGAGCGAGGACACGTTCTGCGTGAGGTAGCCCACCGGCCCCATCAGCTCGTGCGCGATGCCCGCGGTGACCTGCCCCAGCGTGGCCAGACGCTCGGACTTCATCATCCGGCCTTCCACCTCGCGGATGCGCAGCTCCAACCGGGCAATCTTGAGCGCGTCCTCCAGCGCCGCGAGCAGCTCCGCGCGGTCCCACGGCTTGACGAAGTAGCGTGTCACCTGGCCGCGGTTGACGGCGTCGATGACGGCCTGCATGTCCGCGTACGCCGTGACGAGCATGCGCTTGGCGTCCGGCGCGATGGTGCGGGCGCGCTCCAGCAACTCCACGCCCGTCATCCCCGGCATGCGCTGGTCCGACAGCACCACGCCAATCTCCCCGCGTCGCTGCTCCAGCAGCGCCAGGGCCTCGTTGGGGGACGAGCACCGGAAGATGCGAAACCGCTGCCCGAAGTTGGCGTCGAACACCCTCAGGTTGAGGGCGTCGTCGTCCACGTACAGCACGGCGGGCAGGTCCGAGGCGTTCATGGAGCTCCTCCAGACCATGGCTTCCTCATCCGGAAGACAGGCTGGTCGCGCCGAAGATAACGCGCACCTCCGCCCGCGCGCCTGGGGGTACGTTGTACCCAGGGCCGGAGGTGGGCATCGAGGGGCACCCCGACGGGAAGCGCCCGACTCAGGCGGTGATGTCCCCGACGGCGAGGACCACGGCCTCCACGGAGGCGAAACGTCCCCGGGGCAGCGTGCCCAGCAGCGACAGCACGTGCGACGGCGCCTCGTTCTCGCGCGCCACCCAGGTCAACTGCTCCGAGGTGAGCGGGAACACCGCGCCCTGAAGCGCCTGCTGCAGTGAGTGCGCCGGGGACACCACCGGGACCAACGGAACCGGCGAAGGCTCCACCTCCCGCAGTCCAAGTCCCAGGCGCTCGCGAGTCATGTCGTCGTTCATTGGCTGAGAAGTTAAGCAGCGAACCGCGCCGGCTGCTGGTCTTTTTTCGCCATCCGAAGGGAGTCAGGCAGGCGAGCGCCTCCCACCCACATCCCCCCGGGTGGCCGCTCCACGCCGGGCATCCCACCGTACCGCCAGGAAGTCCCCTTTCAGGCCCTGCTCGCGCGGGGGAGGAGCGACACCATGGCGAACAAGAAGCAGCAGGACCCGAAGCCCGTGAAGCACGTCCAGGCGACCCGGCCGGAGCCGTGGCCCGGCATCCAGGGGCGCTCGCAGGAGCATGAGGAGGAGCTGCCCACGGGCACGAAGCGCTCCGAGCAGGCGAGCGTCACCGACGCGCAGCGCAAGCTGGAGAAGGACGTGGAGTCGGACGAGCCGACGCGGGAGTAGCCAGGACCGCCCCTGCCCCCGTGCACGACGCACGGGGGCGAGGGGGTTGGGCCGGCGGCTCGACCGCTAGAACAGCAGACGCGTGGGGTGCTCGAGCAGGCCCTTCAGCTCGCGCAGGTACTCCGCGCCGGTGGCCCCGTCGATGACGCGGTGGTCACCCGACAGCGTCACCGTCATCACCTTGCGCACGACGACCTGTCCGTCGCGCGCCACGGCCTTCTCCGCCACCGCGCCCACCGCGAGGATGGCGGACTGGGGCGGGTTGATGACGGCGATGAACTGGTCGATGCCGTACATGCCCAGGTTGCTCACCGTGAGCGACCCGCCGGTGTACTCGGCGGGCTTCAGGGCGCGCTTGCGGGCGCGCTCCGCCATGTCGCGGGACTCGGCGGAGATGGTCTGCAGGCCCTTCAGGTCCGCGTCGCGGATGACGGGCGTGATGAGCCCGTCCTCGATGGCGACCGCGATGCCCACGTCCACGGTGCCGTAGTGCAGCACCTGGTCGCCCTGGAGCGACACGTTCATCTTCGGGGAGCGGCGCAGCGCGATGGCCGCCGCCTTCACGATGATGTCGTTGACGGACACCTTCACGTCCAGCGCCTTGGCCTCCTCGCGGATCTTCACCGCGGCCTCCATCTCCACCTCGACGGTGAGATAGAAGTGCGGCACGCCGGGCTTCACCTCCGACATGCGCTGGCCAATCACCTTGCGCATGGAGGACATGGGCACGGCCTGCGGCTCCGGACGGGTGCCGAAGGCGCGGACCTCGGGCTGCGCACCGGCCTTCTTCGCCGCGGGCGCCGCCTGCTGGACGGGAGCCTTCGCCAGGCCCTGGCCCAGCGCCTGCTCCACGTCGCGCTTCACCACGCGACCGAGCGGACCCGAGCCACGCACCTGCGCCAGGTCCAGCCCGCGCTCCTGCGCCATCTTCTTCGCCAGGGGGCTGGCGCGCAGCCGGCCTCCGCCTGAAGCCGGAGCGGCCTCGCGGCGCAGCGGAACGACCTGGGCCCCGGCGGGCGGAGCGGACGGAGCCGCAGCGGGAGCCTGGGACGCGGCCGGCTTGGACGCGGCGGGCGCGGCCGCCCCGGCCTTGGCACCCTTCGGGGTGAGGTACGCGATGGGCGCACCGACGTTGGCCAGGTCGCCTTCGCCCACGACGATGCGCGCGAGCGTGCCGTCGTCGTACGCCTCCACCTCGAGGTTGGACTTGTCCGTCTCCACCTCGGCGATGGCGTCACCGGAGGAGACCTTGTCGCCCTCCTTCTTGAGCCACTTGACGATCTTCCCCTCCTTCATCGTCGGGGAGAGCGAGGGCATCAGGATGGCGAGCCCCTCCCCCGCGCCGGACGCGGCGGGGGCCTGCTCCGGAGCCTTCGCGGGCGGGGCCGCGGGCTTCGGGGCTTCAGCCTTGGGGGCTTCGGACTTCGGAGCTTCGGTCTTCGCGGGAGCGGCCGCGGCGGGCGCTCCGCCGGAGACCTTCTCGCCCTTGGCGCCGAGGTAGCCGATGGGGGCTCCCACCGTCGCGACCTCGCCTTCGGGCACGGAGATCTGCAGCAGGTAGCCGTCGTCGTACGCCTCCACCTCGAGGTTGGACTTGTCCGTCTCCACCTCGGCGATGGCGTCTCCGGAGGAGATCTTGTCTCCCACCTTCTTCAGCCACTTGATGATCTTCCCCTCCTTCATCGTCGGGGACAGGCTGGGCATCTGGATGGGCGTCGCCATCGCTCAGGCTCCCTCGCGGTACAGGACCTTCTTGATGGCCGCGATGATCTTGGGCGCGTCCGGCTGGGTCGCGTTCTCCAGGTTCGCCGCATAGGACATGTTCACGTCGAGCCCGGTGACGCGCACCACGGGCGCGTCCAGCTCGTCGAACGCCTGGGACTGGATGAGGTCCACCACGGACGCGCCAATGCCAGCGAGCGCCCAGCCCTCCTCGCAGATGACGGCGCGGTTCGTCTTGCGCACGCTCTTGAGGATGGCCTCTTCATCCAGGGGCCGCAGGGTGCGCAGGTCCAGCACCTCCACGCTGATGCCTTCCTTCGCCAGGGCCTCCGCGGCCTCCATGCAGAAGTAGTACATCCGGCTCCAGGTGATGAGCGTGACGTCGGTGCCCTCACGCTTCACGTCCGCCACGCCCAGCGGGACGATGTGCTCGCCCTCCGGCACCTCGCCCTTGAGCGCGTAGAGCCGCTCGCCCTCGAACATGATGACCGGGTTCTCGTCCCGGATGGCGCTCTTGAGCATGCCCTTGGCGTCCGCCGGGGTCGCAGGCGCAATCACCTTCAGGCCGGGGAAGTGCGCGTAGTTGGCCTCCAGCGACTGGCTGTGCTGGCTGGACAGCCGGCCACCCGCGCCGCCCGGGCCGCGGAACACGATGGGGCATCGCAGCTGGCCGCCGCTCATGTGGCGCAGCTTGGCCGCGTTGTTGACGATCTGGTCCATCGCCA
This sequence comes from Corallococcus sp. CA053C, assembly GCF_003611675.1. GTDB lineage: Bacteria > Myxococcota > Myxococcia > Myxococcales > Myxococcaceae > Corallococcus. The sequence continues at coordinate 31,760 of NZ_RAWA01000021.1, forward strand.
GGATGGCGAAGTTCCAGGTCATCATCTCCACCACCGGGCGCAGGCCCACGGCGGCGGCGCCCACGCTCAGGCCGGTGAAGCCCAGCTCGCTGATGGGCGCATCGATGATGCGCGCGCTGCCAAACTTGTCCAGCAGGCCCTGGGACACCTTGAAGGCGCCGTTGTAGCGACCTACCTCCTCGCCAATGAGGAACACATTGGCGTCGCGCTCCATCTCCTCGGCGAGCGCCTGGTTCAACGCTTCGCGATACATCAACTCGGGCATCGTCGGCTCCGAACTCGAACTCGAAAGGGTTGTGCCTGGGGGAAGGACCGAGCGCTAGCGGCTCAGGCCCGCCTTCTTGTCAGCCGCCTCGGCCTCTGCGCGGGGCTCCAGGTCCCACGTCACCTTCAGCTCCTGGCCCGTGGGGTACTTCGGCCAGTTGGTGACCTTCACGCCCAGCACGCGCTCGCGCGGGCGCACGTCCTCCTCACCCGGCTCCACGATGGTGTCGCGCCACAGCTCTTCCACGCTGGGCTCGGGCGACTCGTCGGCGAACTTCACCGCCGCGTCCACCGTGCGCTTCTCCTCCTCCTCGATGGCCTCGAAGTCCGCGTCCGACAGCCCCAGCTTCTGCTTCAGCGCGTACTCGCGCAGCTTGGGGATGGGGTCGTTGCGGCGCTCGTCCTCCACCTCCTGCTTGCTGCGGTAGGTGGCCGGGTCCGCCATCGAGTGGCCACGGAAGCGGTACGTGTTCGCCTCCATCAGCACCGGGCCCTTGCCCGCGCGGCAGTACTCCGCCGCGTCCTTCACCGCCTCGTACATCTTGAGGACGTCCATGCCGTCCACGGCCTCGCCCCGCATGCCGTACGCGGAGGCGCGCTTGTGGATCTCCGGCACCGCCGACGTGCGCGCGATGGCCGTGCCCATGCCGTAGCGGTTGTTCTCGCAGATGTAGATGACCGGCAGCTTCCACTTCTGCGCCATGTTGAAGGTTTCGTGGAACGCGCCCTGGTTCGCGGCCGCGTCGCCGAAGAAGCACACCGTGACGCGGTCCTCGTTGCGGTAGCGCGCCGCGAAGGCCATGCCGGCCGCGAGCGGAATCTGCCCGCCGACGATGCCGTAGCCCCCGTAGAAGTGGTGCTCGATGTCGAAGATGTGCATCGAGCCGCCCTTGCCCTTGCTGTAGCCGGAGCCCCGGCCGAACAGCTCCGCCATGATCATCCCGGCGTCGCTGCCACGGGCGAGCGGCTGCCCGTGGTCGCGGTAGGCGGACAGCATGTAGTCATCCGGACGGATGGCCTCGTTGCACCCGACCGCCACGGCTTCCTGGCCAATGTACAGATGGCAGAAACCGGCGATCTTCCCCAGCGTGTACTGCTGGCCCGCGCGCTCTTCGAAGCGACGCAGGAGGTACATCTTCCGGTACATCTTCAACAACAGGTCCTTCGAGTACGCGCTGGCCACCGCGGCATGCCTCCGTCTGGGCCGCCCCTGTGGACCCGAGGGGGAAGGGCGGCGACGCCGTGCGCCTCTTAGCGCGCGGCCAAGGGACTTCCAAAGCCTTTCAGAACTGCTCTCCGCCACGCCTTCCTTTCAGGCGCGGTGCGTCACGTCCTCCAGTGCGAAATGTGGCACTGACACGATGCCGTCCCGCAGCTCCACGGCCCGGCCCGAGTGGTCCGTGGCCAGGTGGATGACCGTCGCCTCCGGGAAGCGGTGCCGGTAGTCATTGGCATGGGTGGGCTCGTTGTCGAACGCGGCCACCACCGTGCCCATGCGCCCCAGGCGGGCGTGCGCCTCGCGCTTGAAGGCGTCGTCGTCCTCCGCGAGCGTGGGCTTCATCATCAGGTGCACGCGGCCGGCCTCGCCGGGGGGTGTCACCATCCCGCAGCGCGCCAGGCACGCCTCCGTGCCCTCGCGCATGCCCTCGTGGCGCCCGGTGAGGTACACGACCTGCGCGCCCGTGGCGGCCACCGCCTGAAGGAAGGCCCCTGCCCCTTCGATGGCCTCGTCGGAGACGCAGTAGGCGCTGGTGAAGAAGCGCTCCTGCCAGAAGGCGCGCGCGTCGGGGAACAGGCGCTCCACGTCCGCATCGCCCAGGCCGCACGCGCGCATGGCGGCGCGCATGTCCCAGCCCGTCTCCCAGTGGTGGGGTTCACAGGCGGACAGCAGGCCCAGCGACCGCGCGTCGCCGTACTCCCGCAGGATGCGCGCCTGACGGGGGCGGTTGTCAAAGAGGGTGGAGTCCAGGTCGAACGCGAGGACCGCCTGGGGGCCGAGCGAGCGGGCCCTCGTCAGGATGCCCTGGAGCGTGTCGCGCCAGTCCGGCCGCACGCGTTGCTTGAGGTCTTCAAAAGCCATGGACGCCGGAAGATACATGCCCCCGGCGCGGGGCTGCCCATCAAATCACGCGCCCGCGCGCCAGGCGGCCGGCTGGATGGGCACGGACCCTGCGGGCTCCGGTGCGGCCGCGGGCTGCGGGAAGTTCTGCATGCGCTGGATGCCGTTCCTGTCCAGCACCAGCCGGACCCGCTGCGCGGACTCCTTGCGCGTCCCCGCCTCCATCACCGTGAAGCGGAACACCAGGTCCACCGGGTAGCGCTTCGCGCCCCGGATGTGCCCCACGGAGAAGTCCTCCAGGTCCACGTACTCCAGCGCGAACTCCGGCTCGTCCATGTCGCGCAGGAAGCGCCCCACGTTGAGGCGCAGGATGTCCGTGACGCCGGTGAGCCCGCGCTCCGAGCGGGGCAGCAGGCGCGCGTCCAGCACGATGCGCTTCTGGTAGCGGATGACCGCCTCCGACAGCTCCCCCTGGGACACGGTGAGGAAGTCGTCGTGCAGCCGCAGCGCGGACACCCCAGCGGGCACCTTCACCGCGGGGCCGTAGTCCACCCGCTCCTCGCAGATGCCGATGGCGCGCGCCGTGACGGGGTCCACCAGGTCCGTGGTGCGGTCGTACAGGTGCGTGGCGGCGAAGCGGCTGAACATGCGCCGCAGGCCTTCCTTGATGCGGTCCTTCATCATGTAGCCGACGACGGCCACCAGGAAGAAGTTGAGGCTCACCTGCGTGAAGCGCACCTGCGCCCAGAGCGCCACCGACGTGGCGAAGGCCATGGCCACGCCCGCGGCGATGGCGAACAGCACCTCCTCCCAGCCCTGGCGGCGCTGGCGCCGGCGCGAGGACAGGAAGAGCACGTTCATGCAGAACTTCTTCAGGAAGCCCAGCCGCTGCATGTACTCCTCGTTGTCCCCGGTGGGACTGAGGACGCTGCGCAGCCGGTGCTCCTTGCGGTAGGACTCCTCGCGCAGCACCGCCTCCATCAGCCCCTTGCGCAGCGGCAGCCACGGCCCCGAGCGCGGCAGCGCGTCCATGTCCGCCACCGCGCGGCGGAAGAACTGCTCCACCAGCAGGCTGACGTACTCGTCCACGAGCCGCAGCGACGCGCGCGTCTTCTCCTGGAGCTTCGCCTCGCCCGTCGCGCGCAGCCACGCGCGGAAGCGCTCCAGCACCGCCGGCACGCTCTCCCCCGCCGAGCGCACCACCGTCTCCAGGTCCGCGCGGCCCGCGTCGCCGGCCTTCGGCTCGCAGCGCAGCTCCACCGTGGTGGCGAACCTCCGCAGCGCGCCCCGCAGCACGCACGAGAGCAGCTTCGCCTGGTAGACGACGTCCGACTCCGGCGCGAGCCCCGTGCGCATCCACGCCTCCAGCTTCAGCAGCGGCGAGCCCTCCGACGCGAGGATCTCCGACAGCCCCATCACCGGCGTCTTGAAGCGCACGTAGTTGTGGATGTCCGCGTAGAAGTCCGCGCGCGGGTACGTCTCCGCGTCGATGTTCAGGCTCGACGGCAGGAAGAGGTAGGCCTCCACGAGGTAGCGCGTCTCATCAGCGCCCGTCGGCTGGTACTCGAGCTTGATCTCGAACTGCTTGCGGTCGTGGACGTCGAACCGGCTGTGGAGCGCTTCAGGGGCCTGGGACACGAACGCAACTCTATGTCACAGGCCTGTCACACGGGAGCCACCCTGGACGAAGGGAGGGTGTTGGACCCCTAACCGTTGGTCCCCGTACGAGAGGATGACCCCGGCAGGGCCCCGGGGATGACATCCCCCACGGGCAGCGGCGCGGCCTTCGGCTGGGGCTTCGCGTTCCACACCCGCGAGGCCAGCACCAGGCCCACCAGGGCCAGGGGCAGCATGGCCAGGGGCCAGGGGCGCCAGTTGGCCGGGTCCTTCATCGCGTCGCCCGTGGGCAGGATGCGCCCGTACACCAGGGCGTGGATGGCCGTGCCCGCGTACACCGCGCCGTCGATGATGCCCACCACCACGCCCGCGTTCTTCTTGCCGCCGAAGTCCATGGTGGCCGTGCCGGACAGCATGCCGTGCACGCCGATGACGCACAGGGACATGAACACCACGGACCAGCCCGCGCCCTGGGTGCCCAGCAGGAACACCGCGCCCACGGCGCCCACCAGCAGGCCCGCGTAGAGCACCGTGGACACGGGCCCGCGGCGCGAGTCGAAGATGCGGTCGCTGATGACGCCCGCGAACATGCCGCCCAGGATGCCCGCGACGCACGACAGCATGCCCCAGTTGGACGCGACGAAGCCGCCCGACTCGCCCACCGCCTTGGCGTACTTGGGGAACCACTGCATCACCGCGTTGCGCAGGAAGCCGCTGCAGAACTCCACGCCCAGGATGATGAGGATGATGCGGTTGGAGAGCAGCTTCTTGAAGAGCTCTGGCACGGACGGCGCGGGGCCGGTGTCACCGCTGGACGCATCCTGCGTGTCGAAGTCCGGGTGACCCGTCTGGCCCGGCGTGTCGCGGATGACGAACGAGTCCAGCACGAGGAAGACCACGAGCAGCCCCGCGGGGATGAAGAACACCCACCACACGGGCGCCGCGTCCGCGATGAAGCGGCACCAGTCGAAGGCGAAGTACAGGCCCAGCGAGATGAGGATGCCGAACACGCCGCCCAGCTGCCCGCGCTCGCGCACGTGGAACCACGACGCGTTCACCTTGACGATGGAGACCGCGCCGAAGCTCTGGAAGTACATGTTGACGCTGTAGAGGGCCGCGAGCCACGCGACGATGCCGCCCGGGGGCGCCCAGCCGTTCTTCAGCACCGCGTAGACGAGTCCGCCCATCGCCACGTTCGCCACCGCGGAGCCGCCCGCGGACAGCAGGATGGTGAAGCGGCCGCCCAGCTTGTCCGTCAGCGGGCCGTTGAGGAGGAAGGCCACGCCGTACGTGAGCGTCCCCCAGAAGAAGATGGTGGCGAAGTCCGCGTTGGACGTCTGCTGGCCCATGGCGGTGGTCGCCACGTTGAGGTTGTAGCGCCCCATGTAGAGGAACGCGTACGTGAGCCCCAGCGGGAACCAGTTGAAGAAGCGGCGACGGCGGAACGCCTCGCTGTGCCCCAGCTCCACGCGCGGCAGCCGCGAGAGCACCAGGCCAATGGCCCCGAGCAGGATGACGATGGGCAACAGCTGGGTCAGCCACGGGGGCAACGACGGCATGCGACGAACCTCACCTGGACGGGGAACGGGACGGGCAGCACCCTACCCCGTCCCTCCGCGCCCCGGAAACTGCAAGCCGCGCCGGCCTTTCACCCCAGACGGGCGAGCAGCCGCGTCAGGGACACCTCCGTCTTCGCATCCGCGATGTCCCCCTTGCGGCACGCCTCCAGCACCGCCTGCACCGGCCGCCACTGCAGGAAGATGCCCTCCTCCAGGGGAGAGCCGTCGCCCTCCACTTCGCCCTGCGTGACGCCCGTGACGTCCACCGCGGCCGGGAAGACCTTCTCCGACAGGATGCCCGGCGCGAGGAAGAACGCGCCGCCCAGCAGCTGGATGTCCTCCGGCTTCACCGCGTAGCCCGCCTCCTCCTTCACCTCCTCCGCCGCGCGGCGGCGCAGCCCCTCCTCGCCCTTGTCGGACGGCTCCAGCAGGCCCGCGACGATCTCCTCCACGCGCAGGTAGCTCACCGGGTCCGGCACCGTCATGGACGACGTCTGCTCGCGTCGGAAGTACGCCGCCGGGCGCAGGTTCATCCGCGTCAAAACCTCCACGCCGCCATCTGACGCACGGCGGTAGACGAGCACGGACACCGCGTCCAACCGGGGGCGGTCCACCACGTCCACCCGGTACACCGACGAGGACGTGCCGTCCTGCCGCCGGTTGCGGCACCGCAGACGCCGCACCCGAAGGAAACCCTCGTCACAACGCGCCGTGGCGGAGAAATCCTCGATGATCTCGATGTCAGTCACATTGGAACTGCTGGGACGCATGTCTGCCTGCTCTCCTGCTGCACTGGTAGGTAGAGGTGCCACGGTGGCGTTGCTTGCCCGTGCACCCTTGATCCCGTAGGTTGCGCCGTCCTCAAGTCGTCACTCTCTTGAATCACGGATCCGCCACGAATGTGTCGCGCACTGCTCGGCCTCTTCTGTGCCTGCGCCCTGGCCCTCGCCTCGTGCATGCCTGTCCTGGAAGGCCAGGATTACCACCTCGAGGGTCAGGAGGTGCGGCTTACCCTCCTTCATACCTCTGACATCCACTCGCGGCTCATCCCGTATGACTTCACGCCGCTGAAGACGGACCAGGACCTGGAGCTCATCCCGGAGGCCGGTCCGTTCGGTGGCGCCACGCGCATCGCGTCCATCCTCAAGAGGGAGCGCAAGCGCGGCGACCGCATCCTGCACCTGGACTCGGGTGACTGCTTCCAGGGCGCGCCCATCTTCAACGTGAACACGGGCGAGGCGGAGTTCCGCTTCCTGTCCGAGCAGCACCTGGACGCCGCCGTGGTGGGCAACCACGAGTTCGACGCCGGCGCGCTCAACTTCGTCAAGAAGGCGCGCGACTTCGCCAACTTCCCGCTCCTGGCCGCCAACTACCAGTGGGACGACCCGAAGGCCCCGGGCAACAACGGCGCGGGCCTGATCACCAACCCGTACACCATCAAGGTCATCAAGGGCCTGCGGGTGGGCATCATCGGCATGGCCAACATCTCCTCGCTCAACTCCATCGTGGAGGGCGGCAACAGCCTGCAGGCGACGCCGCTGGAGCAGAACGAGGTCGCGCGCTCCTACGTGGAGCTGCTGCGCCCGGTGACGGACCTCATCGTCGTCGTCAGCCACCTGGGCCTCACCGAGGACCAGGACCTCATCCAGGGCTACGAGGCCTATTACGAGTACGGCCGCGCGAAGGCGTTCGTGGAGCGCTCGCACGACGCGTGGAAGGTGCTGGAGTGGTTCGGCCCGGTGGGCGACGACAAGTCGGTGGTGCGCGTGCACATCGCGGGCGTCAACGGCCTGGACGTGGTGCTGGGCGGCCACCTGCACGTGGTGCTCAACCCCCCGCAGCTCGTCAGCGACCCCAGCGGCCGCAAGGTCGTGCTGTCCCACTCCGGCGCGTTCGCCAAGTACGTGGGTCGCCTGGAGCTGGTCGTGAAGATGCCCCAGCAGCTGGGCGAGAACGAGGGCGCGGAGGTGGTCAGCCAGGACTACCACGCGTTCCCGGTGGACGGCCTCTGGTGCAACGAGGTGATGCGCAAGTACCGCTTCGACGACGCCATCTTCTGGGACCCGGGGGAGTTCATCCAGGCCCCGGGCGTGCGCGAGGCCATCGAGGAGTGCCGCCGGCAGGAGGACCCGCAGACGACCGACCTGCTGGTGCCGTACATGCTGGGCATGGACTTCAAGCTCCAGCTGACGTCCATCTTCTCCTACGCGCCCATCGACGTGCAGCGCCGCAACAACTCCAACGGCGGTGACTCGCCCCTGGGGAACATCGCGGCGGACTCCATGCGCAAGCGCAACCGCGTGGAAGCGGAGATGGCGCTCACCAACTCGCTGGGCATCCGCGACAACCTCTACGCGGGCGTCGTGACGCAGGAGTCGATGTTCAACGTGTTCCCGTTCGAGAACACCATCAACATCATGTACCTGTCCGGCGTGGAGATGCAGGAGATGTTCGACTTCGTCACCGAGCGCTCCGCCGAGCGCGGGTGCGTGAGCCAGGCGCAGATCTCCGGCGCCCGCTTCACCATGGACTGCGCCCAGGTGCAGCTCAACGACCTGCGCATCGCCTGCACCCCGGCCACCGCGCAGCAGGACTGCCCGCAGACGGGCCGCGAGGGCCACGCGCCGTGGCAGTGCCTTGAGGACGCCAGCGGTTCGCGCTGCTGGGCGCACCCCGGCATCGACATCCAGATCAACGGCAAGCCGCTGGACACCAACGGCACCTACAAGGTCGCGGTGAACGACTACATCGCCAAGGGCGGCTCCGGCTTCACGGTGCTCAAGCGCAACACGACGCGCATCGAGACCAACATCAGCCTGCGCGACTCGCTCATCGGCTACATGCAGGGCTTCTGCACCTGCGATGACCTGCTGAAGGGCAAGGAGACGTCCAGCAACGGCACGCGCTGCGGCTCGCTCATCGACGGCACGTGGACGGTGGACGAAAAGACGCTGGGCGCCTGCGCGGTGTCCAAGACCTTCGAGGACGCCCTCAACAAGAAGGTGAAGACCTCCGACGGCGCGGAAGGCAGCTGCACCTGCGGCTCGCTGCTCAAGATGCCGGCGGACGAGAACGGGCAGCGCGAGCGGCTCAGCAGCTGCGGCGTGCCGGACCTGACGCGGGAGGCCATGCAGGCCCAGTGCGCGGTGCCCCCGGGCCCGTCCACCGGCCGGTGCACCTGCCGCGACCTTCTGTCCGGTACCAACCCGACCTGCGGCACCGTGACGACCCAGCTTCGCTCCTTCTGTGAGAAGCCCACTTCCATGCCCATCGCGAACGCCATCGAGGATGGCCGCATCGGGCGGAGGGTGAAGTAATGAAAAGACTCCTGCTGCTGTCCACGCTGGCCCTGGCGGCCGGCTGTTACACGAAGGAATCCGAGACGCCCAACGGACTCTCCTCGTTCCGCGTGGAGGTGACGACGCTGACCGTCGGTGACGGCTCCGGCGCGCTGCTGCCCGTGGTGAACGCGTGCGCCGCGAAGTACGGCAACGACCAGGCCGCGGTGCCCCCCGCGGTGCGCGGCACGACGGAGTGCCCCTACACCCTGCCCCGCACGGACGTGGACATCGGGCTGTCCATCACCGCGGTGGACGGCAACGGCGGGGAGATGACGTCCTTCAACGGACCGGTCTCCTTCCGCGTCGTGCCGGGTGACATCACCGGCGACTACAGCAAGCGCTGGGCGAACCTCACCAACGGCAAGGGCACCGGCAGCGTGCGCGTGGCCCACCTGTACGGCGAGACGCACGTCTGGGTGCAGGACGAGCCCTTCGAGCTGGACTACGCGGATGGCGGCGTCGTGGGGGACCTGACCCAGGTGCCTGCGGAGCCCGCCACGCGCACGTTCGCGACGGGCCTGTCCACGCCCATCCGCTTCTCGGAGCCCGGAATCTCCACCCTCCAGCTGCCGGAGTCGGGCTTCGAGACGAGCGTCTTCATCAAGCAGTTCCTGCGCATCGGGCGCAACCCGGAGGCCGGCGAGCCGCTGGTGCAGAACTGCGACCCGTCGGATCCGAACAACGGCCAGCAGATGAAGCTGCTCGTCACGGGCACGGACTCCAGCGGCTTCTACGTCACGGACATGACCGCCTGCCGCGTGCTGGAGAAGAGCCTCGCGGGCGCGAACATCCAGACGCCGGAGCCGGACGGCTTCAACCCGGGCCGCTTCAACAGCGTCTACATCTACAACTACCAGTTCCCGGAAGGCCTGGACGCGGGCGACCTCATCTGGACGCTCTCCGGCACGGTGGCGGAGTTCACCAACACCACGCAGCTGAGCTTCCCCGCCTGGACCCTGCGGGAGAACGTGCGCCTGCTGCCGCAGAGCGAGTGGAACAAGTACCTGTCCCAGGTGCCGCCGGTGGAGATCAACGGCCGGCTGTGCGGCTACAGCGGGTCGCCGTACCTGGACGACCTCCTGTGCGGCTACAGCTACAAGAACTTCAAGATGGAGAGCCTGGAGTCGTCGCTCGTGAAGCTGCGCCGGGTGAAGTTCCCGCGCGTGTTCAAGAACTGCGACGCCAACGGCAACAACGACATGCCCATGTTCTGCCCGTCCGGCAGCGGCGCGGCGCGCACCTGGAAGAACTGCTTCGAGGAGCCGGCGGATGATCCGGACCTCCCGGAGCGCCAGTGCGTCATCGACTGCACGCTGGGCATCGGGCAGTTCGCCGGCACCATCTGCGCGGAGAAGACGACGTACACGAACTTCGGCCAGTTCGTGGTGGAGATGAACGCCACGGGCCCCGCCGCCGCCGGCCTGGACGACTCCGTCGCCGCGCGCATCACCAAGGTCTCCGTGGGCACCACGTCGCTCACCCGTGCCCAGCCCCAGGGCGCGCGGATCAACCTCTACTGCGACCAGCCGGTGCACGTGCGCTTTGGCGAAGAGGGCGTGAGCGTGGACCAGACGGGCACCCTCGTCGCGGCCAACACCCGGTTCGAGTACACCCTGCAGGGCAACGAGACGCAGGTCGCGCTCGTGCGCGATGCCGCGGCCACCCGCAACGCCGCCTGTCAGCTGGCGCCGGACTCGCGCTCGCGCATCAGCCTGCAGATCAAGGACGCGGTGCCGGACCTGAACCCGGACTGCAGCGAGACCGACGCCGACGCGGCGAAGGCGCTCCAGTGCAAGCAGCTGCACGCGGCCACCTTCGACGTCGTGGGCCACCTGAAGCACGTGGGCCCCGCGCGCCCCCGGTGGAACGTGTTGCCTCGCGACCAGGACGACCTCTGCTGCTACCCCGGGCCCGGCCTGGAGTGCCCGAAGCCCATCAAGCCGTGCCCGTAGTCATTCTTTCTTAAAAGTCGCATCGCGCCCCGGTGGATTCCGGGGCGCAGGGAGGAGCGGTCTCCCCCGGACCGCTTCCTGGAGGGACATTGAAAACGTTGCAGACGCTGGCCCTGACGGGCCTGACCGCTCTTTCCGCGCCCGCATGGGCCGGGGACTTCGTGGATACCCGTTTGTCGTTCGTCTTCGCGGACGACAACGTGCTTGCGGGCGCGGGTGAAACCACGCCCAACAGCCCCAACGCGCGCTTTGGCGCGGGAAACCAGAACACGCAGTTCTACGACAACTTCAACACCAAGTTCTCCGGCTTCGAGTCGCTGTCGAACGTGGTGCTCTACAAGCGCATGCCGGCGTTCTTCGAGGGCCTCACCACCGAGGCGGCCCTCACGCTGCTGGTGCTGGAGCGGCCTTCGGGCGGCGTCGACATCCTCGACAACTCCAGCTACGTGCGCCTGAACTACCAGCCGCCGGGCTGGGGTGAGAAGGAAGGCCTGTCGCTCACCGGCTTCCCGGTGTCCGCGGACCGCTTCCGTCTGGGGTACGCGTACCGCATCTCCTGGGGCGGCAGCCCCATCTTCACCAACCGCGCCACCGCGGCGGGCGTGCCGGGCGCCAAGCTCCAGCTCACCCGCGACCGCTGGTACGCGTACCTCGGCGGCAAGACGGCGCTGGTGCTCAACGACCTCGTGCTGGAGCAGGAGACGCTCTACGGCGTGATGGGCGGCGCGGGCTGGGACATCCTGGAGACGCTGCGCGTGGAGGCCGGCGGCGGCTTCTTCCAGAAGGGCATCGTCCCGGGCCTGGCCAACCAGGGCATCGAGGCGAACGTCAACTCCGCGGGCGTGTCCGGGCAGATCGTCTACCACGTGGGCGTACCGGTGGGCACGAGCGTGGACTTCCGGCTCTACAAGAACGACCCGGAAATCTACCAGCGCTTCTTCGCGCCGGAGCAGTACCCGGGCGGCCTGTCCTACTCCGTGTCGCTGGAGGGCAGCTACCTGACGCAGACGCTGGAGGATCCGGACACCTTCGGCGCCACCAAGCCGCAGGGCGCGACAGCCGCGGCGCTGCAGGGGCGCGCGAAGTACAACCTGTGGCGCTTCAACGTGCTGGCGCTCTACCGCAGCCTGTCCTTCATCCAGTTCGACGTGCCGGGCCTCCCGCCGTTCAAGGACTTCCCGACGGGCACGGAGCTGAAGCCGGAGATGTTCGTCGCGGTGGGCGCGGACTACCACCTGCCCGCGCTGCACGTGACGCCGGGCATCATCCTGGGCATCCAGCAGCCGGCCTCCTTCCGCAGCCCGGATCCGTCGCTCGGCGGCAGCAACCCGCCCATCGGCCTCACGGGCACGCGCACGGTGGTGGTGCGTGACGCCAACCAGCTGAGCATCCTGCCCGCCGAGTGCGGCGGCAGCGATCGCTGCGACGCGCAGCCCATCATCTCCGCGAAGGCCACGTTCCGCTGGGACCTGTCCGAGTCCGTGGCCGCGGTGGGCGAGGTCTACTACACGTACGACACCAACCGGACCACGTTCGAGGACGACGTGACGGGCGTCGCGCAGCCGAACTTCGAGAAGCCGCACGCGCTGGGCTTCAACACGCTCCTGCAGGCTCGCTTCTAGTCGCCGTCTCGGTCTTCGCAGTGCGTGGGGCCCGCCGTGCGGTACGGCGGGCCCTTCGTGTTTCCTGGGGCCGGCTGCGCCTTCAGGAAGCGGACGTCATGCGGACCACTTCGTCGAACGCGGTGAGGCCCTGCGCCAGCTTGCGCACGGCGGCCTCGCGCAGGGTGCGCATGCCGCTCTTGCGCGCCGCCTTCACCAGCTCCGAGTGGGGCGCGTCGTTGGCGATGAGCTCCCGCACCTCGTGCGTGGTGGAGACGATCTCGAAGACGCCGGTGCGGCCCGAGTAGCCGGTGCCCCGGCAGCGCACGCACCCCGCGCCCTTCATCAGCCGCACCCCGCCCGGCAGCAGCGGCAGGGGCGCCTGGAGGGCCTGCAACTCGTCCGACGTCAGCACCGCCTCTTCCGCGCAGTGGACGCAGACGCGGCGCAGGAGGCGCTGGGCCATGACGCCCAGCAGGCTCTGCGCCAGCAGGAAGGCCGGCACGCCCAGGTCCTTCATGCGCGCCACCGCGCCCAGCGCGTCGTTGGTGTGCAGCGTGGAGAGCACCAGGTGGCCGGTGAGCGCGGCCTGGAGCGCGTTCTCCGCCGTCTCCGCGTCGCGGATCTCACCCACCATGATGACGTCCGGATCCTGGCGCAGGATGTGGCGCAGGGCTCCGGCGAAATCCAGGCCCACCTTGGGCTGCACCTGCACCTGGTTGAAGGCGTCCCACACCATCTCGATGGGGTCTTCAATCGTGGTGACGTTGACGTCCGGGCCCGCCACCGCCTTGAGCGCGGAGTAGAGCGTCGTCGTCTTGCCGCTGCCCGTGGGGCCCGTCACCAGGATGAGGCCGTGGGGTTGATCAATCCACGACTCGAAGTGGCCCTTCTCGTCCGGTTCGAAGCCCAGCTGGGCGATGTCCTGCACCAGCGTCTCCGGGTCGAAGATGCGGATGACCACCTTCTCGCCGAAGGCGGTGGGCAGCGTGGAGACGCGCAGCTCCACCTCGCGGCCGTCGCGCTCCGTCTTGATGCGGCCGTCCTGGGGGCGGCGCTTTTCGGAGATGTCGATGCGCGACAGCATCTTCACGCGCGACACGATGGGCGCGTGCACCTGCGCGGGCAACGTGTAGACGGGGTGCAGCACCCCGTCGATGCGCAGCCGCACCACGCTGGTGGCGCGCTTGGGTTCGACGTGGATGTCCGACGCGCGGTTGTCGAACGCGTAGCGCAGCAGGTAGTCCACGGCCTGCACCACCGGCCTGTCGGACGCCTCCAGCTCCTGGGTGCCGCTGAGCGACACCAGTTGCTCGAAGTTGCCCATCTGCGTCTGCGCGCCGCCGAAGTCGTCCGCGGCGCGCGCCAGCGTCTTCTTGAAGCCGTAGATGTCCGCGATGGACTTGAGGATGTCCGTCTTCGCCGACAGCACCGGCTCCACCGGTTCGCCGGTGAGCCGGTGGAAGCTCTCGAAGAGCTCGCGGTCGAAGGGGTTGGCCACCGCCACGCGCAGCCGGCCCTGTTCGGTGCGCTCCAGGGGCAGCAGCACGTGCTTCTGCGCGTAGGGCCGCGACACGGTGCGCGTGGCCAGCGCCATGTCCATCTTCAGCGGATCCAACTTCCGGTACTCCAGCCCCGCCGCGCGCGCGGCCGCCTCCGTCACGCGGTCCTCGTCCAGCACGCCCCGCCCGCCCGGCGCGGGAATCTGGAAGGCCGCGATGACCTCCACGGGCGAGACGTCGTAGCGGACCGCGTCCTTGCCCGCCCCACCCTGCTGCTTGAGGACGCGGGCCCGGGCCGCGGGCTCGCGCGCCAGCACCTCCTGCGCCTGCTGCGGGGTGAGCAGGCGCTGGGCCACCATCGCCTCCAGCAGGAAGGCGACGGTGAAGTCAGCGCTGCTCCGGGACGGGGTGTTGCCTCCGGGGGGTGCCGCCTGGGTCAACCGTTCCTCCTTCTGCGGGTGGCCAGGAGCAACAGCCCGAGCCCCGCGAGGAATGCCGCGGCGGACGCGGGCGCGCCCTGGCAACCACAGCCATCCGGCCCCGACGTGCCGCCCGTCCCGCCATCGGTGGGCGGGGGCGGAGGCTGCGTCCCGCCGTCGCTGCAGAGCGCGCAGGTGCCGCCGTCCGTCTTCGCGAACGGATCGTAGCACCGGCCGGCGCTGTCACACGCGAGGCCGTTGGGGCAGTCCTGGCTGTTGCGGCAGTTGGCCAGACAGGCCTTCCCTTCCTCGAAGGGCACGCACTGGAGCGGCGAGGAGCAGGTGCCGTCCTCGCAGTCGCGGAAGCAGAAGCGCTGGCCGCCCGAGCCCGCGGAGCGGCAGGTGTTGCCCGGGGCGCAGGTGCAGGTGGAGACCGAACAGGACTCCGCGCACACGCCCTGCGGATTGCCATTGAGCTTCAGGCACTGCTGGTTGGTGCCGCATTCGGTCGTCTGCGTGCAGGGCTCGCCCACGGTGCGGGTGCCGGCCTGCTGGGTGATGCAGGCGTGGTCGCAGGTGCGGCACGCGTAGGACGTCCCGCACTGGGCGTTGCTCGCGCAGTCCGCCACGCACACGTTGCCTTCGGGCAGCGGGGTGCAGGAGTAGCCGGAGCGACAGTCGCCCGTGCCCGCGCGGCACGTGTCGAGACAGCGCTTGCCGATGGAGCCCACCGTCGCGCACGTGGAGCCCAGCGGGCAGTCCGCGTTCGCCGTGCAGGACTCCGTGCAGTAGCCGCCCTTCCAGGGCGGAAAGCCGGTCGTCTGGTCGGCCTCGGTGAGGCAGCGGGAGTTGGCCGCGCCGCACTCGGTCGCGCTGGCGCAGGGGCTGCCCACCTGGGTGTCCTCGCCCACGGGGGCCGGCAGACACGCGAACTGGGAGCCGGACACCACCGCCGAGGCCCGGCACTGGTAGGGCGCGGGGCACGCACCGGGTACGCCGTCCGGGCACGCCTTGGTGCAGATCTTCACCGCCTTGCCGCTGGTGGTGTTCTGGGTGGACGCGCAGGTCAATCCGCTGCCGCAGGCGGTGGTGTCACAGGGCGAGCCCACCGCGCCCGTCTGGGGATAGCGCTGGCACAACGCGCCCCGGTCGTAGGCGGACAGCGTGCGCCGCTGCAGGCCCGGCTCCTGCACGAAGTACATGACGGACTCCCAGACGGAGTCGCCGGTGTCGCCCAGGCCCAGGCAGTGGCCAATCTCACGCGTCACCGTCGTCTGCAGGTCGTAGAAGCCCGCGGGCGTCGTGTCCGCGGTGGTGAAGCGGTTGCTCACGGCGTTGAGGAAGATGTCGCACTGGTAGACGTAGCCGCCGTTCGTGAGCGGCACCGCCTGCGACACGCTGTTGCCGTGGTTGAGCACGTCCGAGTACGCCGGATCCGCGGCGTCCGTCACCCAGATGGCCGCCACGTTGAAGCGATCCAACCGGTCTCTCACGTCCGCGATGGGCGCGGTGGTGGAGCGACCCTTGTACGTGAAGGCGGGCCAGGCGCAGGCCACGTCCTGCCAGGCCTTGAACGCGGCCTGCACCGCGGTCTCCACGCGCGCCAGGTCATTGTCGCCGGGCCGGCCGTTGCGCGCGTCCAGGTAGTACTCGAACGGGTCCTGGCTGTTGTTGAGCACCCAGTGGTCCAGGTACTGGTAGTCCGCCGGGCCCTGCGCAGCCGCGGTCGCGGCCAGTGCCAGCAATCCGAGCAGGAAGCCACTCCGCTGCAACCCACGATTCATCACCCGCACCTCTTCGCGTCACGTCGCGCGGGCGCCGGCCTGGCACCCGGAGCGTCACCGGGCGGACAGTCTAACCGCGAACCGCCCGGACGGTGGCATCCACCAGCGCCTCGGGCGTGGGGCGCTCCGCGATGGCGGCGACGTCGAGCCCGAGCTGCGCGAGCGCCGTCGCCGTCGTGGGGCCGATGGCCACCACCTTCGCCGAGGCCAGGGGCTCGCGGCCCGCGCCCTCCAGGAAGGCCTCCGCGGTGCGCGGTGACGCGAAGAGCACCACCTGGGGCGGCGCTTCGGACAGGTGCGCCAGGGCCTCGGGCGGCAGGGGCGCGGGGGTGGAGCGGTAGGCCGTCACGCGCGTGACGCGCACGCCCAGGTCGCGCAGGCCGTCCTCCAGCTCGCGCCGGCCTTCTTCCGCCGACGGCAGCAGCACGTCGTCGTCAGGACCGAGCAGGTCGCGCAGCGCGGTGAACAGCGCCGCCCCGGTGCCCTCCGCGGGCTCGGCGGCCACCGTCAGGCCAAAGGCCTCCACCGTCCTCGCGGTGCGCGGCCCCACCGCGGCCAGCTTCACGCGCGACAGCCGGTCCAACGTGCCCGCGAGCCGCAGGGCCTCCAGGAACGCCTCCACGGCGGAGGGGCTCGCGAACACCACCCAGTGGTAGCGCTGCACGTGCTCGGCCGCGGACGCGAGCGGCCGGGGGTCCTCCGGGGGCCGCAGCTCCAGGAGCGGAAGGCTGAAGACCTCCGCGCCTTCGTCCTCCAGCAGGAAGCACAGCTCCTCGGCGCGCTCTCGCGGGCGCGTCACCAACACTCGGATGCCATCCAGTCGCCGGTCCACGGGCCGGCACTCTAGGCGCGGGACGCGTCGTCGCGGCGGCCGAAATCACGCAGGATGTCGCCTGCCCCGCGCGACAGCAGCTCCTCCGCGAGCGCTTCGCCCAGCCGCTCCGCCTCCGGAACCGGGCCCTTCACCTCGCCCCGCACCACCCGGGTGCCGTCGGGCCGGCCGACGAGCCCGCGCAGGTGGACCTGTCCATCCACCACCGTGGCGTGGCCCGCCAGGGGCACCGTGCAGCCGCCCTCCAGCTTCGCCAGGAAGGCGCGCTCGGCCCGCACCGCGCCGCGCGTGGTGAGGTCCTCCAGGGGGGCGAGCAGCGCGCGCACGTCCGCGTCCGCGCCCCGGCACTGGATGGCCAGCACGCCCTGCCCCACCGCGGGCAGGCTGTCCGCCACCGGCACGATCTCCGTGATGTGGTGCTCCAGGCCCAACCGCTTGAGCCCCGCCGCGGCGAGCATCGCGCCCGCGAGCTTCAGGTCGCGCGTCTTCTGCAGCCGCGTCTGCACGTTGCCGCGCAGCGAGATGATCTCCAGGTCCGGACGGCGCGCGCGCAGGATGCAGCTGCGGCGCAGCGACGACGTGCCGACCTTGGCCCCCGGCGGGAGCCGCGCCAGCGTGTAGCCCTCCGGGCTGCAGAACGCGTCGCGCGGATCCTCGCGCGCCGGCACCGCGGCCAATATCAACCCGTCCGGGAACACCGACGTCATGTCCTTGAGGCTGTGCACCGCCACGTCCGCGCGGCCGTCGAGCAATGCCTGCTCAATCTCCTTCACGAACAGGCCCTTGCCCCCCACGGCGGACAGCGGCGCGGACAGGAAGCGGTCGCCCTCGGTGGTCATCTCCACCAGCGACACCTCCAGGCCCGGGTTGCGCTCCATGAGCAGCGCCGCCACGTGGCGCGCCTGCCAGAGCGCCAGCGGACTCTGCCGCGTCGCGATGCGCACGGCCTTCATCGCCGACTCCCATTGGCCGCCACGTTTGACGCCACATCCGCACCGGGCGCGGGCTCCGGCTCCGGCGCGATGGCGGCGGCCTCTTCCTCGCTCAGACCGAACAGCTCCGCGGCGGCGCCGGCCAGACGGTTGCCTTCACCCTGCGGCCCCACGGCGCGCAGCCGCGCGGTGGGCTCGTGCAGGAGCTTGTTCACGATGGCGCGTCCCATGGCCTCGATGCTCTTGCGTTGCTTGTCGGTGAGCCCGTCGCCCAGGCCCAGCAGCGTGCGCTCCACCTCCGCGCGGGCAATCCCTTCCGCGCGCTGACGCAGGCGGGCCAGCACCGGCATGCCGTCGCGCAGCGCACGCTCGCGGGCGAAGCGCGCCACCTCCTGCGCCACCAGCCCGCCCGCCTTGTGCGCCTCTTCCGCGCGCGCGGCGGCGTTGTCCGCGACGAACTTCTGGATGTCATCCACGTCGTACGCATGCACCCAGTCCAGCGTGCCCACCGCCGGGTCGATGTCTCGCGGCACCGCCAGGTCCACCATGAACAGCGGCCGGCCCCGGCGCCCCTTGCCCAGCGCTCCCACGTTGTCGCGGGTGAACAGCGGCACCGGCGACGCGGTGCTCGTCACCACCACGTCCGCGGACGCCAGCAGCGCGAAGAGGTCCTCGAAAGGCCGCGCGACGCCTCCCACCTCCGCCACCAGCGCCTCCGCGCGAGCGAGCGTGCGGTTGGTCACGATGAGCTTCCCGGCGCCCGCGTTCTTCAGGTGCCGCGCCGCCAGCTCGCCCATCTCGCCCGCGCCCACCACCAGCACCGTCTTGTCCTTGAGCCCGTCGAACACCTTGCTCGCGAGCTGCACCGCGGCGGACGCCATGGACGTGGCCGCGCGCCCCACCGCCGTCTCCGTGCGCACGCGCTTGGCGCAGCCGAACGCCGCCGCGCACGCACGCGTCAGTTCCCCGCGCACCGCGCCCGCGCCCTGGCCGCGCTCGAAGGCGTCCTTCACCTGGCCCAATATCTGCGCCTCGCCCAGCACCATCGAGTCCAGGCTGGAGGCCACGCGGAACAGGTGCACGAGCGCCGCCTCGCCCTGGTGCTCATACAGGTGCTCCAGCGCCTCCGTGCCGCCCAGTTCCTGCAGCGTCTCCCGCGCACGCTCCCGCGCCTGCTCCGCGCTGGGGGCCGCCAGGTACACCTCCACGCGGTTGCACGTGGACACCCAGAGCGCCTCCACCGGCGCCTGAGCCAGCCGCTGCAACACTTCCGTCTGCCGGGCTTCGGGCAATGCCAACCGCTCCCGGATGCCCAGGGGCGCGGTGCGGTGGGACACGCCGATACAGATGAATTCCATGGCTACGGCATCCCCGGGCCAGCGGCGGACAGATCGTAGGACGACAGGAAGGACACCAGCACCAGGCAGAAGCCCGCCATGGTGAGCAGTGCCACGCGCCGCCCGCGCCAGCCGGCGAAGATGCGCGCGTTGACGAGCGCCGCGAAGACGCCCCACGCGATGAACGTCGCCAGCTGCTTGGCGTCGAAGTTCCAGGCGATGCCCGGCACCGTGGTGACGAACAACGCCCCGGTCGCCAGGGTGAGCGACAGCGCGATGAAGCCCCACACCACCAGCCGCCGGTTGAGCGTGTCCAGGAACTCCAGCGAGGGCAGCCGGGCAAAGAGCAGCCCGAAGTGCTTGGTCTTCACCTGCCGCTCCATCAGCAGGTACATCACGCCCACCCCCGCCGCCACGCCAAAGGCCGTCATTCCCAGCAGCGCGATGGTGACATGCACCGGCAACAGCGGCTGACGCACCGCGGCCGGGAGCGGCGCCGGCCCGCCATGCAACAGCATGCCGACGAGCAGCACCGCCACCGCCAGGGGTGTGAGGAACGCGCCGATGACAGGCTTGCGGTAGCGCACATCCAACGCCAGGAAGAGCGCCAGCAGGAGGAAGGCGAAGGTGGACATGCCCTGCGCGGGCCCCACCAGCCGGCCGCCCTGCGCTCCCAGCAGCTCGATGAGGGCAACGCAATGCAGCAAGAGCCCCGTCCCCACGAGCACGCGCCCGGTGACGGCGAGCACCTGCGACTGGCGGACCAGGAAGGCGAGGTAGACGAGCGCGGCCAGCCCGTAGGCGTGGCAGGCGAGTGTGACGAGCGTGTGGCTCATGGCGGCAGGCTCATAACCACGGGCGAGGAGGCAATCAGCCCGTCCTCAACCCATTTTATCGAGAATGAAGGCCGCCAGCAGATCGGTCTCCGAGTTGGGCTTGCGCTCCGGAGAAGGAGCGCCCACTTCCGCCACATAGCCTGGAACGACCTCGTACGCGGAGTCCCCCACCAGGATGGAGTCGGCCATCTGTTCGGCCCCCAGCCGGGCGAGCTGTTCCTCCGTCTTCACCCGGGACACCAGCTGATGCGTGTCCTCGCCCGACACCAGCTGCAGGACGTGGACGGCGGGAGTGAGGGGCCAGTCGCCCCCTCCCTCGGCCACGACCAGCCGGCCTTCGCGCAGGTCTGCTTTGTCCGCCAGGGCCCACTCCTCGAGCTGCGCCTGGGACAGGAAGAGCTTCGTCACGCCCCCAGCCTACACCTGTCTCTTAATACACATCTGACGCTGCCGACGAACCC
>NZ_RAWA01000220.1 GCF_003611675.1 Corallococcus sp. CA053C
CCCAGCATCCAGCCCCCCGCGAGCGCGAGCCCCAGCCCCACGACGCCGTGGACGACGTAGGGCAGCCACCAGCGACCGCTGCGCGTGAGGGAATGGACGTCGAAGTCGAGCCCCTTCGCGTACTTCGTGTACGCGGGGTTCTTCTTCAAGAGGCCGATGACGACCCGCTTGTAGCTGCGCAGCTGCTCGGCGCCGATGCCGGCGATGCCCACGTTCACCGGGGAGTGGGGGTCGAGCGGCGTGTCCGAGTGTTCGTGGTGCAGCCGGTGCATCACCACCCAGGACTTCGCGTCGATGCCCGTCACCCAGCTGCCCCCCGCCACCAGCATCCGCTGGAGCACCGGGTGCAGCCGCACGGCCTTGTGGGCGAGCGCCCGGTGGTAGCCCACGGAGATGACAAGCAGGTTCAGCAGATACGCCCCAAGGAAGACAAGCAGGCACCCAATCCAAGACATGGCACGCTCCAACGGGAGTTCCTACCGACCAGTAACCTACCTGAAAGTAGGTTACGGTCCAGTAAGTTCCCTGTCAAGGTGCCCGGGTGCCGCCCGGATGCCGGGCGGCGGTGCGACTTCAGCGCGCGTCCGTCGGCATCGTGCCCTGGCTGTAGGTGTCACAGAGGGCCAGGTACTTGTCGCTGTCCATGTCGAGCGCGGCGACGCGCTGCTTCTTCACCTTGGGCTTGTCCAGGGTCGTCTTCACCTGGACCAGCTTGAGGATGGGGATGCCCATGTACGACTGGTTGAAGTAGACGTTCTCCTCCATCTCGTTCCAGGCGATGAGCAGGCCGTCCTCGAAGCGGATGCCCTCCCGGCCGATGAGCAGCGCGGGCTTGTCCAGGCTGCCCAGGGGCTTCACGCATTTGAAGAGCATCACGGCCGCGCCCAGGGTGATGAAGGCGGAGAAGGCCATCGCGCCCGTCTGTCCCATCGCCCGCCAGGTGAGCACCCCGAAGAAGGCCAGGGCCAGCGTCCAGAGCAACGCGCCCGCGATGAGCTTGAAGCGCGAGTAGTAGATGGCGTGCGGCTCCTGCGCCTTCTTCTTCATCTGGGGGGAGCGGTAGATTTCCATGAGGTGACACCCGGGGGGTTGGGGGTGGAGGTCAGCCGGCCAGGCGGTCTGACAGGTAGGCCAGCAGGACTGGTGCGTTGATGACCTTCGCTTCGTCGATCTTCCGGGGCTTGCCCAGCGAGACGATGATCAGCTCGCGCGTCGCCGCGCCCTGGTCCAGCTCGTCCTGGAGGCGGATGCTCTCGATGTCCTCCCAGCGCATCAGCTGCCCCTTGTGGGTCAGCCCCGCGTCGCTGAGGGTGAGCGGACCGAAGCGCACCGGCTCCCCCGCGGCGACCTGGCGGCCCACGCCCTCCAGCAGCCGGGGCACGACGTTCCCCAGCACCGTGTGTCGCAGGTCGTCCGCGTCGCTCCACAGCCCCAGCCGCAGCCGGTAGGTCCCGTCACGGTGATGCAGGACGACCTGTTGCTCCTGGTGCTGTTCCACGAGCGTGTGCACGTTGCGCCAGGCGATCCGCGTGGTGCCGTCGCGCAGCCCCTGGTCGTCCACGGCCAGCGTGCCCGGCGCGCGCGTCCAGACGAAGACGTCGCTGGCCCGCCAGCCGATGACGTAGATGCCGCAGGGGATGCCGAGCAGCAGGAAGAAGTACCCGTAGACGCTCTGGAGCAGGCCTTCGACCACGAACCGCGGCAGCAGGTGCACCGACGTGGGGGCGAGCAGGATGGCCGCCACGCCGTAGAGGAACACGAGGCCCATGCCGAGCCAGAACAGGGCGTGCGTGGGAAAGATCAGGGTGTGCGCGCGCTTCAACAAGGGCGCGGGGGTATAGACAATTGCATCTCCCCTTGCGAACGCATTCGACACCCGGGCGCTCGGGCGCATGACTTCTCACCGGCTGAGACCGTCTTTGTCAAACCATCGATCCGTGAGATGGACCGGGCATGTACGATCCGGTCACCCTCGATCAGCTCCGCGCCTTCGCGACCGTCGTCGAGGAAGGGAGCTTCTCGGCGGCGGCGAGGAAGCTGCGCCGCGTGCAGTCGGCCATCAGCACGTCGATGGCGAACCTCGAAGCCCAGCTGGGCGTGCCGCTCTGGGATCGCTCGACGAAGGTGGCCACGCTGACCGAGCAGGGGCAGGCGGTGCTCGCGTCGACCCGGCGCGTGCTCACCGAGGTCGACGGCCTGCGGCGGCTCACCACCGGCATGACGCTGGGGCTCGAGGCGTCGGTGTCGCTGTGCCTGGACGCCTTCTTCCCCGTGAAGGCGCTCGTCGACCTCTGCGCCACGTTCACCCGGGAGTTCCCCGCGGTCGACCTGCGCATCGACACGCAGCTCATGTCCGCGGTCTCCGCTCGCGTGCTCGCGGGCACGGCCACCCTCGGTGTGGTGAGCCCGGCGGGCCTGGCACGGGGGCTCGAGGCGCAGGCGCTGGCCCCCATCCGGGTGCTCCCCGTCGTCAGCCCGCGGCACCCGCTCGCCGCCCTCAAGGGACGCATCGCGACCCGCCACTTCGTGGAGGCCATCCAGGTCGTGCTCTCCGACTGCGATGACGATGGCGTCGCTGATCAGGTCGGGCTGTCCCCGCGCACCTGGCGCGTCGGAGACCTCTACACCAAGCATGAGCTGCTGCGCGCGGGGCTCGGCTGGGGCAACCTGCCGGAGCACCTGGTGCGCGACGACCTGCGCTCGGGTGCGCTGGTGCCCATCCGTCCCATGGCCTGGGGCGACCACGAGAACGCGCTCAAGCTGCTGGCCATCTACCGGAGCGACACCGTGTTCGGGCCGGCGCACCACTGGCTGCTGGAGCAGCTCACCCAGCTGTGCGAGCGGGAGGCACGCCGCCAGAAGTAGGCCCGTGCCGCTCAGCCCGCGTCGTGCAGCCGGCTGCGCACCAGCAGCGCGAGCCCCATCGGTGCGAGCAACGCCGCGAACCCCAGCTGCTGGACGCCGAACGCCCCGCCCAGGCACCCCAGCGCGAACGCCAGGATGATGAAGCCCAGCGAGCGATGCTTGCCGGCGTTCTCCGGGGCGCCCGGGATCACCTTCTCCACGAACCACTGCGTGACGTTGCCCGTCATCACGGTCGTCATCGGGCCCAGCGAGGGCGCCACCCGGTGCATCGCATTGTGGATGCCCATGGCGATGACCGCGAGGACCACGACGACCCGGTGGGCCGCCGTCCCCTGCACGACGAGGGGCACGGCGGACGCCACGCCGAAGGCCACCGCCTCCAGGAGCAGGAGCAGGCGCGCGGAGCTCCCCACCCGACGATGCAGGTGCGTGGCCAGGAAGACGGCCAGGACGAAGATGGGAAAGGTCGAAAGCTTCAGCCACTCGTCCGCGTTGGCGCGCCGCGCGAGGTCCGCGGCGAGCACGACGAAGTTGCCGGTGACGTGCGCGCAGAAGATGCCACCCGCGCCGACGAAGGTGACGGCGTCCGCGTAGCCGGCGATGAAGGCGAGCGCGGTGGGGACCAGCAGGGGCGGAGGCGAGGAGGGCTGTGTCATCGGAGGAGCGGTGCCGTGCGTCAGTAGGTGAAGGTCGTCCAGGTGCCCAGGAAGTCGACGCCCTGGAGGTTGACCGCCCGCAACGCGGGTCCGGCGACGACGTGTGAGTACTCGAGGTTGAACATGAAGTGGCGGGTGACGCGATACCCGAGCGACAGCGAGAGCTGCGCGCCGGTGTACCGCGCCTCCGAAGCCTCGGGCGGCACGAGGACGTCCCCTGGCGGCGTGTAGACGGCGTCGTGGACCGACTGTCGGAAGAAGAAGACGCAGCCCGCCTCCAGGGTGACCGCGTCGAGGTCCCACTGCACGAGCGGATGCACTTCGTAGAGGTTCGACGGGTAGATCAACGGCAGGGCGCTGAAGAAGGTCTGGTTCGGGAACCAGGCATGGAAGGTGGAAACCCGACCGTCGTCGGCGTGGCCGTCGCCGCTCAGCGCGTCGCCCCGCACGCCCAGCCGCAGCGGCGCGAAGGGCAGCCGCTGCCACAGTCCGCCCGCCAGCCCCCACGCCAGGATCCGGGCGCCGCCCACCGTGCCGGCCTGCGCGAGCGCGTGCCCGATGTACTCGAAGCCGCCCTCCGTCTGTCCGAACAGCCGCACGCCGAGCATGTGGCGCACCTCGCGCCCCTCCACCTCTCCGTAGGTCACCGAAGGACGATCCCGCCCCAGGTAGAAGGCGTCGAACGAGAGCCGATTTCGCGGCAGGACCTCCACGGTCGCGTAGACGCCCCAGAACCGGTTGCGCGCGGAGGGAGCGTCGTCGAGCACGCCGCGCTGGAGCCGAGGCACGACACCGCCGAAGCCCTCCACGGACCAGCCCTCGCCCGTGGCGGTGAGGCGGGCGAGGTCGAACGCCTGACGCACGTTGGTCCCATCCCGCGTGCTCACCCACCGCGTCGACCCCAGCGCCAGCTCCTGCCGTCCCACGCGGGCGACGAAGCGGACCTTGCGCGGCGCGAAGCGCCATTCCAGGAACGCCTGCTGCACGTCGAACAGGTCACTTCCGGGCGGCTCGTCGCGGGCAGGAGCACCGAGGGCGTAGTGCCCTCCAACCTGGATGAAGGCCCGAGCGGGCCCCACGTGGGCATCCAGGTGCAGCAGGTTGCGCGAGAACAGGACGCTCTCTGGCAGCGGCCCGTCCAGCCCGTCGGTCAGCTCGTAACGCAGACGATGCTGCCCGCCGAGCGAGAGCCAGGCCTGCTCCGCGAGCGGGAGGTATTTGACGCGGTCGAACGGATCATCGCCGGGGCGCAGGGAGGGATCCGACCAGTCCTCCAGATAGCGGATCGAGGCATACCGTGGCGCCTCGCGCGGCTCGGGCGCGTCCTCGGCGCGGGCCGCCAGGGACGCGGTGAGCACCCCGGAGACCAGCAGGAGGCACGCGCTTCGCGAACAACGCAGCATGGGGGCACTCTCCCGCGTCCCTTCGCCTAGAACGCCCAGCAGGAGCAGCCCAGGAGGCCCCAGAACGTCGGGTCCTCCGCGACGGGCACCGGCCGCCGCCAGGCCGCCGCGCCATGGGCATGCACGCCACACGCGTGGGGTGCGGCGTGAAGCGATGCCGTGGCGCTCGCGGCGGCGTGCGCATACCCACCGAAGCTGCGCACCGGAGACCAGTCCGGCATCGCCGGGGGCAGCGGCGGCGCGAGGTCCGCGAAGCCTCCAGCGCCGTGGACCACCTTGCCGCCGAGGACCGTGAGCACCGACTCCAGGTGGGAGATCCTCTCCGCGGGCACGCTGAAGTAGTCCTCCGAGAGCACGGCGAGATCCGCGAGCTGCCCCACGGCGAGCTGCCCCTTCTTGCCGGACTCCGAGGAGAACCAGGTGTTGCGTTCGGTCCAGAGCCGCAGCGCGGTCTCCCGGTCGAGCAGCGCGTCTTCTCCGTAGAGCGACGTCCCCGCCACGGTCCTGCCGGTGACCAGCCAGGCCAGCGAGACCCACGGGTTGTAGGACGCGACCCGCGTGGCATCCGTGCCGGCACCCACGGGGACGCCGGCGGCGAGCATGCGGGCGACGGGCGGCGTGTGGGCCGCGGCGGCCGCGCCATAGCGCTCCACGAAGTACTCGCCCTGGTAGGCCATCCGGTGTTGCACCGCGATGCCGCCGCCGAGCGCCGCGATGCGATCGATGTTCCGCTCGGAGATGGTCTCCGCGTGGTCGAAGAACCAGTGCAGCCCCTGGAAGGGGATCTCGCGGTTGACGCGCTCGAAGACGTCGAGGGCGCGCGAGATGCTCTCATCGTAGGTGGCGTGCAGGCGCCACGGCCAGCGGTTCTCCACGAGCAGCCGGACGACCTCCTCGAGCTGTCCCTCCATGTCCGCCGGCAGCTCCGGGCGCGGTTCGCGGAAGTCCTCGAAGTCCGCGGCGGAGAAGACCAGCATCTCTCCGGCGCCGTTGTGGCGGAAGTGGTCGCTGCCCTGCCCGGGCCGGACCTGCTTCGTCCACGCGCGGAAGTCGACGGCCTCGGCGCCCTTGTTCTGCGTGAAGAGGTTGTAGGCGATGCGCAGCGTGAGCTCGCCCGCGTCCGCGAGCTTCTGCACGACGGCGTAGTCGTCAGGGTAGTTCTGGAAGCCGCCGCCCGCGTCGATGACCCCGGTGATGCCCAGGCGGTTCAGCTCGCGCATGAAGTGGCGGGTCGAGTTCTCCTGGTACTCCCGGGGCAGCTTCGGGCCCTTCGCCAGGCTCGCGTAGAGCAGCTGCGCGTTCGGCTTCGCGAGCAGGAGCCCGGTGGGATTCCCATGCCGGTCGCGCTGGAGCTCGCCCCCCGGCGGGTTCGGGGTGTCCCGGGTGTAGCCACACGCGCGGAGCGCCGCGGCGTTCAGCAGGGCGCGGTCATAGAGGTGGAGGATGAAGACGGGCGTGTCGGGCGCGGCGGCGTTCAGCTCCTCGAGCGTCGGCAGGCGGCGCTCGGCGAACTGGAGCTCGGTGAAGCCCCCCACGACGCGGACCCACTGGGGCGCGGGGGTGACGGCCACCTGCTGGCGCAGCATGCGCATCGCGTCCGCGAGCGACCGGACACCGTCCCAGCGCAGCTCCAGGTTGTAGTTGAGCCCGCCGCGAATGACGTGGGTGTGGCTGTCGATGAGGCCGGGCACGACGCGGCGGCCTCCCACGTCGATGACGCGGGTGCCTGGCCCGCGCGTCTTGAGAATGTCCCCCCCCGAGCCCACCGCCGAGAACCGTCCGTCCGTGATGGCGACGGCCTCGACCTCGGAGGCTCCGGGGGTCAGCGTGGTGAACCGACCCTGGTGAAGGATGAGCTCGGGGGGCATGGCGATGGTCCTTGTCAGGGGTTGGGAGGTGAGGAGGGGGGCACGCCGGTGACCTTCGGAACGCACTCCTCGGCGATCCACGCCGGGGTGACGGGCTCGCGACGGAGCAGCCGGCGCCCGACGGGCACCAGCTGCTCACCGAGCAGGATTCCCAGCAGTCCCGCCAGCGCGACGAGCGGCGGCGCGGGAGAGCGGACCCCGAGCAGACCGTAGATGAGGCCGATCAACGCACCGGCCGCGATGGACACCAGGTAGATCTTCATTGAGCGGTCTCTCGCGCGAGGGATTTGCCAGGGCATCGGGGCTCAGTGACCGCCCTCGCCTCCGCCGAACATGGTCTTCGCGTAGAGCAGCCCGAGGCCGTAGGCGCCGCCCGACTTCTTCGCGAGGTTCACGACGGCGTCGTATGTCTTGCCGCAAGCCCAGTCGCGCTGCAGTTCGAGCAGATACTGGAGCGAGGTCAGGGGACGGACTCCCGCCTGCACCATGCGGTCCATCGCGCGGTCGTGGGCCTCCGTCGACACGTCACCGCACGCATCGGCGATGACGTAGACCTCGAAGCCCTGGTCGAGCGCCGAAAGCGCGGGACCGACGATGCACACCGACGTCCAGAGGCCCGCCAGGACGATGCGCGACTTCCCGATGGCATTGACGCGCTCGGCGATGCGCGGGTCCTCCCAGGTGTTCATCGAGGTCCGGTCGATGGCGCCCCCGTCCGGGAAGGCCTCCTTGAGCTCGGTGAACATCGGGCCGGAGAACGACTTCTCCGCGACGGTGGTGAGGATGGTCGACACGTCGAACACCCGCGCCGCGCCCGCGACGAGCGCGACGTGGGTGCGCAGCAGGTTCGCGTCAATCGAGTGGGTCGCGAACGCCATCTGCGGCTGGAAGTCGATGAGGATCAGCGTGTGGTCGCCAGGGGTGAGAAGCGTCTTGCCAGGGGCTGCGGTCGCGGTCGCCATGTGGAGGTCCTCCGGGGGAGGAGGGACCCTCGCCTGAGCACGACGTCATCGCAATCCGCAAACGGCAGATGATTCGTATCGATTCAGCAGATGGCCAGAGGGGCCGCTCAAGCGAGCGGCAGGTACAGCTCCGTCCGCGGCGCGTGCGGAGGTTTTCAGCCCGCGTCCGCCAGGGCAGGCAGGCGCACCGTGAAGCGCGCGCCACCAAGCGGCCCGGCCTCCACCGCGATGGTGCCGCCGTGCTGGGTGACGATGGCGTGCACGATGGAGAGCCCCAGCCCGCTGCCGCTCGCCTTGGTGGTGAAGAAGGGCTCGAAGAGGCGCGCCTGCACGTCGGCGGGGATGCCGGGGCCGTTGTCGTCCACGCACAGCGCCACCTCGTCGCCCTGGGTGCTCGCGCTGAAGCACACGCGGCCTCCCGGGGGCGCCGCCTGGAGGGCGTTGAGCGCGAGGTTCAGCAGCACCTGCCGCAGCCGCTCCTCGTCCCCGCGCACCACGACCACCCGCGTGGGCTCCACCTCCAGCGCCACGTCCCGCTCCTCCGCCTGTCCCGACAACAGGCTGCGCACCCGTTCGAGCAGCGGCGCGACCTCCACGGCGTCCGACTGGAACTCGCGCGGACGGGCGAACTGGAGGAAGTCCTCGAGGATGTGATCCAACCGGCGGATCTCATCCCGCACGAGCATGAGCGGCTCCAGGAGCGGCCCCTGGACGGCGGCGTCCAGCCTGCGCACCCGCCGCTCCAGCACGGTGAGCTGCAGCCCGGCGGCGTTGAGCGGGTTGCGGATCTCATGGCTCAGGCCCGCCGTCAGCGTGCCCACCGCCGCCAGCTTCTCCGTCACCTGCGCGCGCCGGGCCAGCTCCCGCTTCTCGCGGTGCAGCCGCACCTGGCGCAGCGCCTGCTCCAGGGTGAGCAGCAGCTCCGGGGTGGCGCAGGGCTTGAGCAGGTACGCGCACGCGCCCGCGTGCACCGCGGCCACCGCCGCCTCCAGCATGCCCAGGCCGGTGAGCAGCACCACCTCGCCGTCCGGCATCAGCTCCTTGAGGCGCGGCGCCAGCGACGTGCCCTCCCCGTCCGGCAGCCGCACGTCCACGAGCGCGACGTCGAAGCCCTTCTTCGCCCGCTCCAGCGCGGCCGCGCAGCTCGTCGCGCTCGACACCTCGTAGCCCTCGTCCCCGAGCAGCTCCGTCATGTTGTCGAGGAAGGCCGCGTTGTCGTCCACCACCAGCACGCGGGGGCGGTACGGCAGGCCGGCGGCCTGCACCGGCGACGCCTTCATGGGAGGCCCCCGTGCAGCTTCTCCAGCGCGGCGAGCAGCGCCCCGGTGTCGAACGGCTTGCGGATCAACCGGCCGTCGAAGTCCCCGGGCAGCGCGTCCGGGTGGGCGGTGACGACGAAGGGGGTGAGCCCGGGGAAGCGCTCCCGCACGCGGCGCAGCGCCTCGCCGTCGGGGCCGCCCGGCACCCGCAGGTCCACGAGCGCGGCGAAGGGGCTGACGGCGCCCAGCCGCTCCACCTCCGGCACCGAGCGCGCGGACACGGACGTGAACCCCCGGCCGCGCAGCACCTCCGTGAGGTTGTCCAGGAGGTGCGGGTCGTCCTCCACCAGCACCACGAGCCCGTCGCGCCGCGCCCGCGCGAGCAGCTCCACCAGCGCGGGCATGGGCACGGGCTTGGGCAACACCGCGAGCACACCCGCGTCCCGGGCGCGCGCCAGCTCCGCCTCGCCGGGGTGCGCGGTGACGATGATGGCCGCGAGCCCCGGGTCCAACCGCCGCAGGTGCTGCACCACGGCGGCGCCGCTCATCCCGGGCATGCGCATGTCGGTGATGAGCACGTCGTAGCGCTCCGCGCGCACGGCCAGCAGCGCCTCCTCGCCGGAGCCCACCACCCGGGCCACGTGGCCCGAGTCCTCGAGGATCTCCGCGAGGTTCTCCGCGAAGGCCCGGTTGTCGTCCACGAGCAGGAAGCGGCCCATCAGGTGGCCTCCGGAGGCAGGGGCAGGTGCACCACGAAGCGCGCCCCCCCGAGTCCGCCCTCGCGCGGGGCGTACGTGATGCCGCCGCCGTGGCGGTCCAGGATGCGCCGCACGAGCGCGAGCCCCAGCCCCAGGCCCCGCGCCTTGGTGGTCATCAGGGGCTCGAAGACGCGCGCGCGGATGGCCGGATCCAGGCCCGGGCCGCTGTCCTCCAGCACGAGCCGCACCTCCTGCGCTCCGGACTCCGGGAAGCCCGCCTCCAGCCGCACCTCGCCGGCGGTGTCCCCCAGCGCCTGCACCGCGTTCTCCAGCAGGTTCACGAAGACCTGGAGCAGCTGCACCGCGTCGCCTTGCAGCGGCGGCAGGGCCTCCAGTCCCACGGCGCTCACCCGCACGTGCTCCGGAGGGGTGACGGCGGTCAGCGCGGACGTCCACACGTCCGTGAGCTGGAGCGGCGCATGGGCCAGCGGACGGGCGCGGATCATGTCCAGCAGGCTGGTGATGATGTGGTTGGCGATGCCCACCTGTTCGCCAATGCGATCCAGGTGCTTGACCACGCGCGGATCCTCCAGCGAGGCGGGGCGGCCCTTGAGGATGAAGAGCGAGGTCTCGATGACGCCCAGTGGGTTGCGCAGCTCGTGCCCGATGGAGCCCACCAACTGCCCGAAGGTGGCGAGCCGCTCCGCGCGCGCGGCCTGGGCGAGCAGGTCCTCGCGGTACGTGTGGAGCATGATGGCGAGCTCCAGGTCCAGGATCTTTCCCAGCGCGCGCCGCAGCCGCACGGCCTCGTCGGGCTGCTCGCGCAGCGACTCCTCCAGGACGTCCGTGAGCTCCTGGCGCAGCAGGTTCATGGCGCCGAACATGTAGTGCTGCGGCAGGCTGATGCGCACGTGCACGCGGCCGATGCGGCAGCGGCGCTCGAAGTAGGCCGTGTCCCAGGGCCCCTGGAGGAGCGTGCCCATCCAGTGCTGGAGGGTCACCTTGAGGTGGCCCACCTGGCTCTCGCCGCCCTCCAACGCCTTGCGCGCCTCCGGGTGTTCGAGGATGCGGCGGTAGAAGACATCCGCGATGCGCTCGAAGTGAGCCTCGGCGAGCGGGTGCAGCGCTCGCAGGGCCGCTCCGTCCTCGGCGCTGAAGCCGACGTAGTGCTGGAGCTCCTCGAAGACGCTCTCGGTCCGGGTTTCCAACATCACTCCTCCCCCGAGGCTTCCGCCTCCGGGCCGCCGCCGCCGCCCGCGTACTCCTTGAGCTTGTATTGGATCTTCCGCACGCTGATGCCAAGCACTTCCGCCGCGCGCGTGGTGGAGCCCTGCACCATCTCCAGGGTGCGCAGGATGGCCTCGCGTTCGATGGCGGCGAGGCTCGCGCCGGGGATGAGCCGCTCGCTGGACTCAGGACTCGGGCGCGGCCCGCGCAGCACGGGCGGCAGGTCGTCCGCGGTGAGCTCTTCACCCCGCGCGAGCACCACCGCGCGCTCCACCGCGTTCTCCAGCTCGCGGATGTTGCCCGGCCAGTCGTGGCTCATCAGCGCTTGCAGGGTGCCGGGCGCCAGCCCCTTCACGTCCTTGCCGTAGGAGGCGTTGCAGCGCTCGAGGAAGTGGTTCACCAGCGCGGGGATGTCCCCCTTGCGACGGCGCAGCGGGGGCAGCGTCACCGCCACCACGTTGAGCCGGTAGTAGAGGTCCTCGCGGAAGCGGCCCGCCTTCACCTCCGCCTGGAGGTCGCGGTGGGTGGCCGCGACGATGCGCACGTCCACCTTCAGCGTCTGGGTGCCGCCCACGCGCTCGAACTCGCGGCTCTGCAGCACGCGCAAGAGCTTCACCTGCACGGCGAGGGAGATTTCGCCAATCTCGTCGAGGAACAGGGTGCCGCCGTCAGCCAGCTCGAAGCGGCCCTCCTTGCGCGCGACGGCGCCGGTGAAGGCGCCCCGCTCGTGGCCGAACAGCTCGCTCTCCAGGAGCCCCTCGCTCAAGGCCGCGCAGTGCACCTTCACGAAGGGGCGCTCCTTGCGAGGGCTGAGTTCATGCAGCGCCTGGGCGACCAGCTCCTTGCCGGTGCCGCTCTCCCCGAGGATGAGCACGGTGGCCTTCGTGGGCGCCGCCTGCTGGATGAGGGCGTAGACGCCCTGGAGCTCGGGCGCGTCTCCAATGATGTTGCCCACGCGGAAGCGCTCCGCCACGCGCTCGCGCAACTGGCGCGTCTCCGTCTTGAGCTGGCGCGTCTCCAGCGCCTTGCCCAGCACGACGAGCACCGCGTTCATGTCCAGCGGCTTGGTGAGGTAGCTCTCGGCGCCCGCCCGCATCGCCTCCACCGCCGCCTCCACGGACGCGAACGCCGTCATCACCACGAAGGTCGCGTCGCTGCCGGCCTCGCGCGCGCGGCGCATCAGCGTGAGCCCGTCCATCCGGGGCATGCGCACGTCGGTGAGCACCGCCGCGGGCGCGAAGTCCGCGAGCAGGCCGAGCGCCTCGACGCCGTCCGCGGCCTCGCGCACCTCGAAGCCCTCCTCCTTGAGGATGGTGGCGATGGCGCGCCGTGCGTTCACCTCGTCGTCCACCACCAGGATGCGTTCGTTGGCCATGCCCTTGCTTACCAAAGATGCCCCGGGGGACGCTCCCGCCAGGGCCCCGGGAGGCCCCAGCAGGAGCGGGCGGGCGGACACTTCCCGCGCCGTGCCGTGCGCGAGGCTCAACGGTGGCCCCCCTGGGTCCGCCGGTCCGCGCACGTGAGGCAGCAGCGCGCCTCCGGGACGGCGAGCAGGCGCTGTCGCCCGATGGCGCCCCCGCAGCGCTCGCACCCGCCGAAGCGGCCCTCCTCGATGCGCACGAGCGCCGCCTCCACCTCCTCCATCTCCTGGCGCTCCTGCCGCGCGAACCGCGCCGCGTGCAGGTTCGCGCTGAAGGACAGGGTGCGGGCCCCGCCTCCGGGGAGGGCCTCCGCGGACTCGCGCTGGGTGCGCAGCGCGTCCCGGCGGCACAGCAGCATCTGGCGCGCCTGGAGAATCATCGGGTCGGTGGTCATGGGGTCCTCGCGCGCGGGGCCTCCAGCGGTGGAGGGGATGCGGACGCGCGAGGTGACTTCATGATTCGTGCCGGACCCTGGTGGGTCCGGCGTGCACGCTCACGGCACCGGAGGGAGGGCGGGGCTCACGGCCAGCCGCCGCCGCGCCGCGAGCACGCCCGGCACCGCGAGCACCGCCACGGCCACCGACACCAGCGCGGCGCCCACGAGGTCCCTGACGCCCACGCCGGGAAGCCCCAGCAGCAGGGAGAGCGCGAGCGTCGCGCCCACGCCCGCGAACACGCTGGAGGCGCGGTTCACCGGCACGGTGAAGGTGTTCTCCCGGGGGTCGAGCAGCACCAGCCCGCCGAAGATGCCGCCGCCCTGGGAGAGCAGCCCCACGGCGAACTCGATGGGCAGCGTGGGGCGGGAGAACATCCCGAGGAAGCCCTCGCGCAGCTGCATGGCCGCGCTGCCCGCGCCCGTCAGCGCCCACAGCGCGAGCAGGACGAGCAGCGCGGGCGTGGCCACCATCTGCTCCTCCACGAAGTAGCGCTCGCGCGTGCCGGGCGTGTCGTTCTTCGCCAGCTGGCTCATGAAGCGCAGCCGCACGAAGTAGCTGGCGATGTACACCGCCAGGTCCAGCCCGGCGGCGAGCGAGAGGTGGGGGCTGGCGCCCGGCCCCGTGGCGACAATCAGGGCCGCGAGGCTCACGCCCAGCGCCACCCGGGAAGGCCACGCGACCCGGCGGCCGCTGAGCGCATCCACCAGAGGCGCGAGCACCAGCACCCCGCCGCGCATCAGCAGCATCATGAAGACGATGGAGGTGCCGTTGAACGTGTAGGCGAGCGTGGTGGTCGCGATGATGCCCGTGGTGCACAGGCCCGACAGGAAGGTCCAGCGCCCCGGCCACGGCAGCTCCACCCGCCCGAAGCGGCGGCGGCCCGCGTCTTGGAAGCGGTGGCTTGCCCACAGGTAGAGGAACATCCCCACCAGCGTTGACACCGCCGTGGAGGGCAGGAGCACGAAGCCCGGCAGGCCCGCCGCCATGCCCGGCAGGGCGCCCAGGCTCAGCGCCTTCGTCAGCGCGCTGTACGGCAGGTAGCAGGCGAAGTAGCCGAAGGCGAGCCACCAGATGGAGGCCGCCGCCTTGCCGGGAGCCTTCGTCATGCGCGCGCCACGCAGCACCGGACCTCGGGCAGCGACCGCGGGCTCTCGGGCCCCAGAGCGCTCCCGCAGATCTCGCACCGGGCCGGGCCGTCGGGCCCGAGCCGCTCCAGCGCCCGCTCCACCTCTTCGAGCGCCCGCTCCTCCAGCGCGTGGAGCCGCGCGAGCATCCGCAGCTCCTCCGGCACCCCCGCGCTGTCCGCCCGCTCGGGCTCCCCGAGGTCCTGGACGAGCTGCGCCGCGAGCCCGTGCAGGCGCCGCAGCGTGAGCAATGTCTCCCGACGGTGGAGCAGTTGCTGCCGCACCTCGGTGTCCCTGGCGTTCATCGGTGTTCCTCCGCCCCCGCCCCCCGGGGCCGGTGCTTGCCCTACTTGTTTCAGGATGCATGCCAGCTCTCGGGCCGTGGACGCCAGAGCACACCCGCAAAAAATGCGCGGGCCTTGCGTCCGTTCGCGAAACCTTTGCGTCCCCCTGGGAAGCGCCAGGCCGCCAGGGCGCCGAGCGCCACCGCCCGGCGCTCCTGGCTCGCACGCGCGGTGCAAGGGCAGCCGGGAAGCCCCTGGCGGCCGTCGCCGTTGTGGGAATGGGAGAGCCGCCATGCGCATCGCCTTCTTCGACACCCACCGCTTCGACCGCGCCGCCTTCGAGGAGGCGAACGCCGCGTTCGGCCACACCCTCACGTACTTCGAGCCCCGGCTCACGCCACAGACGGTGGGCCTGGCCGCGGGCTTCCCCGCCGTGTGCTCCTTCGTGAACGACCGGCTGGACGCGGCGTGCCTTCAGGCGCTCGCGGACGGCGGCACGCGGCTGGTGGCGCTGCGCTCCGCGGGCTTCAACCACGTGGACCTCGTGCAGGCCGGGCGGCTGGGGCTCACCGTGGTGCGCGTGCCCGAGTACTCGCCGCAGGCCGTGGCCGAGCACACCGCCGCGCTCGTGCTCGCGCTCAACCGCAAGGTGCACCGGGCCTACGCGCGCGTGCGCGAGTGGAACTTCTCCCTCGACGGGCTGGTGGGCTTCGACCTGCACGGCAAGACGGTGGCGCTCGTGGGGCTGGGGCGCATCGGGCGCGCCGCGGCCCGCATCTTCCGGGGCTTCGGCTGCCGGCTGCTCGGCGTGGATCCGCGGCTCTCCGCCCAGGACGCGCACGAGCTGGGCATGGAGTCCGTGGAGCTCGCGGAGGCGCTGCGCCAGGCGGACATCGTCTCGCTGCACGTGCCGCTCACGCCCGCCACGCGCCACCTCATCGACGCGGCCGCGCTCGCGAAGATGAAGCCCGGGGCGATGATCATCAACACCGGCCGTGGGGCGCTGCTCGACAGCCACGCCCTGGTGGAGGCGCTCAAGTCGGGGCACCTGGGGGCGGCCGGACTCGACGTGTACGAAGAGGAGGAGGGCATCTTCTTCCAGGACCTCTCCGAGCAGGTGCTCCAGGACGACGTGCTCGCGCGCCTCTTGACGTTCCCCAACGTGGTGATCACCGCGCACCAGGGCTTCCTCACCCGCGAGGCCCTGCACGCCATCGCCCGGACCACGCTCGAAAGCGTGCAGCGCTTCGAGCGCGGAGAGGCGCCGGGCCCCACGGAGGTGCGGGCCGAGCAGGTCATCAAGGGCTGAGCGCGGCGGTACGGGGCATGCGGCATGCACTGCCTCCGGGCGGCAGGACCTGTTCCTTCCCCCTGCCTGATGGAGCCGTCCCCATGCCCGCCTCCGCGTCCGTGCGCTTCACCCGCGGCGTCCTCTGCGCCACCCTGCTCGCCGCGGGGTGCGCGGGGCCCGCGAACGACCTGCGCCA
>NZ_RAWA01000221.1 GCF_003611675.1 Corallococcus sp. CA053C
CCCGCCCAGCCCCACGTGATCCGGGCCGCCGTGCCACAGCCGAAGCGGCCCCCGGACAGCGACTCCAGCGCGCGGCCCTGGGCCTCGGAGGACAGCACGCCGCCCTCCTCCCGGAGCGACACGCCCAGCAGCACGCCGGTGAGGCGCTCCGGGTCCACGCCCTCCCGACTGCCCTCCTCCAGCCCCACGTGCACGAAGAGCCGTGGCGGCTGGCCGGGCTCCGGGACGACGTGCAGCGCCACCGCGCGCGCGTTGAGCAGGTCCGCCACCCGGGCGAGGAACGTCTCCGGCGGCGGGGGCACCGGCTGCGCCACGAAGCGCGCCATCTCCGCCACCGCCTCCACCTCCCAGCGGCTGCGCGCACCATCCGCCTGGAGGTGCGAGTCCGCGAGCGCGGCGCCCACCACCTTCGCGAACAGCGTCAGCACCGAGCCGTGCCGGGGCGCCACCCAGGGCCCCGCCACCCACAGCACCTCCGCCTGCGGCCCGCCCACCGGCAGGTACGCGTGCGTGGGCTCCGCCTGGTCCGCGCCGCCGAACACCGGACGCCCGTCCGACAGCGCCTCCAGCGCCAGGTGCGCGTCCGCGGGCGGGGGCACGCCGTCGCGCACCACCAGCCGCGTGCCCTCCCAGCGCAGCAGCCGCGCCCGGAAGCCCGCGCGCTCCAGGCCCGCCAGCGCCACGCGCCGCACCGCCTCCTCCGAGCGCGCCGACACGAGCCCCGCAGAGGTGTCCACCAGCCCCTCCGCCACCGCCAGCTCCAGCGGCCGGTGCGCCTGGAGGAGGCAGTTGAGGAGCAGGCCGTAGCCGCCACCTTCCAGCCGCAGCTCCGTGGCCTGCACGGCCACTTCGCTCATCCGCCCCTGGAGGCTCGTCACCCGGTAGAGCTGCGTGCGCCCGTCCAGCGGTGAGCCCGTGGCCAGCCGTTGGTAGCGCTCCGCCAGCCGGCTGCGCTCCTCCGCCTGCACGAAGTCCAGGAAGGAGTGGCCCTCCACCTCCTCGCGGGACAGGCCCAGGAGCCGCGCGTACGCGTCGTTGGCCACCCAGACGTGGCCGCGACCGTCCAACACCAGCACGGGGTTGGAGAAGGGCTCCACGAGGGCCCGCAGGTCCCGCTGGCTGTAGGTCTTGGGACTCATCCGCGACGCAGCACCCGTTTGTCACCCACCCGGAGCGTCACCTTCTCCCGGTCGAAGTACTCCGACAAGGGGATGATGAACTTGCGGCTCTGGCC
This sequence comes from Corallococcus sp. CA053C, assembly GCF_003611675.1. Lineage (GTDB taxonomy): Bacteria > Myxococcota > Myxococcia > Myxococcales > Myxococcaceae > Corallococcus. The sequence continues at coordinate 1,235 of NZ_RAWA01000221.1, forward strand.
CACCAGGTCCTTGAAGCCCTGGGTGGTGATCTCCTTCTGCTCCCGAAGGTAGGCCACCAGCCGCTCGCGCAGGGCCAAAAGCGCGTTCGCGTCGAAGCACAGCTCCTCGCTCACCCGCACGCCCGTCCCCTGTGCCACCAGGACCTTCAACAGCTCCTGGAGCTTCTCCGGGGGCAGCCCCAGCTTGCGCGCCAGCTCGGTGACGGTGGGGGGCGCCAGGCCCGCTGCGGACAGCTCTGCTGCCAGGCGTGTGCGCGCGGCCTCGTCCCCCAGCGTGAGCGTGCGGCCCCGGCCCTTGAGGCGCACCACGTCCTTCTCCGACTCCACCTTCCCCGCATCCACCAGCGCCTGCACCACGCGCTGGAACAGGCGGGCATCCAGCTGCGCGGAGAGCCGCTGGCGGAGCTCCTCGCGCGACAGGCCCTCGCGCATCGGTTCGCGCTCGTGGAACGTGGCGAGCAGCGCGAGCGACCGCTGACGCAGGCCCTCGAACACATCGTGCGAGACATAGAGCCGCTTCTCGCGGTCCACCAGCAGCACCTGGCCCTTCGCGCCCAGCAGCTCCAGCGTGCGCGCCAGCACCTTGGGCCCCAGCCCCGAGCGGCCGAACAGCTCCGTCTGCGTCAGCCCCGCGTAGCCCGCCTGTCGCAGCAGCCACGCGACCTGCCCGGCCGCGTCCGCCTCCAGGAGCGGGCGCACCACCGCGGACGCGCCCCGACGACGGCGCGGCGGGGTGATGGACAGCACGCGCCCTCCCGCCACCGTGGCGCCCCGGCCCGGCAGCGCGCGCGAGCCCCGCAGGATGAAGCGCTGCCCCACGAGCGCGCCCACGGGCGACTGGAGCCGCAGCTGCGCGAGCGCCGTCTCCCCGGGGGCCAGCGTGTCCAGATCCAGCAGCGCCACCGTGGCCTCCACCTGCGCGGTGCCCAGGTGCAGGAGCAGCTTGCGGCGCTTCGCGAGCGGCGCTTCGGCCGCGGGCAGCAGCGTCAGCTCCACGTCCAGCATGGACGTCTCCGGCAGCTCGCCCGCGCGCGTGAGCACCATGCCCCGGTGCACGTCCTCCGTCTCCACGCCCGTCACGTTCACCGCCGCGCGCTGCCCGGCTTCCACGCGCGCCACCGGCTGGCCGTGCACCTGCACGCCCCGGACGCGGAAGGGACCGGACCTGCCTCCCGGCTGCGCGGGCAGGAGCGCCACGGCGTCGTCCGCCGCCAGGGTGCCGGACAGCAGCGTGCCCGTCACCACCGTGCCGAAGCCCTTGATGCTGAAGGCTCGGTCCACCGGCAGGAACGCGGGCCCCTCCGCGGGGCGCTCCGGCAGCGTGGTGCCCGCGCGGGCGAGCGCCATCTTCAAATCTCCCAGGCCGGCGCCCGTCCTCGACGAGACCGGCACCACGGGCGCGCCCTCCAGGAAGGTGCCCGTGGTGAGCGCGGCGAGGTCCGCCTCCACCAGCGCGCGCCAGTCATCGCCCAGCGCTTCGAGCAGGTCCGACTTGGTGAGCGCGACGACGCCGGCCTTCACGCCGAGCAGCCGGCAGATGTCCAGGTGCTCGCGCGTCTGGGGCATGACGCCCTCGTCGGCGGCCACCACCAGCACCGCCAGGTCCACGCCGCCCGCGCCCGCGGCCATGGCCTTCACGAAGCGCTCGTGGCCGGGCACGTCCACCACGCCCGCCACCTGTCCGTCGCCCAGGGACAGGTGGGCGAAGCCCAGCTCCAGCGTGATGCCCCGGCGCTTCTCCTCCGGGAGCCGGTCGGTGTCGATGCCGGTCAGCGCCTTCACCAGGGACGTCTTGCCGTGGTCGATGTGCCCCGCCGTCCCGATGATCATCGCCGCTTCAGCATCCCGGTGCTGCCCGGGAGCCTAGGCCCCGGCCTTGTCGGGATCGTCGTCGAAGTGCGCCTCGGCCATCACGGGCTCGTAGTCCCACGGGAAGACGAAGAGCGCGTCGGTGGACATGCCCGCGTGGTCCGGCGTGAAGCCCTCCGGCCGCGCCACGAGGCACGCCGTCTTGATCTCCTTCGCGCCCATCTTGCGCGCGAGCGCCGTCGCCAGCCCCAGCGTGTCCCCGCTGGACGCGATGTCGTCCACGATGAGCACGCGGCGGCCCTTGAGCTCCGGGGGCATCTCCTCGCTCACCTGCTGCTGGGCGCGGTTCTTCGTGCGCTCCACCTTGTCGCGGCTGCGACGGCTGATGCGCACGGGGAAGAACTCGCAGCCGAGCGCGCCCGCGAGCGCCCCGCCCACGTACACGCCGCCATGGGCCACGCCCACCACGGCCTGCGGCTCCCAGGACTGGCGGATGGTGCGCGCCAGCTTCTGCACGGCACGGTCGAACTCCGCCCACGACAGCTCCACCACCCCGTTGGACTTCTGGCGGGACTGGTCGCGGCCCGTGGGTTGGCGCGGGGCTTCCACCTGGGGCGCGAGCACCAGGTCGTTGGGGATGGAGACGAGCTTCTCCGCGTCCTGCTTCTGGGCGGCGGACGGGATGGGCGACTTCGGGGAAGGGTTGCGCTGGTCCTGGGACTTCGGCCCAGGCGCTGCCCGCTTGGTGGCCACGGCGAGAGCTCCGGGTGAGGTGCGGCGGGCCTGTCATATCCCGGGCTTCACGCCCTCGCCACAATCGCCGCGCCTGCTTCCTCGGAGGGTGTGAAGCAGCGCAACATTCTTTGGCCCCGGAGGATGTCTGTCTTCAGCCAGGACGGCGCTCGGGCACCGTCCCGGCCGGACGGCTTCAGACGCTGCCTTCGGTGAGCATCTGCTGGATTTCCACGCCGGGGATGACATAGCGCGTCGTGCAGAACTGGCACGTCGCCTCCGCCTGGCCTTCCTTGTCCAGCAGGTCCTGCAGCTCCTCGCGGCCCATGGCGAGCAGCGCGAGCTTCACGCGGTCGCGGCTGCACGAACAGGTGAAGCGCAGCGGGTAGCGCGACATCACCTCCAGGTCCGCCTCCGGCACGAGCGAGCGCAGCAGCGTCAGCGCCCCGTCCTGCGCGTGCGCTCGCACCGCCGTCTCGAACTGCGCCCGCAGGCGGGGCCCCAGCGCGCGGAAGGCGTCGCGGTCCCCGTTGGGCAGGGGCTGCACGAGCAGGCCCACGACGGTGGCGAGGGCGTCCGGCTTTCCGTCCACCTCGCCGGGAAGCTGGGTCATGAGCAGGTGGGAGGGCACCTGATCCGACTGGTGGAAGTAGCGCTCCAGGTCCGCCACCAGGTCGAAGTGCTCCAGCTCCACGGACGAGCGGTAGTACTCGCCGCCGCCCTGGTCGCGCAGCACGGAGAGGAAGCCGTGGTTCCCCAGCACGGGGCGCCAGTGGTAGCTGCCTTCGGTCCCCACGTACTCCACCAGCGTGTTCTTCACATAGCCGCGCACGACGCCGTTCGCGTCGCCGTCCACGAAGAGGCCGCGCAGGGGGCCGTCACACTCCAGCTGCAGGTTGATGCGAGAGTCCGTCCCCTTGCGGAGCGCGCCCATGAGGGCCGCGGCGGTGAGGCCCTGGGACAGGAGGGCCGCGGAGGCGGGCATGCTCTGGTGCGCGGCGCGGGCCTGGCGGGACAGGACGCTGGTGGTGGCCAGCATCAGCCGCAGGTCCGACGCCTTCAACAATCCACTGACAAGCTCATCGGGCATAAGGGTGGTTGTTAGCGTGCCCCACCCGGTCGCGCCCGCCAACGGAAGAGGGCCGGGGATGGGCCGCCCGCCCGGCGGCCAGCAGCCGGGACAGGGGGCTGGCATCGCCAGGGCTTATGAGTCGGTGTTCCCCGGCTGGCACGCATGGGTGCGGAAGAAATCCAGCCCGCGCGGCGGAACGGCTATAAACCGCCCCCTGGCCGTCATCACCTGGCCCTGACTTGGGCACGCGCGGGGTTCCACACCCCACCCTTCGCGTGTCCGCGCTGGAGACTCGATGAGCACCCAAGCCACCGCCGAAGCCATCACCGACCGGACGCCCCTGCTGAAGTCGCGGCTGGGTTCGTTCCTCGCCGTGGTGCCCCTGAGCATCTGGGTCATCAACCATCTGTGGGACAACCTGTCCGCCTTCAACGGCGCGGCGGCCTGGCAGGCGTCGGTGACGCAGTACGCGAACCCCTTCGCCCAGGCGTTCACGTTCCTCATCGTGATGCTGCCGCTGCTCATCCACACCGCCTGGGGCGTGGTGCGCATCTTCAGCTTCAAGCCCAACAACAAGGCCTACAACAACTACGGCAACCTGAAGTACCTGGTGCAGCGCGTGGCGGGCCTGGGCGTGCTCGCGTTCCTCGGCGCCCACATCTGGCTGGCCTTCCTGCACCCGCGCCTGATGGAGGGTGGCCCGGAGCCGTTCGCCGACATCGCGCGGGAGATGCACCACCACGGCCCCACGCTGATGGTCTACCTGCTGGGCACGCTGGGCACCGCGTACCACCTGGCCAACGGCCTGCAGACCTTCGCCATGGGCTGGGGCATCTTCGCCAGCGACCGCTCCATGCGCCGCTTCGAGCCGGTCTCCATCGTCATCTTCCTCGTCCTGCTCGCCATGGCCTGGGGCACCATCTACGCCCTCTACACGGCGGGCGCGGCCTTCAGCCCGGAGTCGATGGACGTCGGCTGAAGCAGGCCCGCGGTTCTCCAGCCTCTGAAAACACGACCGGCCGCCCCTGACTTCCAGGAGCGGCCGGTTCGCTTTTCAGGGGGGCGTCAGGCCCAGGACGTCAGAACGGGATGTCTTCGTCCGCGCCGCCAGGGCTGCCACCGCCCATGCCGTCGTCCATGCCCATGGGCGGAGACGGCTGACCGTAGTCGTCCCCGCCGCGCGAGGGCGCGCCGGTGCCCTGGGAACGGCGTCCACCACCACCCCCGGCACTCGCGCCGCCGCTGTAGCCCTCACCGGCGTCACGGCCGCCGAGGAAGGTCACGGAGGTGGCGACGACCTCGGTGGTGTAGTTCTTCTTGTTCTCCTTATCCATCCACTCACGCGTCTGCAGACGACCTTCGACGAAGCACTGCCGTCCCTTCTTGAGGTACTCGCCGCAGAGCTCCGCGAGCTTTCCCCAGACGACGATGCGGTGCCACTCGGTGCGCTCCTGCTTCTGGCCGTTCTTGTCGTTCCAGCTCTCGCTCGTCGCGATGCGGAAGTTCGCCACGGCCTGACCGCCCGGGGTGAAGCGCACCTCGGGGTCCGCGCCGAGATTGCCGATGAGAATGACCTTGTTCACGCCTCCAGCCATGGTTCCTCCCTACCGAGACCTGGCCCACCAAGGGCCAGGTACAACCCGCGGGGACACACGCCCCGACAGGCCCTTCAGCCCATAGCATCCACCACTGACATTCCCCCCGCTAGAAACCGGCCACGGGAGGCGCGGACGGACGCCCGCCTGTCCTCCGGGCGGGAAGGCCCGGATTCCAGGGGGTTGGACGGGAGGGAGGGGACGGCTACCCGCCGGGGCGGCTCTCCGCGGTGGTGGGCGCGCCGGGGCTGGCCGACGCGGGGGCCACCACCTGGACGGGCTGGGACTTCTGGGCGCGCGCTTCCGCGGACTTGGTGGTGAGGGTGGTGTCCAGGCCCTTGGCGAAGCTGACGACCTGGGGGTCGGTGCCCGTGGTGCCCAGCTTGCGCAGCGCCTTCCAGAAGGGGTGCTCCGCGTCGCCGTTCTTCACCAGCCCCAGGGCCAGCAGGGTGGTGGCGGCGTCACGCTCCGCGGGGCTGGAGGTGCGCAGCGTGGTCACCAGCTCCTGGGGCGCCGTGCGGGCCACTTCTCCCAGGCCGCTGGCCATCTCGCCCTGGGCGTCCACGTCCCCGGAGGTGGCGGACGCGCGGCACAGCTCCATCACGCGGGCCATGGCCTCCGTGTTGCCGCCCGCGGCCAGCTCCACCATGGAGGAGACGCCGGGCACGCCCACCGACAGCGTGTGGGCCACCTGGCGCAGCCGTCCGTAGACGTCGTCGCCCGCGGAGTAGCTGTCCAGGAGTGTGCGCGTGCCCAGGTAGTCGTGCGGGTTGGACTGGTAGAGGCTCTCCGCCAGCACGGCGCGCACGGCGGGGTCGCGCTCGCTGCGCCACGCGGTGCGCAGGAAGCCGATGTTGCGTTGGTCGCGCTGCTTGCCCAGCTCCAGGTACGTCTTGATGCGGTTGGCGACGTCGCCGGTGGCGCCCGCGACGGCCTTGGTCCCGTCGGAGAGGGCGGCGACGGCGGTGCCGGGCCCGAGCGTGGAGCCGGTGGCGGCCACCGCCGCGCCCAGGGCGTCCATGCCCGCGACGACGGGGCCCGCGCGGCCCGCGTAGTCGTTGACCATGATGGAGAAGGAGAACTTCTCCCCGCCCGCGGACTGCACGTAGCCGCTGAGCGCGGAGACGCCTTCGAGGGTGCCCGTCTTGGCGCGCAGCCGGCCCACGGCGTCCGTGCCGTCGAAGCGGTACTTGAGCGTGCCGTCCTTGCCGGCGATGCCCAGCGAGGACAGGTACTCCGGGGCCAGCGGGAAGCGCTCGTACATATGGCGCAAGAGGCGGTCCACCTGCGCGGTGGAGAAGCGGTTGGCGTCGTTGAGCCCGCTGCCGTTCTTCATCACGTAGGTGCCGCGCGGGATGGCGACGTCGCGCTCCAGGAACTCCTCCACCACGTCGATGCCCTTGGCGAACGAGCCCGGCGCGCCGCGCAGCTCCGCGCCCATCGTCTTGAGGAGCGTCTCCGCGACGAAGTTGCTGGACAGCTTGTTGAGGCGCTTGAGGACGATGTCGAACGTGTCGGACTGGGACACGTGCACCACGCGGGCGCGCGACGGCGTCAGGCCCTGCTTCACCTTGCCCTTCACCTTCACGCCGCGCGAGACGAGCAGCTGCTTGAGCGTGCCGCCGAAGTACAGGGGCGGGCTGTCGATCTTCTTCCAGACGCTCACCGCGCCGCGCTCGTCGGGCACCTGGCCCTTCACGATGATCTTCTGCCGGTCACCGAACGCGTCGGACTTCACGGACACGCGCCGCGCGCGGCCGGGGCCGCTGGTGACGGTGTTGTCCACGACGAAGAAGTCGCTGGGCGGCTCCATGTCCACCACGGCCTTGCCGCCGGGTCCGGAGCGCACGTAGACGGCCACCGCGTTCCAGTTGAGGCTCACCGCGCCGGTGGGCGCCATGTACGCGCGGTCGGAGTCCTCCTGATCATAGCCGGGCGGGGTGCGCTCGGGGTCGAACCAGGAGTCGTCCACGACGATGTCCTGCACCTCGCGCAGGCCGGCGTGGAGCAGCTCGGACGTGATGCCGTACAGGCGCTCCGTGGTGATGGTGGGGTCGCCCTTGCCGCGCACGTAGAGCGTCTTGACCTTGCCGTCCGCGGGCAGCTCCGGCTCGACGAGGAACTCCGTCTCGTAGCGGTACTCCGGCCCCAGCGAGACGAGCGCGGCGGAGGACGTGACGAGCTTCACGTTGGAGGCGGGGTTGAGCAGTTCGTCCGCGTTGTGGCTGAACACCACCGTGCCGTCGTCCAGGCTCTGCATGTGCACGCCGACGCGGCTGCTCTTGAGCGCGGTGCGCTGCATGACCTGCACGAGCGCGTTCTTCAGCGCCTCGCGTTCAGCCTTTTTGTCAGAGGACGGCGACGCGGCAAGGGTGGCGGACGGAAGCCACAAGGCAATGGCGGTCGCTGCCCAGAAGGGTCTGGCTCGAAAAACCTGCACGCACGCTCCGGGGAAATCGCGTTCCATTATGCGGAAGGGATGAAAGGGGCGGCAAGGGCGGGGGAGAGATGCCGGTGGGCATTGCCCGCCTGCCTGCTTCCTGGAAACAGAGAGGCTGCTGGCGCAGCATGGAGGCTCCGCCTGACATCCACCCGTGACAGACGCCATGCCTCCCCTCCCCTTCCGCGCCGTTCGGGTGCTCTTCGCCGCGCTGGCCCTGATGCTCTACGCCGGCTGCCGCGAAAAAGCGCCTCCTGCCGGCATCACGGTGTTGATGGAGGCCCCACCGGACACGCTGGACGATCGCTTTGCCCTCACGGCCCATGGACAGCGGCTGGCGCAGCTCATCAGCCCGGGGCTGCTCACCTTCAACGACGCCAGCGCACCCGTGCCCCAACTGGCGGAGTCGTTCCACGACGTGTCCCCCACCGTGGTGGAGTTCATCCTGCGCCCGGGACTCACCTTCCATGACGGCACCGCCCTCACCGCCGAGGACGTGAAGGCCACCTACGACAGCCTGAGGGATCCGAAGCTGGGCAGCCCCAAGCGGGAGCGGTACGAGCCGCTGGAGCGGGTGGAGGTGGTGGACGCGCGCACGGTGCGCTTCCACCTGAAGCGCCCCTATGCGCCGCTGCTCGCGGAGCTGTCCGCGGCCATCCTCCCCTCGGAGCGAGCCGGCCCTGAGGGCATCGAGGCCCAGGCGACGCACCCGGTGGGCGCGGGCCCCTTCCGCTTCGAGTCCTGGCCGGACGAGGAGCACCTGACGCTCGTTCCCTTCCCGGGCTGGCACGGCGGGACGCCCGCGCTCTCACGGCTGACGTTCCGCGTGGTGCGGGATGAGACGACGCGGGTGCTGGAGCTGCTCAAGGGCCGGGCGGACCTGGTGGTGAACGCCGTGTCCCCGGCGGTGCTGCCCGCGCTCCGGCAGGCGCCCCACCTGCGCGTGGTGACGAAGCCGGGCACGGGCTTCACCTACGTGGGCCTCAACCTGCGCGAGGGGCCGCTCGCGGACGTGCGCGTGCGCCAGGCGCTGTGCCATCTCATCGACGTGCGCCCGCTGGTGGAGCACAAGCTGCACGGACTGGCCGAGCCCGCCTCCAGCATGCTGCCCCGCGAGCACTGGGCGTTCACGGCCACGCCCGCGTGCGGGTACTCGCCCCAGGAGGCCGCGCGGCTGCTGGACGCGGCGGGGTATCCGGATCCGGATGGGCCTGGAGGCAGGCCGCGCTTGAGCTTCACCTTCAAGACGAGCACGGACCGCTTCCGGCGCGCGGTGGCGCTGGTGCTCAAGGAGCAGCTCGCGCAGGGCGGCGTGGCCGTGGAGGTGCGAGCGCTGGAGTTCGGAACGTTCTTCGAGGACGTGCGCCGGGGCCGCTTCGAGCTGTTCACGTTGAAGTGGGCCGCCGTGATGGAGCCGGACCTGCTGCGCGGCGCGTTCCACTCCGGGAACATCCCCGGGCCGGAGAACCACTGGGGAGGGTTCAACCGGGGCGCTCTGAAGGATCCGGTGCTGGACCGCATCCTGGACGCGGCGACACAGGCGCCTCGCGAGGAGCGGCGGGCGCTGTATGCGCGCGCTCAAGAGGAATTGGATGCGGTGCTGCCGGTGATTCCCCTCTGGCACGAGGCCAGCGTGGCGGTGGTGTCGTCGCGGCTCGCGGACTTCGAGCCCAGCGCGCACGGCCTGCTCACGCCGCTGGCGAAGGCGCGGGAAGTCGGGGGGGCGCCGTGAGGAGCCGCATGGTGTCGGCGCTCATCGCGCTCGTCGGGGCGCTGCTGCTGGTGTCGCTGTTCCTGCACCTCGTGCCCGGAGATCCGGTGGACGTGATGCTGGGCGAGCAGGCGACGCAGGTGGACCGCGCGGCGCTGCGGCGGGCGGTGGGGTTGGATCTGCCGTGGTACGCGCAGCTCTGGACCTTCGCGCGGGACCTGGGCACGGGGGAGCTGCGCACGTCGCTGCCTCCGTTCCAGCGCAAGGTGCTGCCGGCCCTGGGCGCGGCGCTGCCGTACACGCTGCTGCTCACCGTGGCGGCGATGGCGGTGTCGCTGCTGCTGGCACTGCCGCTGGGCGTGATGGCGGCGGCGCGGCGGGGCACTCCGGTGGACGCGGCGGCGATGGGTGTGTCGGTGGCGGGCGTCGCCCTGCCCCGCTTCTGGCTGGGCCCGGTGCTCATCATCGTCTTCGCGCTGAAGCTGGACTGGCTGCCAGTGTCGGGCGCGGAGTCGTGGCGGCACCTCGTGCTGCCCGCGTTCACGCTGGGCACCGCGCTGGCCGCATTCCTCGCCCGGATGACTCGCGCGACGATGTTGGAGGCGCTGCGCGAGGACTACGTCACCGTGGCCCGCGCCAAGGGGCTGTCCCCGCGCGTGGTGCTGTGGAAGCACGCCTTCCGCAACGCGCTGCTGCCGCTGGTGACGGTGCTGGGCCTGGAGTTCGGCGCGCTGCTGGGCGGGGCCATCGTCACGGAGAAGGTGTTCGCGTGGCCGGGCATGGGCACGCTGCTGCTCACCGCCATCGAGAAGCGCGACTACAACACCGTGCGCGCCACGGTGCTGCTCTTCACCTTCTGCTACGTGCTCGTGAACACGCTCACCGACGCGGCCTATGCGTGGGTGGACCCTCGCGTGCGGAGGCGCTCATGAGCGGCGCCGCCCACCGCTTCCGGTTGAACTCCTGGGGTGCCCGATTCGGGCTCGCCGTGGCGTGTGTCTGGGTGTTCACCGCGCTGTTTGCTCCATGGCTCAGTCCGCATTCGCCGGACGCCATCGACCTCACGCACGAACTGGCGCGCCCGGGGCCGGGGCACCTGCTGGGCACGGCGGAGAACGGCATCGACGTGCTCACGCACGTGCTCCACGGCGCGCGCGTGTCGCTGGTGGTGTCCTTCTTCGCCGTCCTGCTGTCGGCCGCGCTGGGCATCACGCTGGGCGGCATCGCGGGGTACGCCGGAGGGCTGGTGGACGAGGCGCTGATGCGGCTGGTGGACGTGCTGCTCGCCTTCCCCGGCATCCTGCTGGCGCTGTTCATCACCGCCGTGCTCGGGCCCAGCCTCAGCAACGTCGTCTTCGCCCTCTCCTTCACCGGCTGGACGGGCTACGCGCGGCTGACGCGCGGACAGGTGCTCACGCTGCGCGAGCGCGACTACGTGCAGGCCGCCCGCGCCCTGGGCAGTGGCCCCGGCCGCATCCTCGTGCGCCACGTGCTGCCCAACGCCGCCGGGCCGCTGCTGGTGCAGGCGACGTTCGCGCTGCCGGGGGCCATCGTCGCGGAGGCGTCCCTGAGCTTCCTGGGGCTGGGCGTCCCCCCGGGCACTCCGTCGTGGGGCGCGCTGGTGGATCAGGGGACCCAATACCTGCTGGTGGCGCCGCACGTGGCCCTCTTCCCCGGCATCGCGCTGGCCCTCACCGTGCTGGGCTTCAACCTGCTGGGCGATGCGCTGCGCGACGCGCTGGATCCTCGCCATGAGGGACGGTGACTTGAAGGCTCCGGGCGTCCCTGGCAGGAAGCCTTCACGGAGGTGATGCGCGATGAAGGCCGTGGTGCAGCGGGTGCTGGAAGCGTCGGTGACGGTGGACGGGAAGCGCGTGAGCGAGATGGGCCCCGGCCTGCTCGTGCTGCTGGGCGTGGGCAAGGGCGACACCGACGCGGACCTCGCGTGGATGGTGGAGAAGCTGGCCACGCTGCGCATCTTCGAGGACGCCGACGGGAAGATGAACCTGTCGCTGGAGGACACCTCCAAGCACCTCATCGTCGTCAGCCAGTTCACCCTCTACGGTGATGCGCGCAAGGGCCGCCGGCCCAGCTTCATCGACGCGATGGAGCCGGTGGCGGCCAAGGCCCTCTACGAGCGCGCGTGCGAAGCGCTGCGCCAGCGCGGCCTCACCGTGGGCACCGGCATCTTCGCGGCGGACATGAAGGTCGCGCTCGTCAACGACGGACCCGTCACCATCTTGCTGGAGAGCCCTCCGAAGCCCGGCGCTCCGGCCTAGCGCACGTCCAGCGTGCGGCGGAAGAACTCCACGCCTTCCATCTTCGTCCGCGCCTGCGACGCCGCGCGCGTCCCAGCGACGCCGTCCTGGCACAGCATGGCGATGACCTCGAAGCCCTTGGGCTGGCACTCGGGCATGAAGGTGAAGTGGCCCGCGCCGTCCAGCACCACCGTCCTCGTGGTCGCTGGAGGCATCAGCCCGGACAGGTGCAGGCCGTGCTGCTGGTGCGGCATCAGCTCGTCCCCCTTCGCGAGGATGAGCCCCACCTCCTGGTGGATGTCCGCCGTGTCCTGGGCTTCGAAGGAGGCGGCCATGCCCGGCGCCATCGCGAAGGCCGACCTCACGCGCGGATCCCGGTACGACGCGCGCGACTCCTTGAAGTCGATGCGGCGGTAGTCCACGTCGCGCAGGCTCTCGCAGCCAATCTCCTCGCGGGTGCCGGGCGTCGTGCAGCGCTTCTCAATCCATTCCAGATTCAGCCGCAGCCCCACCAGCGCCAGCGCCGTGTAGCCGCCCATGGAGTACCCCGACGCGCCGATGCGCTCCGGATCCACGCGCGGGCCCCACGTCGGGTCCTTCAAGAGATTGTCGAGGATGACCGTGAAGTCCTTCGGCCGCTCCCAGGCCCGCGCGAAGCCCAGGGGGCTCGTGTCCTGGTACGTGTTGCCCGGGTGGTTCACGGACAGGACGATGAAGCCGTGCGCCGCGAGGTGCGCGCCGAACCAGGACAGGTCGATGCCCGAGCCCCCGCTGCCGTGTGACAGCAGCACCAGCGGCCAGCGCGCCTTGGCGTCCGACAGCGGCGCGTCCTTCGCGCCGAAGAAGGGCTTGAACACCTCCGAGGGCGCGCGGTTGTCCATCGGCGTGCCGGGCGCCACCGGGTACCAGACGAGCGGCTTCAGCGTGCGGTGGCGGACCGGATCCTCGAAGGTCAGCGACTGCGTGACGCCCACGGCATAGGCCGCGTCCGTCCCGTAGAGCGACGCGAGGTCCGTGCGCGGAGCTTCCACCGGCGGAGCGCTCTCCGCGGCCTTCTTCGAGGAGGCACAGCCTCCGGCCAGCAGGGGTGCAGCGACGAGGAACATCCCCGCCACACGGAGGAGGGATGCGGGGCCGACCTGGGAGGGGCGTCGCGAGAGGCGGAGCATGGGCTGGATCCGTAAAGGGCGTGGACCGCCGGATCATGGCCGGGAAGCGACTTCACGGGAAGACGCGGAAGCATCGGTGACAGTGGGACAGCCCGCGTCAGCCGGTTCCGGCCCTCAGGCATCACCGCCCAGGCCGAAAAATCGGCCTCCGCGCAGCGTGGCGTCCTCGAAGGCCCGTGACGTGAGGCCCGGCCGTCACAACCGGACGCTGGTGCCTCGGGTCACGAGCGCCGCCAGCCCCTGCTTCGTCTGCGCCGCGGTGCGCAGGTGCAGGGTCAGCGCCCCCAGCTCGCGGATCCACGTGGCCGCGTTCGGGCCCAGGCCGGAGAAGAGCACGGAGAGCGGCGGCGGCTGGGCGATCCGGCCCGACCAGTACCCCAACACCTCGTCGCGCTCCGGGAGCACCGGCAGCTTCATGCGCTCCTGCTCCCGCGTGAGCAGCCGCTCCAGCTTGCGCGGCAGGTTCACCTGCCAGTGCACCACCGTGCGCGCCGGCCGCCAGGCCCAGTCCGCGAAGGCGAAGCGCTCTCGGACCGCGTACTCGCCCCGGCCCTGCGTGACGAAGACGCGGTCCGGCGGGAAGTCCGGGAAGGGGTCCCACTGCCCGGCCAGGAGCGACGCCAGCCCCTGCTCGCCCGGGGGCCGCAGGCGGAAAGAGTCCCGCACCGCCCGCGCCGCCTTGGCGTCCCAGTACGGATAGGCCGGGTCCTCCAGCATCAGCGCCAGGTTGAGCGCTTCGTCCCACTCGTCCGCGTAGCCACCGTGCGCCCCACCCACCTCCCAGCCACCGGGCGCCTCGCGCCAGGGCTGGAACACGAGCCGGTCCACCAGGTCCATCCACCCGTCCGAGTCCACCGACCCCACGCCCCCCGGCAGCGCCGACATGGCCAGCCGCTGGCAGAGGGTGAAGGACTGCGGGTCTCCCAGGTGGTTCGACAGCACCTCCAGCGCGCCGGAGGCATCCCCCATGGCGCGCGCGAAGAAGGGCAGCACCAGCTCATGGAAGAAGCGGTCGTTGATGGGACGCAGAACGACGTCCATGGGGGCGCCCTTCCGGTGCGGCCGTCAGGGCCGCGCGTCTTCCTGGACGATGAGGGAGTGGATGTCCGACGACGTCGGGGCCTCCAGGATGGCCGCCCGGAAGCGCGGGTTCTTGAACAGGCGCGAGATGCGCGCCAGCGCCTTCAGGTGCACGCCCGCGCTGTTCTCCGGCGCCACCAGGGCGAAGAACAGGTGCGTGGGCTTGCCGTCGATGGCCTCGAAGTCCACCCCCGCGCGCGACACGCAGAAGGCCGCCTGGAGGCTGTCCATGCCCGCCAGCTTGCCGTGGGGGATGGCCACACCCTCGCCAATGCCGGTGCTGCCCAGCTTCTCGCGCTCCTGGAGCACCGCCACCAGCCGATCCTCGCGCAGACTGGGATGCGCCCGCGCCAGCGTGGCACTCAGCTCGCGCAGCACTTCCGCCTTCGTGCGGGCCTGCATGTCCGCGACGACTGCTTGGGGGCTGAGGAAATCGGCGATTCTCAATGGCGCTCCCGCACTGGCGCTCCGGGCCGGCAATGATTCCTCGGCCGGCAATTACTCCTCGCACTGGATTCGCGCAAGGGTCGCCTGGGTGGTGCAAGGCGCTTCGCTCACTGCGCGTCAGCCCCCGGGTCCCCCTCC
>NZ_RAWA01000222.1 GCF_003611675.1 Corallococcus sp. CA053C
GCGATACCGCGACCACCGACAGTCCGACCGTCCACCAGACCATGGCCCCTCCCTCGTGAGTGTCATCGCCCGCGTCGGCGCCTCCTCGTTGCTAAGGCTCCTGGCGCCGGTCCGCACCTGTGCGTGCGAACTCCCGGACGCGATTCGCTGAACGAAGCGCCCGCTGTCCGTCAGAAGCGGTGGCGAGCCTGTCCATTCCCGGACGGGCCCTGGCCACGCGCACCCACCCGGTGGGCGGAAGGCTCACCCGTCCAGGTCGTTGAGCGCGTCGAGCGGCAGCGGCGCCGCGCCCGTCACCGTGCCGTCCATGTCGGTGGGCAGCGTGGACGGGTCGACCTCGGACGGCGGGCCGTTCTCGAAGGGCGCGGCGACGGCCGGCCGCGCGGAGCCGGGGGAACCGGGCGGTGGACGCAGCACGGGGCCCGGCGGCGGCAGCCCCGAGTGCCGGCGCGCGGCCTCCATCAGGGCGTTGTGGTGGCGGTATCTCGCCTCCACGAGCTTGTGGATGAGCAGCGGCCCCCCGGGCACGCGGCGCGCGGTGAGGGCCTGGGTGGCCTTGCGCACCGGGTAGCGCACGCGGCGGATCTGCACGCGCCAGCCCTTGGGGGTGAAGGTGAAGACGCCGTAGGCGGGGCGCAGGTCGCCGTCGCGCGGGATGCCGGCGCTGGCCACGTCCGCGATGAGCATCCGGCCCACGCGCCGCCGGTAGGGGAAGTGCAGGTGGCCGAAGGCGCACGCGGCCGCGTCCAGGTGCGTGAAGAAGCGGCGCACGGCGTGGTCGTCCAGCGTGGGATCCAACGACTCTTCCAGGTTGCGCGGGTTGGCGTGGCAGATGAACAGGTCCTGCCCCTTGCGCGGCGTGTAGCGCAGCGAGAAGGGCATCTGTCCCAGCTGCTGCAACAACGTCTCGCCCAGCTGATCACGCGTCCAGCGCAGCAGCTCCGTCTTCCAGTGGTCCCGCTCGCGGTACGCGCCGCCCAGGTAGTTGCCGGCGAGGTACGCGTCCGTGTTGCCCATGATGAGCGCGTGGCAGCGGCTGAAGAGCAGCTCCACCGTCTCACGCGGATGGGCGCCGCGCAGGGCCAGGTCTCCGGCCGCGACGATGTAATCCGGCGCCACCGATTTGGTGATGTCGTCCAGCACGGCCTCGCAGGCCGGAAGGTTTCCGTGAATGTCCGCGAGGATGGCGACCCGCATGGCCGCCCCCATCCTAGCCCGTCGGGGCCGTCGGGCCAGCCGCTGGGGGTAGAAAAATGACGAAGGTGCTGCCCGCGTTCGGCTGGCTCTCCACCTTCACCTCGCCATCCATCGCGCCCATCAGGTGCTTCACGATGGAAAGGCCCAGTCCCGTTCCACCCATGTCCCGGCTGCGGCCCTTGTCCACCCGGTAGAATCGCTCGAAAATCCGGGAAAGATGCTTGGGCTCGATTCCCACGCCTGTGTCGCGCACGCGCACCACGCAGCGGCCGCCCTCATACGCTCCGTCCACGTCCACCCGTCCACCGGCGGGCGTGTACTTCACCGCGTTGTCGAGGAGGTTGAGCAGCACCTGCTCGATGGCGCGCCCGTCGCCCAGGGCCACGAGCTCCGGCGGGACGTGCAGGCCAAGGTGCTGGTTCTTGCCCTCGGCCTTGGGGCGCACCCCTTCGGCGGCGCGTGACACGGCCAGCGCCAGGGGCACCTCGGTGCGCTGGAAGGTCATCTCGCGCGACTCCAGGCGCGACAGCTCCAGCAGGTCCTCCACCAGCTCGGAGAGGCGTTCGGACTGGCGGTGGATGATCTCCACCATCCGGGGCGCCGCCTGGGCGTCGTTCAGCGCGCCGCCCTGGAGCGTCTCCGCGTAGCCCCGGATGGCGGTGATGGGCGTGCGCAGCTCATGGGACACATTGGCGACGAAGTCCTTGCGCACCTTCTCCAGCCTTCGCAGCTCGGTGACGTCGTGGAAGACGGCGGCGCTGCCGGGCAGGTCGCGTCCCACGGGCGTCACCCGCACGGCCAGCGTGCGGGAGAACAGGCCCTCGAGTGTCAGCTCCAGCCGCGTCGACGCACCCTCCTGACAGGCGCGGGCCACCGCGTCGTTGAGGGCCTCGTTGCGGATCAGCGCGAGCGGCCGCTGGCCCACGATGGCGCCCTGCGCGGGCCGGAGCATCTCCGCGAGCGCGTCATTGTGCCGCACCACGGTGCCCTCCGCGTCCGTCACCCACAGGCCCTCGGCCATGCCGTCCAGCACGGCGGTGAGGATGCGGGCCTCCTGGTTGAGCGCCGCGTTGCGCGTGGACAGCCGGTCGTCCAGCGTGTCGATGGCGTCTTCCAGCTGGGCCAGGTCGTCGGTGCGCTCGAGCGCGGCGGGGGGCAGGAGCATCACCCCTTCGGCCAGCGACTGCGTCTTCTGGGTCAGGGCGCGCAGCTGGCGGTCCATCGCCACGCGGCTCGTGCCCAGCGCCAGCGCGGAGCCCGCGAGCGTGATGAGCCCCGCGGCGAGCGCGCCCGCCGGGTGTCCGAAGAGCACGAGCAGCGCCGACACGAGGAGGGCGGGGACCAGCAGGGCCAGGAGCGTGGAGCGCAGGGGCATGGCGTAAGGTTCAGGGAGGGCTGAGCTTGTAGCCCACGCCGCGCACGGTCTCGATGATGTCACCCGCGGGGCCCAGCTTCTCGCGCAGGCGCTTGATGTGCGTGTCCACGGTGCGGGTGTGGATCTCCGCCTGGATGCCCCAGACGTCGGACAGCAACACCTCGCGCGTCTGCACGCGGTCGCTGCGCTCCAGGAGCGTGCGCAGCAGGCGGAACTCCAGCGCGGTGAGCACCACCTCCTCGCCCTTCACGCGCACCTGGTGGCGCGACGTGTCCAGGCTGATGTCGCCCGCGGTCAGCACCGCTGCGGGGCCTTCTTCCGCGTCCGCGCGGCGCAGCACGGCCTTCACGCGCAGCAGCAGTTCGCGCACGGAGAAGGGCTTCACCACGTAGTCGTCCGCGCCCAGCTCCAGGCCCTGGATGCGGTCGGCCTCCTGTCCCTTGGCGCTGACGATGACGACCGCGGCCTTCTTGAGCTCCGGGTCGCTCTTGAGCATGCGCAGCACCTCGCCGCCCGCCACGTCCGGCAGCATCAGGTCCAGCAGCACCAGGTCCGGAGGCTGCGCGCGGGCCCGGGCGAGGCCTCCCGCGCCGGTGTTCGCCGTGTCGGTCTCGAAGCCCGCCGCGCGGAGGTTGTAGTCGACGAGCCCGGCCAGGTCCTGCTCGTCCTCGATGATGAGGATGCGCGCCATGAAGGTTGCTCCCGCGAGGGGGATGGAATGCGTGGCGTCCCGTAACAGATTCGTTCCGGCCCGCTGGGGACAACCATGTGACATCCGCGCGCCGTGCCTGCCCGCCTCCCCCCTTGAACGGGCAGGAGGGTGGCGGCCCTGGCTTCAGCGCGGAAACAGCGGATCACAGGTCCCGACGGTCAGCTCGATGGGGGCCGCCACCACCGCCGCGTTGGTGCCGGTGTTCACCTCGCGCAGGTAGTTGCACGAGCTGCCCAGGAAGCGGGCCGGCGTGTCGGTGGAGAGCGCTTCGATGACGAGCGCGTAGTCGCGGCCCACCGGCACGTCCACGGCCAGCTCCGCGCCGCCGGGCGCCGAGGCAAAGCGCAGCGTGCGTCCCGACCTGCCGTCCACGTCCTCCAACTCCAGAAGCTCATCCGGCTTCACCTGGGCGGACAGACAGGTGCGCTGCAGCTCGGTGCAGTTGCGCCTGGCTCCGTCCTTCAGCACCGCCACCTGGTACGCGCCCACCTGGCTGGCGACGGCGCGGCTCAGGGTGACCTCCAGCCCCAGGGCCGCGGCGTCCGAAGCAGCCTCCGGCCCACAGCCCGCGAGCACGGCCCCCCAGCACAGCAGCAGCAGGCGCAGGCTCTCCCGGTGGCTCATGGCGCGGCGTCCTGCACGCGGATGGTGATGGGCACGCGGCCGCGCTCCTCGGAGGAGGAGAGGGCCACCGCGCCGGCGGTGCCGCCAATGGCCACCGCGCCCACGGCCACCCAGACCCACGGACTCTTGTACCAGGGGCGGCCCTGGCCCTCCGTCAGCGCGGCGGTGGGCGCGGTGCGGGTCGCCACCTGGAAGAGGAGGGGATGGAACGGATCCCCGCGTCCGGCGAGCCGCCGCTGGGCCGCGTCCGCGACCTCGAAGTAGTACTCGACCTCATAGGGCGTGCTCTCCGCGGGCAGCTCATAGGCGGGCAGCACGGCGCGGTAATGCTCGGGCCGGGCGCGGTCGCGGGTGAAGTCCACCGACGAGAAGGCCTGGGCCCCCGCGCGCCGGTAGAACAGCCGCGCCCGTGCGCCCAGCGCCATGTCCTTGAGGGTGGCCTCCACCTGCAGCGTCTCCCCGGGCGTGGGGTCCGGGATGGGGTCCACCTCCAGGGTGACAGGGTGGACGCGGCGGTTGCGCAGGTCCTCCTTCAGCTTCGCGAACAGGGCGCGAATCTTCGGGGGCGCGGAGCGTGGCAGCTCGAAGTCCGGCCGGGCCTGGAGCAGCTTCTCGTACGCCCCGCGCGCCAGGGCCTCGTCGCCCAGGTAGAGGGCGGTGAGCCCCTGCAGGCGGTAGAGCTCCACCAGCTCGTCGTCCGTGACGTCGGGCGCATCCAGCCCGCGCTGCACCACGTCCAGCGTCTCCTGGAAGCGGCCCGCCTCCAGCAGCGCCTTCGCCTCGCCGATGGCGGGACTCGCCGGGCCCAGCTGGAAGAGGGGTAGCGGGGGAAGGGGCGCACGGGCCTGCGCCGGCAGGGCGAGCGTCAGCCCGAGCCCCATCACGCAGAGTGCGCCCTGCCAACGTCGGACGGGGACGCGCATCAGATGGAAACCTACCAGAGCGGTGTTGAACGGATCCATGCGATGAAGGCCCTCCGTCAGCGACGGGAGCCAGGGTCCGTCTGGGGGCCGCGGTGATAATCCGGCGTGTTGACTGACGGGGGGAGTCCCTCTATGTTGCGCGCCCTTTTGACGGGAAGCCTTGTAGATGCTCGTAAAGATTGAACAAATCAAAGAAGCGGGGCTGAAGCTCGACGAGCCCATCGCTCTTGGGCTCCTGTCGGAGGTCCTGGGCGGCGCGGCGTCGGGTCATGACACCGGCTTCCAGGCGACCCAACCGTCGACGCTCCATGCCTCACTGCGCAAGCTCAGTGGCGGTGTGCTGCTGCAGGGCAGCTTCACGCTCAACTTGACGGTTCCCTGCAAGCGCTGCCTCACCGACGTGAAGATGGACCTGCCGGTGTCCTTCACCATCAACCTGGTGCCGGAGTCTCTGGCCCGGGGAGATGACTTCAAGGACGACGACGAGAAGGTCATGGAGAAGAAGGAGCGCGCCCAGGGCGAGTCGGGCGGCACCTTCGAACTCAACGATACGGATGAGCAGGTGTTCGACGGAAAGAAGATCGATCTGGATCCGATCGTCCGAGAACAGGTATTGCTCGCCCTCCCGATGAGCGCGGTCTGCCGGGATGACTGCCAGGGGCTCTGCTCGCAGTGCGGCCAGAACCTCAATGATACGAAGTGCGGCTGCTCGCCGAAGGTCTCCGACCCTCGACTGTCGCCGCTGATGAACATCAAGCTGAACTGACGGTCCCTATGCCCCTCGCAAGCCGCGAGGGGGGACGGGTCCGATGCCGAGGTGAGTCGTGGGAGTTCCCAAGAAGCGGACGTCGAAGATGCGCCGGGACCGTCGTCGGGCGGGCAACAACAACCTGCGGACCCCCGTGCAGGTCATCAAGTGCTCCAAGTGCAAGGAGCCCGTGATGCCGCACCGCGCTTGCGCGGCCTGTGGCAACTACGGGGGCCGTGAAGTCATCGCGACCGCCGCCGAGTAGCTGAAAGGCGGATGACGCCGGTGCGGCTCGTCCTCGACGCGATGGGTGGCGACCACGCCCCTGACGCCGTCGTGGAGGGAGGCGTGCTGTTCGCGCGAGCGTATCCCGGGCACGAACTCGTGCTGGTCGGGGACGCCACGCGTGTGCGCCCCGTCCTGGAGCGCGCCGGTGCCCCCGCCAATGTCCAGCTCCACCATGCCTCCGAGGTGGTGGAGATGGACGACCCTGCCTCCGCTGCGTTCCGACGCAAGCGGGACTCCTCGCTCCGGGTGGGCTTCACGCTCGTCCGGCA
The DNA here is from genome assembly GCF_003611675.1 of Corallococcus sp. CA053C. GTDB lineage: Bacteria > Myxococcota > Myxococcia > Myxococcales > Myxococcaceae > Corallococcus. The sequence goes on from NZ_RAWA01000222.1 coordinate 6,137, forward strand.
AGGGGAGGCGTCCGCCCTGGTCTCCGCCGGCAACTCCGGCGCGGTGATGGCCGGTGGCATGATGACGCTCGGCCGCATCCCTGGCGTGGAGCGCCCCGCCATCGCGGCCCTCTTCCCGGCCCTCAAGGGCAACGGCCGCTGCCTCCTGCTGGACGCGGGCGCCAACGTGGACTGCCGCCCCTCGCACCTGGCCCAGTTCGCCGTGCTCGGCGAGGCCTACCTGCGCACCCGCCTGGGCGTGAAGCGCCCCCGCGTGGCGGTGCTCTCCAACGGGGAGGAGCCCTCCAAGGGCACCGTGTTGACGCGGGAGGCCAGCGCGCTGCTGCGCCGCTCGGACCTGGAGTTCGTGGGCTACGTGGAGGGCAAGGACCTGTTCTCCGGCGACGTGGACGTGGTGGTCACCGACGGCTTCACGGGCAACATCGTCCTCAAGACCTCGGAAGGCGTGGGCATGGGCATCACGGGCCTCCTGCGTCAGGCCATCGAGAAGCGCGGCGGCCTGCCGGAGAAGCTGGGGGCGCTGCTCCTCAAGCCCACCCTGGCGGGCCTGCGCCGCGTCATGGACTACGCCGAGTACGGCGGCGCGCCGCTCCTGGGCCTCCAGGGGGTGGGCATCGTCGCCCACGGCCGGTCGTCCCCCCGCGCCATCCACAACGCGCTCGTCACCGCGCTGCAGCACGTGCGCGCGGGCGTGCAGGAAGAACTGACGCGCTGCATTGCCAATGCCGCGTCCTGGCTCCCTGCCCACCCGAGGGGAAGGAAGCACGACGCGGAAGAGGTTCCCGATTAGAGCGCGTGGCCCGGGCGTTGGGTTCCGACGACTCCCGGAGATACCTCGTGCCATGTACCCAGATACTCGGAACCGGTTCCTATGCCCCCGCGCGGGTCCTGACCAACCAGGACCTGGAGCAGCTCGTGGACACGTCCGACGCGTGGATCCGCGAGCGCACCGGCATCCAGGAGCGCCGTCAGGCCGCGCCGGATGAGGCCACGAGCGACCTGGCTGTCCAGGCGTCCCGCCAGGCGCTGGAGATGGCCGGCGTGGCCCCCGAGGAGCTGGACCTCATCATCGTGGGCACCGTCACCGCGGACATGCCCATGCCGTCGTGCGCCGCGCTGGTGCAGGCGAAGCTGGGCGCGCGCAAGGCCTTCGCCTTCGACGTGTCCGCCGCGTGCGCCGGGGCCCTGTATGCCCTGAGCGTGGCGGATCAATTCGTGCGCACGGGGCAGGTGAAGCGGGCCCTCGTCGTGGGCGCGGACGTGCTCTCCCGCGCGGTGGACTGGAGCGACCGCAACACCTGCGTCCTCTTCGGGGACGGCGCGGGCGCGCTGGTGCTGGGCGCGGGGGCCGGACCGGAGGACGTGGCGCCGCGCGGCATCCTCTCCACCCACCTGCGCACGGATGGCACGCTGGCGGACATCCTCTGCATCCCCGCGGGAGGCTCGCGCACCCCCGTCACTTTGGACAACGTGGATGCAAATCTCCACAAGCTCAAGATGAACGGGAAAGAGGTGTTCCGCTTCGCGGTGCGCTCGCTGGTGGAATCCACCCAGACGTCGTTGGGGTCCCACGGGATGACGCCGGGACAGGTGGACCACGTCATCGCGCATCAGGCCAACCTGAGAATCCTGGAAGCCGTGCTGGAGCGTCTGGAGATTCCTCGGGAAAAATGCTGGCTCAACCTGCACAAGTACGGCAACACGTCGTCCGCCTCGCTGCCCATGTCGCTGGACGAGGCTTGGCGCGCCGGCCGCATCCAGCGCGGTGATGTCATCGCGATGATGGCGATTGGCGCGGGCATGGCGTGGGGCAGCGCGGTGGTGCGCTGGTAGGCAGGACGACACAAGGAAGGACCGCAACATGGCGAAGGTCGCGTTCGTGTTTCCCGGGCAGGGCAGCCAGGCCGTGGGGATGGGCAAGGACCTCTACGAGCAGTTCCCCGAAGCGCGGGCCGTCTTCGACGCCGTGGACGACGCGCTGGGGGAGAAGCTCTCCACCACCTGCTTCACGGGCCCGGAGGACGCGCTGAAGCTCACCGCCAACACCCAGCCGGCCATCCTCACGGTGTCGGCCGCGGTGCACGCGGTGTTCCAGAAGCGCGGCCCGGCCCCCGCGTTCGTCGCGGGCCACTCGCTGGGGGAGTACTCCGCCCTGGTGGCCGCCGGCGCGATGGAGCTCCAGGACGCGGCGCGGGCGGTGCGCGCGCGCGGCACGTTCATGCAGGACGCGGTGCCCGCGGGCGTGGGCGCGATGGCGGCCATCCTCGGCCTGGCGCCGGACGCGGTGAGGGCCGCCTGCGAGGCCGCTGCGGAGGGGCAGGTCGTCTCTCCCGCCAACTACAACTCGCCCGAGCAGACCGTCATCGCCGGCCACGCGGCCGCGGTGGAGCGCGCGGGTGCGAAGTGCAAGGAGGCCGGGGCCAAGCGGGTGATGCCGCTGCCCGTCTCCGCGCCCTTCCACTGCGCGCTGATGGATCCGGTGAAGCCGAAGCTCGCGGAGGTGCTCGCGGGCGTGCGCCTCCAGGCGCCGCGCGTCCCGGTGGTGAGCAACGTGGAGGCCCAGCCCTACTCGGACGTCTCGCGCGTGGTGCCGCTCCTGCTCGCGCAGGTGAGCGCGCCCGTGCGCTGGATTGAGTGCGTTGAGGCGCTGAAGGCGAACGGCGTCACGCACGTGGTGGAGCTGGGGCCGGGCAAGGTGCTGGGCGGCCTCATCAAGCGCATCACCAAGGACATCGAATCGTTCAACGTCGAGAACGCCGCGAGCCTGGAGAAGGTGCTCGCCGCGCTGGGGGCAGCATGAGCGGCTTCAAGGACAAGGTGGTGCTGGTGACGGGCGGCTCGCGCGGCATCGGCCGGGCGTGCGCGCTGGGCTTCGCGAAGGCGGGCGCGGCCACTGTCGTCATCAGCTACGTGGGCAACGAGGCCGCCGCCACGGAGACCGTGGGGCTCCTCCAGCAGGCGGGCGCGAAGGCGGAGGCCCTCCGCTTCGACGTGGCGGACACCGCCGCGTGCGCCAGCGCCGTGGAGGGCGTCATCAAGACGCACGGGCGGCTGGACGTGCTCGTGAACAACGCGGGCGTCGCGGTGGACGGGCTCGTCATGCGCATGAAGGACGAGGACTGGGACCGGCAGCTGGACACCAACCTCAAGGGCGCCTTCGCCCTGATTCGCGCCGCCAGCCGTCCGATGATGAAGCAGAAGAGCGGCGCCATCATCAACCTCACCTCGGTCGTGGGGGAGATGGGCAACCCGGGACAGGCCGCCTACTCGGCCTCCAAGGCGGGGCTTATCGGCCTGACCAAGTCGGTGGCCAAGGAGCTGGCCAGCCGCAACATCCGGGTCAATGCCGTGTCCCCGGGCTTCATCGGGACGGACATGACGTCGCACCTCGACGACGAGCTGCGGCAGAAGATGGTGTCCGGCATCGCGCTGGCCCGCCTGGGCAACCCGGAGGAGGTCGCCGGGGCCGTGCTGTTCCTCGCGAGTGATGCGGCGTCCTACATCACCGGCGAGGTCCTGAAGGTCAACGGCGGCATGTACATGTAAGCCAAGGTTGGATTGCCGCCGGGCGTGGGATATACCGCGCCGGCCTTTAAGACGGCCCGCCCGAGTCAAGGCGGCGCCCCATCTGGTTGCTGGAGGGTCCCACACTTATGTCGACTTCACCCATCGAAGCCAAGATCAAGTCCATCATCGCCGACCAGCTCGGGGTGGGAGAGGATGAGATCACGCTCGCGTCCTCCTTCATCGAAGACCTGGGCGCGGACAGCCTCGACATCGTGGAGCTCGTGATGGCGATGGAGGAGGAGTTCGAGGTCGAGATTCCCGACGACGAGGCGGAGAACATCAAGACCGTCGGCGACGCCGTGAACTACGTGAACACCCACAAGAAGTAGCAGCCGCGACACCCGGAGTGTCGGGGCCACTGGGAGCGTCCTTCCACTGGCGCTCCGCGCCCCATCGCGGTCAGCGGAGAAGAAAAGTGTCAAACCGTCGAGTCGTCATCACCGGAACCGGCATGATTTCAGCGCTGGGAACCGGCACCGAGAAGAACTGGCAGGCCCTGCTGGCCGGCCAATCCGGCATCGGTCCGGTCACCCGTTTCGATCCGGGGAAGATCGACGCGCGCATCGCGGGCGAGGTGAAGGACTTCCAGCCCGAGCAGTTCATCGACAGGCGCGAGGTGCGCCGGATGGACCTGTTCGCCCAGTACGCGATGGCCGCGGCCGACATGGCGGTGAAGGAGTCGGGCCTGCCCATCGGCCCGGACGCTCCCCACGGCTACAACCCGGAGCGCGTGGGCGTCATCGTGGGCTCCGGCATCGGGGGCATCTCCTCGCTCGAGGAGCAGCACCGCAAGGGGCTGGAGAAGGGGTTCGACAGGCTGTCGCCCTTCTTCATCATCCAGATGATCGTCAACATGGCGCCGGGGCTCATCTCCATGCGCTACAACTGCAAGGGCCCCAACTGGGCCCCGGTGTCCGCGTGCGCCACCAGCGCCCACGCCATCGGCGAGGCCTGGAAGTCCATCCGCCTGGGTGAGACGGACGCGGCCATCGCGGGCGGCGCGGAAGCGGCCATCACCCCGCTGGGCCTGGGCGGCTTCTCCGTGATGAAGGCCCTGTCCACGCGCAACGACGACCCCGCCGGTTCCAGCCGTCCCTTCGACAAGGACCGCGACGGGTTCGTGATGGGCGAGGGCGCGGGCATCGTCGTCCTGGAGGAGATGGAGGCCGCGAAGAAGCGCGGCGCCAACATCCTCGCGGAAGTGGTGGGCTACGGCGCCAACTCGGACGCCTACCACGTCACCCAGCCGGCCCCGGAGGGCGAGGGTGCGGCGCGCTGCATGCGGCTGGCGCTCCAGTCCGCGGGCATGCGGCCGGAGGAGGTGGGCTACATCAACGCCCACGGCACCTCCACGCCGTTCAATGACGCCAACGAGACCAAGGCCCTCAAGGCCGTGTTCGGCGCCCACGCGCGCAAGCTGGCGGTGTCGTCCACCAAGTCCATGACGGGCCACATGCTCGGCGCGGCGGGTGGCGCGGAGGCGGTGGTGAGCGTGCGGGTGCTCACGCACAACGTGCTGCCGCCCACCATCAACCAGACGACGCCGGATCCCGACTGCGACCTGGACTACGTGCCCAACACGGCGCGCGAGGCCCGGGTGGACGCGGTGATGAGCAACTCGTTCGGCTTCGGTGGCACCAACGCGGTGTTGGTGTTCAAGCGCTTCGCCTGACGGCCTTCCGGCCCGCTGCTCCTTCAAACGGGGCGGCGGGCAGGGGCCTTCGCTTCCAGGCCCCGCCCTCCAAGCGGGCGCCGCTTTGGAGTCCGGTCTTGAAAGTCATCCTCGCCTCGGACCACGCGGGCATCGAGCTGCGCCAGGAAATGGTGGCCCTGCTGAAGGAGCGCGGCACCGCGTTCGAGGATCTGGGCCCCCACACGCGCGAGTCCGTGGACTACCCGGACTTCGCGTCGCAGGTGGCGCGGGCCGTGGTGGCGGACGCCGGCACGCTGGGCGTGCTGGTGTGCGGCACCGGCATCGGCATGAGCATCGTGGCCAACAAGCACCGGGGCGTGCGCGCGGCCCTGTGCACCACGGAGTTCGAGGCGCGGATGACCCGCGCGCACAACGACGCCAACGTGCTGTGCCTCGGCCAGCGCGTGGTCGGCGCCGGCGTGGCGGGTGGCATCCTGGAGGCCTTCCTCTCCACCGCCTTCGAGGGCGGCCGTCACGAGAAGCGCGTCCAGAAGATTCGCGACGTCGAAGCGCAGCAGCGCTGAAATCCGACGTCCCATCGCTGTCCCCTTTCGTCGCCAGGAGGCAACCCCCATGGAGAACACCCGCACGCTGGCCCAGGTGGACCCCGAAATCGCCCAGGTGCTCCGTCAGGAGACCGAGCGTCAGGAAGAGGGCCTGGAGCTCATCGCCTCGGAGAACTTCGTCAGCCCCGCGGTGATGGAGGCGGTGGGCTCCGTGCTCACCAACAAGTACGCCGAAGGCTACCCCGGCAAGCGCTACTACGGCGGCTGCGAAGTCGTGGACGTGGCGGAGACGCTGGCCATCAACCGCGCCAAGGAGCTGTTCGGCGCGGAGGCCGCGAACGTGCAGGCGCACTCCGGCAGCCAGGCCAACATGGGCGCCTTCATGGCGCTGATGAAGACCGGCGACACCATGCTGTCGTTGGACCTGAACTCCGGCGGACACCTCACCCACGGCGCGGCGTTCAACTTCTCCGGCAAGCTCTACAAGGTCGTCCACTACGGCCTGACGCGCGACACGGAGACCATCGACTTCGCGCAGGTGGAGGCGCTGGCGCTGGAGCACAAGCCGAAGGTGCTGGTGGTGGGCGCGAGCGCCTACCCGCGCACGCTCGACTTCGCGAAGTTCCGGGAGATCGCCGACAAGGTGGGCGCCTCCATGCTGGTGGACATGGCCCACATCGCGGGGCTCGTCGCCGCGGGCGTGCACCCGTCGCCGGTGCCCTTCGCCGAAATCGTCACCACCACCACGCACAAGACGCTGCGCGGGCCGCGCGGCGGCATGGTGCTGAGCCGCGAGGCCTTCGCCAAGAGCATCAACAGCCAGATCTTCCCCGGCATCCAGGGCGGCCCGCTGATGCACGCCATTGCGGGCAAGGCGGTGGCCTTCAAGGAAGCGCTGACGCCGGAGTTCAAGGCGTACCAGAAGCAGATCGTCGCCAACGCCCAGGCGCTGGCGGAGGCGCTGAAGTCCGCGGGCCTGCGGCTGTGCTCGGGCGGCACGGACAACCACCTGATGCTGGTGGACCTGCGCCCGAAGAAGCTCAACGGCAAGGTGGCCGAGGAGGTGCTCGGCAAGGCGGGCATCACCGTGAACAAGAACATGATCCCCTTCGACCCGGAGAAGCCGATGGTGACCTCTGGCGTCCGGGTGGGCACGCCCGCCATCACCACGCGCGGCATGCGCGAGGCGGAGATGGCGGTGGTGGGCCGGCTCATCGGGCAGGCCCTGGACAGCGCCCAGGACGACGCGGGGCTCGCGCGGGTGCGCGGCCAGGTGAAGGAACTTTCCCAGGGCTTCCCGCTGTACGCCTCGCGGTTGAAGTAACCCGCCCGTGCGCTGCCCCTTCTGCCAGGACGCGGAGAACAAGGTCATCGACTCGCGCGAGTCGCATGAGGGCTCCGTCATCCGACGGCGCCGCGAGTGCCTGGCCTGCAAGCGACGCTTCACCACGTACGAGCGGGTGGAGGAGCTCTACCCGCTCATCGTGAAGAAGGACGGGCGGCGCGAGGCGTTCGACCGGGAGAAGATGCTCAACGGCCTGAAGAAGGCCTGCGAGAAGCGCCCGGTGTCCGCCGCGCAGCTGGAAGAGACGGTGGAGGACATCGAGCGGATGCTCCAGGGGATGGGGGAGAAGGAAGTGCCCTCGTCCTCCATTGGCGAACAGGTGATGCGGCGGTTGCAGCAACTCGACGAGGTGGCCTACGTGCGCTTCGCGTCCGTGTACCGCAGCTTCCGGGACATCTCCGAGTTCATGCACGAGCTGAAGGACCTGCTCGAGGACCAGGAGCGTGAGCGCAAGGTGAAGCCACCTTCGACTCCGCCCAAGGACGGTTAGGAAGGGCGGTATGCGCTTGCTCACGCGGGGACGGTTGCAGGCTGCGAAGACGCCCCGGGCGAAGCGCGCGGCGGACTTCGACCGCGCGGTGGCCGAGTTCTTCATGCGCATCGCGCTGGAGGAGGCCGCCAAGGGCCTGGGCCGCACCAGCCCCAACCCCGTGGTGGGGGCGGTGCTGGTGAAGGGCGGCCGCATCATCGCGCGCGGCCACCACAAGAAGGCCGGCACGGCGCACGCCGAAGTCGTCGCGCTGGAGGCCGCCGGCTCCAAGGCGCGCGGCGCGGACCTCTACACGACGCTGGAGCCGTGCGACCACTACGGGCGCACCCCGCCGTGCAGCCTCGCGGTGCTGGAGGCCGGCGTGCGGCGCGTGTTCAGCGCGTCGTCGGATCCGAACCCGCTGGTGAGCGGCAAGGGGCTGAACCGGCTCAAGCGCGGCGGCGTCGCGGTGGTGACGCACGTCCTCCAGGATGAGGCGGACGCGCTCAACCGTCCCTTCTTCAAGGTCATGCGCACGGGCCTGCCGTGGGTGACGCTCAAGGCCGCGGTGACGCTGGACGGGAAGATTGCCGCGCCGGGTGGCGACTCCCGCTGGGTGACGGGCGAGGCCTCGCGCGCCTGGGTGCACCGGCTGCGCGACCAGGTGGACGCCATCCTCGTGGGCGCCAACACCGTGCGCATGGACGACCCTCAGCTCACCACCCGGCTGCCCGGCGGTGGAGGCAAGGACCCGGTGCGCGTGGTGGTGGACTCGCACCTCAAGCTGTCGCCCGGGCACACCGTCTTCAACCAGCGCAGCGCCGCGCGCACCGTGGTGGCCACGCTGGAGGATCCGGAGGGACGCCGGGCGCGGCGGTTCCTCGCGCAGGGCGTGGAGGTCTGGCACGTGCGCGCGAAGCAGGACCGCGTGGACCTGAAGGCCGTGCTGCGCCGCGTGGCGAAGGAGGGGCTCAACCACGTGCTGGTGGAGGGCGGGGCGGGGATGTACGGCACGCTCTTGCGCGAGCGCCTGGCGGATGCGCTCGCCCTGTTCCTCGCTCCCAAGCTGGTGGGGGCCGGTGGGCTGTCGTGGGCGGGCGAGCTGGGCGTGAAGGACATGGCCCAGGCGCTGGCCGTGAAGGACCTGACGGTGGAGCGGGTGGGAGAGGACGTCCTCCTGCGCGCGCTGCTCTGAGTCGTTAGAGTCGCGCCCATGTTCACCGGCCTCATCCAGGACACTGGCACCGTCACCCGCATCGCGCCCGGCGCGATGACCGACCTCTGGATTCGCACCTCGCTGGGCGCGGAGGCGTTCGCGCTGGGGGAATCCATCGCAGTGGACGGCGCGTGCCTCACGGTGGTGGAGAAGGGCGGGGACACCTTCCGGGTGCAGGCCGCGCCGGAGACGCTGCGGCGCACCACCCTGGGGGCCCGGCGGACGGGCGACAAGGTGAACCTGGAGCGCGCCCTGGCGCTGGGGGACCGGCTGGGAGGGCACCTGGTGTCGGGCCACGTGGACGCCGTCAGCGAGGTGCTGGAGACGTTCGCGGAGGGCGGCTCGTGGGTGATGGTGTTCCGGCTGCCCCCGGAGCTGGCGCCCTGCTTCATCGAGAAGGGCTCCGTGACGGTGGACGGCATCAGCCTCACCGTGAACGCGGTGGAGGCGGACCGCTTCCGGGTGCAGCTCATTCCGGAGACGCAACAGCGCACCACGCTGCACGGGAAGGGCCCCGGGGCGCAGGTGAACCTGGAGGGGGACCTCATCGGCAAGTACGTGGCCCGGCTGTTCGCCCTCCGGGGCGCCCCGGACGCTGTTCAGGGCGCCGGCCTGTCGGAGGCGGTGGTCCGGGCGGCGGGCTTCAGCCCCCGAGGGTAGGGCCGCGGGTGGGGAAGGACCGGATTCCAGGCCAGTCGCCGGGGGCAAACCC
>NZ_RAWA01000223.1 GCF_003611675.1 Corallococcus sp. CA053C
TGTCAGCGGAAAACCCCGACCCGGCCCCGGCGGGGCGCGGGGCAGGGTCGGGGTTTTCCGCTGACACGGTGCTGGAGAAGGCCCGTGCGCTGGCCGCGAAGCCGTACCAGGAGCCGCCCGTCGGGGTGCCGCCGTCCTTCGAGGCGCTCACCTACGATCAGTACCGGGACATCCGCTTCCGTGAGGAGAGCTCGCTGTGGAAGGCCGGGGGGCTGCCCTTCCGGGCGCAGTTCTTCCATCCGGGCTTCTATTACACGCGCCCCGTGGGGGTGAACGTGGTGGAGGGCGGCAAGGCGCGAGCGCTGCCGTTCTCCACGGACCAGTTCACCTACGGGGCCCTGGTGGGCACGCCGCCCAAGGGCAAGGTGAACGGCTTCGCGGGTTTCCGCATCAACGCGCCGCTGAACACGAAGGGCTACTACGACGAGCTCGTCGCCTTCCTCGGGGCCAGCTACTTCCGCGCGCTGGGCAAGGGCAACCTCTACGGGCTGTCCGCGCGCGGGCTCGCCATCGACACGGCGCTGCCGGAGGGCGAGGAGTTCCCCACGTTCCGCGAGTTCTGGCTGGAGACGCCGGCGGCGGGCGCGGACACGGTGGTGGTGCACGCGCTGCTCGACAGCCCCAGCGCCACGGGCGCGTATCGCTTCGCCATCCGCCCGGGTGTCCAGACGGTGATGGAGGTGCAGGCGACGGTGTTCGCGCGCAAGCAGGTGCGGCAGTGGGGCCTGGCGCCGCTCACCAGCATGTATCTCTTTGGCGAGAACGACCGGGGCGACTTCGACGACTTCCGCCCCGAGGTGCACGACTCCGACGGCCTCTCCGTGTGGATGAAGAACGGCGAGAAGCTGTGGCGCCCGCTGAAGAACCCCCGGCAGCTCCAGGTGAGCAGCTTCCACACGGGCGGGCTCGCGGGCTTCGGCCTGCTGCAGCGCGACCAGGCGTTCACCAGCTACGAGGACCTGGAGGCGCGTTACGAGCGCCGGCCGGGTGCCTGGGTGGAGCCGGTGGGGGACTGGGGGCAGGGCTCCGTGCGGCTGGTGGAGATCCCCACCCGCGAGGAGATCCACGACAACGTCGTGGCCTTCTGGGTGCCGGATGCGCCGGTGCCGGCGGGTGCACACCTTGGGTTCTCGTATCGGCTGTCCTGGGGCTTCGCGCCCGAGGGCGTGAAGGCCGGTGGGTCCGTCGTCGCTGCGACGCGTGTCGCGGCGGGCACCCGGGTGGGGGCGCGTCGCTTCGTCCTCGATTTCACCCCCGGCAACGGGGAGGGCACGGGCCCGGTGGAAGCGGTCGTCACGGCTTCCCGGGGCCAGGTGCTGCATCCGCGCGCGGAGGCCCACGCCATCACCGGCGGCTACCGCGCGGCCTTCGAGCTTCTGCCTGATGGCGAAGGCCCCATCGAGCTTCGCTGCTTCCTGAAACGCGGTTCCGAGACCCTCACCGAGACCTGGAGCTACCTGTGGATTCCGTGACCACGCACCCCTTCCTCTCCTTCGCCCCGGAGATGCCCCAGGCCCGCGCGGACACCCGCGAAGCGCTGGAGGGCTTCTTCCAGGACTTCGGCTTCACCGGCCGTGGAGACCTGGAGCGCCTGGCGAGCTGGGTGCTCGGTCCGTCGCATGTCGGTCCGTCGCTGCTCGTGCGCGGCCGGGCCGCGTTCGTCCTGGTGGGCGGCGCGCGCTGGGGCGCGGACGTGCTGATGCGCGAGCCGCGAAACCTGCCGGAGGCGTGGCGCCGCGCGGTGTGCGAGTCGGTGCCGATGGCGGCCCCGGCGGAGGTGCCCTGCCAGATGCGCGAGCAGGTGCTCGTGCTCAATCCCTTCATGGAGCTGGTGCGCCGCTGGCTGCGTCCGGACAGCCGGGCGGACGTGTCGCCGTCGCGCTAGGCCTGGAGCACGCATGAACGCCGAACCGTACTCGCCGGCCATGGCCCGTCCTCGCCGCGTCATGGTGCTGGGGCTGGCGGCCCTGACCACCGGGTTTGCATCCGTGGAGATGCACCGGCTGCTGAGCGCCCGGGGCACCACGGTGCCGGAGCTGTTGGTCCTGGCGCTGTTCACGCTGTGCTTCGCGTGGATCGCGCTGTCGTTCTGGGGCGGTGTCGCGGGCTTCGTGCAGCTCGTGTCGAACCGCCGCGTGCCGGGCCTGCGCTGGCCGACGGAGGCCGAAGCCGCGGGGCCGCTCACGCGCCGCACCGCGGTGGTGATGCCCATCCACAACGAGGATCCGGCGTCGGTGTTCGCGCACGTGCAGGCCACCTACGAATCGGTGGCGGCCACGGGTCTCCTGGAGGCGTTCGACTTCTACGTGCTCAGCGACTCCACGCGCGCGGAGGCGTGGGTCGCGGAGGAGCTGGCGTGGTCGGAGTTGTGCCGTCGGGTGAACGGGCAGGGCCGCATCTTCTACCGGCGCCGCTCGGACAACACCGGCAAGAAGGCCGGCAACCTGGCCGACTTCTGCGAGCGCTGGGGCCGCCGCTACGACTTCCTGCTGGTGCTGGACGCCGACAGCCTGATGGCGGGCGACAGTGTGGTGAAGATGGCCCGGCTGATGGAGCTGAACCCGGGCGCCGGCATCCTCCAGGTGCCGCCGCAGAACGTGGGCCGCTCCACGCTGTTCGCGCGCCTGCAGCAGTTCGCGGGCCGCATGTACGGGCCCATCGTGGCGGCGGGCGCCGCGGCGTGGCAGCTGGGGGACTCCAACTACTGGGGCCACAACGCCATCCTGCGCATGGCGCCCTTCATCGAGCACTGCGGCCTGCCGGTGCTGCCGGGGCAGCAGCCCTTCGGCGGCCACATCCTCAGCCATGACTTCGTGGAGGCGGCGCTGATGCGTCGCGCGGGCTTCACGGTGTGGCTGGTGCCGGAGCTTGGTGGCAGCTACGAGCAGCCGCCCCCGGACCTGCTGGCGTACGCGCAGCGCGACCGCCGCTGGTGCCAGGGCAACCTCCAGCACCTGGGCCTGGTGATGGCGGGCGGCCTGCACCCGATGAGCCGGATGCACTTCCTCATGGGCGTGATGTCGTACGTGGCGTCGCCCCTGTGGCTCATCTTCCTGGTGTCTGGCTTGTTCGCCGCGCTGCACGAGTGGTTCTTCTCCCCGGTCACGCTGGTGGACTTCCAGTCCACGCTGCCCGGTGGGGACGCGTTCGACACGGCGGGCGCGCTGCGGCTGATGGCCGCGTCGCTGGCGATGCTGTGGATCCCCCGCCTCATGGGCCTGGGGCTGGTGCTCGCGGACCGCGCGGAGGCCGCGCGCATGGGCGGCCGCTTCAAGCTGGTGCTGAGCGTGGCGCTGGAGGGCGTGGTGTCCACGCTGATGGCGCCGGTGATGATGCTGTTCCAGTCCCACTTCGTGTTCGGGACGCTGCTGGGCTACCGCGTGACGTGGTCCAGCCAGCAGCGCGAGGACACCGATCTGCCGTGGTCGGAGGCCTTCCGGCGGCACAAGTGGCATATGGCGGTGGGCGTGGTGCTCGCGGCGCTGACGGTGGCGGTGGCACCGGGGATGCTGGCGTGGCTGTCGCCGGTCATCCTGGGGCTGTGGCTGGCCCCGGCCATCTCCGTCTACACCGCGCGCGCGTCGCTGGGCCTGTGGGCGCAGCGCCGGGGCCTGTTCCTCATCCCGGAGGAGGTCGCGCCGCCCGCCGTGCTGGTGCGCGCGCAGGAGCTCTCCGAAGAGGGGCTGGAGCCGGTGGACGACGCGCTGGATCACGTGCTCACGGATCCGCGCGCGCACGCGCTGCACCTGGCCCTCCTGGAGGCCCACCCGACGGCGGGCGTCCCCGGGGCGCTCGCCTCCGCGCGGCGCAAGCTGCTGGCGGGCGCGGTGGAGCCCCTGTCCCCGCAGGAGAAGTCCGCGGTGCTGCTGGATGCGCGCACGCTGTCGGAGCTGCGCGGCCGGCGGCTGGGCGTGCGGGCCTGAGGCCGTCACCTGAGCCGCCCGGGGTCGCCTGCCCGGGTGGGGACATCGCGGTTGCGTCCCGGGCGCCCGTCGCCCTAAACGCGTCCTCATGAACCGAGCCTCTTCCGTCGCCGCGCTCGCGCTGTTCGTCTCCTCCGGGGCCTTCGCCGCCGAGCCACCCGTGTCCGGGAGCGACCGTTGGTGGAAGCACGTCGAGGTCCTCTCCAGTGACGCGCTGGAAGGGCGTGACACGGGCAGCAAGGGCCATGAGATCGCCGCGGGCTACGTCTCCAAGGAGCTGGCCGCGCTGGGCGTGAAGCCGGTGATGAAGACGGGCTTCCTGCAGCCCATGGCCTTGAAGTCACACCGCCTCAACGAGGCGAAGTCCAGCATCGCGCTGGTGCGCGACGGCCAGACGCTCCCGCTGGTGCAGGGCGAGGACGTTGTCCTGTCCGCGCGGCAGGGCGACAGCGGCACCGTGGACGCGCCGCTGGTGTTCGTGGGGTACGGCCTGTCCATCCCGGAGAAGGGCTACGACGACCTGGCGGGGTTGGACCTGAAGGGCAAGGTGGTGGTCATCCTCCAGGGTGGACCCGGCAACATCCCGGGCCCGCTGAAGTCCCACTTCTCCTCGTGGACGGAGCGCGTGAAGGTGCTCAAGGCCGCGGGGGCCGTGGGGTACGTCTACCTCCAGAACCCGAAGATGCTGGAGCTGCCGTGGGAGCGCGTGGTGGGCTCCAGCCGGAACCCCACGGTGCTGTTCGCGGAGCCGGCGCTGAATGACTCGCGCGGCCTGAAGGTGGCGACGGTCGTGAACGTGGTGCACGCGCAGAAGTTCTTCGAGGGCGCGCCGCACACCTACGAGGCGCTGGTGGCGCTGGCCAACGCGGACCAGCCGCTGCCGAAGTTCGATCTGCCCTCGCGCCTCAAGGTGAAGCTCGCCATCGACGTGAAGCCGTTGAAGTCGATGAACGTCGTGGGCGTCATGCCCGGCGCGGATCCAGTGCTCGCGAAGGAGTACGTGGTGCTCAGCGCGCACCTGGACCACGTGGGCCTCGGCGACCCGGTGAAGGGCGACCGCCTGTACAACGGCGCCATGGACAACGCGTCCGGCGTGGCCGCGCTGCTGGAGGTCGCGCGGGCGCTGCACGACCAACCCCGGAAGCCGAAGCGCTCGGTGCTCTTCGTGCTGGTGACGGGGGAGGAGAAGGGGCTGCTCGGGTCGAAGTACTTCGCGTCCCGGCCGCCCGTGCCCGCCTCCTCGCTGGTGGCGGACCTCAACCTGGATATGTTCATGCCCCTCTGGCCGTTCACGTCCGTCATCGCGCACGGCAAGGACGAGTCCACGCTGGCCGCGACGCTCACCCAGGTGGCCACGCAGCAGGGCGTGCAGGTGCTCCCGGATCCGGAGCCGGATCGCAACGCGTTCGTGCGAAGCGATCAGTACTCGTTCATCCGCGAGGGCGTGCCCGCGATGGCCTTCAAGTTCGGCTACACGCCGGGCTCGCCGGAGCAGAAGATCATCAAGCAGTGGCTGAACGACCGCTACCACGCGCCGTCGGATGACGTGTCCCAGCCGGTGGACCGCGAGGGCGCCGCGCGCTTCATCACGTTCATGACCGGGATGACGCTGGCGGTGGCGGATGCGCCCGAGCGTCCGCGCTGGAACGACGACAGCTTCTTCCGCCGCTTCGCGAAGCCCGCGCAAGCACCCGCCGCGAAGCCGTAGCGGGGCAGGGGGCCTTCAGAGGCTCGGGTGTGATTCGGCGACGCAGGGGTGGGCCTCCAGGAAGCGCAGCGCGCCGCGGATGTCCGACGAGGCCGTCTCTCGCGGGGCGTGCCGCGCGGCTTCGATGCGACGCCACGCCGCGCTCCGGGCTTCGTGGCCTTCGCCGCTGCCTGTCGGGGCGGCGCTGGCCTCGGCGAGGTCCAGGGTGGCGCGCAGCAGGTCCACCAGTTGGCGCAGGGCCGGGTCCTCGCGCAGCTCTGGAGCGCCCTCCACCGCCGCGAAGCCCTCGCGGGCCGCGCGCAGCTCGCCACACGTGGCCTCCAGCGCGGCGAGGTGCGCGATGAAGCGCAGGGCCTGCCAGCGGGACGCACGGCCCAGGATGCTCACCGCTTCACCCAGCGCGGAGCGGGCCTGCTTCCATTCACCCCTGGCGAGCGACGCGCGCCCCAGCTCTCCCAGCGACGTGCCCTCCAGCAGCCGCTGGCCCATGAGCCGCGAGACGCGCACCGCGGCCTCCAGGTGCTCGCACGCCTCCGCGAGGCTGCCCACGTCCAGCAGGTAGCAGCCCAGGTTGAGCCTCGCCAGCGCCTGTCCGGTGCGGTCCTCCACGCTCGTCGCGCGGGCCAGCGCTTCACCCAGCAGCAGCACCGCCTCGCCGGTGTCGCCCGCCTCGCCGATGGCCACCGCGCAGTTGGTGAGGAAGCCCACCTCGAACGTCACGTCGCCCACCTCGCGGAACAGCGCCAGCGCCGCGCGCAGGTGGGGGATGGCCGCCTGCGGGCCGCGCCGCACCTGTTCGACGAGGCCCAGGTTGCCCACCGCGTAGGCCTCCAGCCAGCGGTCGCCCCGGGAGGGAAGCGCCTGCGCGTCACCCACCAGTGTCCACGCGGTGGCCACGTCCCCGGCATGGCGGGCGACGATGGACAGGTCCACGAGCACGCGCTTCTCCGACGCCGCTTCGCCCAGCGTGTGGAAGACGCTCCGCACCTCCTCCAGCGCCCTGCGCGCGGCTTCCGGCTGGCCCGCGTCCAGGTACGCGCGGCCCATCACCGCCAGCGCGTCCGCGCGATTCAGCGGCGCCACCGGCACATGGGACGACGCGTCCACCGCCCGCTCCAGCCGCTCCAGCAGCAGCCCCACCGGCCCGCGCGTGCGCGCATCCGGCTCCAGCGCCACCAGCGTCTCCAGCGCGCGGCCCAGCGACTCCGCGGTCGCGGGCCGCACCGCCATCGCGTTGTCGCACGCGGCCAAGAGATTCTCGCGCTCCAGGGCCAGCCGCCGCAGCGCCGCTGCCCCTCCCGTGCGCTGCACCCGCTCCCGCAGGCGACCCGCGAGCTGGAGGTAGCAGTCCGCGTGCCGGGCTTCGCAGTCCGCGCCGTCGCCGCGCTCGCGCAGGCGCAGCGCCGCGTACTCACGGATGCTCTCGTACAGCCCCAGTCGCAGGAAGCCTCCGGGCGCTCCCACTTCGCGCGCGAACAGGAGCGAGCGGGCGCGCAGCGAGTGCAGCACCTCCAGCACGTCCGGCGATCCGTCCGGCAACACGAGCACCGCTTCGGCGGCTTCGAGCGTGAAGCCGCCCCGGAACACCGAGCACTGCGCCAGCGCTGCGCGCTCGGCCGGCTCCAGCAGGTTCCACGACCAGTCGATGGCGCCCCGCAGCGTGGCCTGTCGCTCGGGCGCGTCGCGCCGTCCGCCGCGCAGCAGCTCGAAGCGCTTCGCCAGCCGGTCGCGGAGCTGCTCCACGCCCATCACGCTCACGCGCGCGGCGGCCAGCTCGATGGCGAGCGCGATGCCGTCCAATTGCCGCACGATGTCCGCGACGCACGGCGCCTCCGCGGGGCTCAGCAGGAAGTCGCCGCGCGCCTCATGGGCCCGCTGCACGAACAGCCGCACCGCGTCCGAGTGGATGATGGCGTCCCAGCGCGTCTCGCCCGCCTGCGGCAGCCCCAGCGGGGCGAGATCCAACACGCGCTCCCCGGGCAGCCGCAGGGCCTCGCGCGTGGTGACGAGGAAGCGCGCGCGCGGCGCCAGCACCCGCCACCGCCCGAGCGTCGCCGGCACGTGCCGCACCACCTGCTCCACGTTGTCGAGGATGACCAGCACGTCCCCGCATCCGTCGAGCGCCCGGCCCAGCCGCTCCGCGGGCGTGCTGCCATCGCCGTCCGCCGCCAGCGGCACGCCCAGGGCCCGCCCCACCGCGTGGCAGAGGTCGTCCGCCGTCAGCGCCTCCTCCAGGTCGCACCGCCAGACGCCGCCCTCCCAGCCGCCCGCGTCCGACTCCAGCCCTCCGAAGTGGGTGGCGAGCCGCGTCTTCCCCATGCCGCCGGGGCCCAGGATGCTGATCAGCCGCGCGCCCTCGCTCACCCACTGGCGCAAGAGGTCCAGCTCCTCGGCGCGACCCACCAGGTCCTGCCGTACCGCGGGCACGTTGCCGGGCCGCTCGCGGGGGGCACGCAGCGCCGCGAAGCGCCGGTGCGCGAGGGACGCGGGCGACAGCTCCACCAGCGTCACGCTGTCGCCCACGCCGCGCAGCCGGAAGACCCCCAGCGTGCGCGCGACGGGCATCCCCAGCGCTTGCAGCTCCGGCGCGACCCGGGCCCACGCCGCGCTGCTCAAGAGCACCTGGCCACCGTGGCCCGCGTCCGCCACGCGCGCCGCGAGGTTCGCCGGCGGCCCCAGGTAGTCCAGCCGGTGGGTGGACGGATCCACGCGGCACTCGGGCTCGCCCACGTGCACACCCATGCGCACGCGCAGCCCCCGGTGGGTCAGCCCCTCGGGCGCGTACTCCTCCGCCGCGTCCGGCTCCGCCAGCAGGGCCGCGGGCCAGCTCGCGTGCAGGAGCGCTTCCTGGGCGCGCAGGCACCACCGCACTGCCTCCACCGGCGACGCGAAGGCGAGCATGAAGGCGTCCCCCTGCGACTTCACCTCGTAGCCGTCCGTGCCTCGCAGCAGCGCTCGCAACACGTTGTCGTGCAGCTCCAGCGCGTCGCGCATGCTCGCGCCACACCGCTCCCACAACCGCGTGGACCCCTGGATGTCGGTGAAGACGAGCGCCACGGAGCCCGTGGGCGGCAGGTGCCGCGCGGTGGGCGCGTCACGGCCGGAGAGCCCCGCGTCGGCCGGAGGCTCGACGACCGTGAGTCCTCGGAAGGCATCTGCCATCTGCAGCTCTCCCCCGATGCCAGGAAACCCCACCCGCTCCCACCTCGTTCCGCCGTGCTGCCCGTGAGGGTGACGCCCCTGGCGACAGCACTTCACATTGAAAGCAGTACGGGCCGGAACGGCAACACGCACCCGTCGGGCAGGGCCGTGGGCCGCTAGTGAGCACTTGTGATCGCGACGGGCGCGCATCCATCAGTTCACGACAGCCGTATGGTCCCCGGGGGCCTCTCGTCACCCACGCGCGGGCCTGCCCGCCTGCTGGATTCCCGGGTCCTCCGGGCCCCATTCCAGCGACGACGGGGGGCCGTGCTAGGACTGCATCACGTCGTGGGTTCGCGCCGCAGGAGCGCGACGCCCGCGACCCATTCCTCGGAAGGACCCATGCGTTCGACTTCGGCACTGGCGTTGTTGATGGCTTCCCTCGCGGTGGGCGCGCTGCCCGCGTGCAGTGACGACGGCGATACGGGCGGCGACCCGGACGGTGGCACGTCACCCGGAACGGATGGGGGCACGGGCGGCACCGGCAACGGCAAGTGCCCGGCCAACGCCATCCTCTGCGAGAACTTCGACAACGGGCAGAACGGCTGGAAGACCCCGGACGAGGAGCACAACGCGACCATCGCCATCGATGGCACGCGCACCCGCTCTGGCAGCGGCGCGCTGCACGTGGTGACGGAGGCGGGCCACAACGAGTTCCCGCTGGGCCAGGAGGCGGATCCGCAGACCATCGCGCACCTGCGCAAGGACATCCCCACGTTCGGCACGACGCTCTATGCGCGCGCGTACGTGTACCTGAACCGGGCGGCGCCCCAGGACGTGATGGGGACGTACTTCATCCTGTTCTCACCCAAGGAAAACAACTTCGGCGGCATCGAGCTGCAGGGCATGATCAACGGCGGCTTCGCGCTGGATGACTGGAGCGGCATCGAGGGCACGGGCTGGAACCTCCAGGATCCCGTGACGGTGAAGACGTCGCCCAACCAGTGGACCTGCATCGAGTGGGGCGTGCAGCGCGCCACGGCGACGGCCACCACGGGCCATGCGCAGGTCTGGGTGAACGGCGCGCAGGCGTTCGACTTCCCGAACGTGGGCATGCGGCCGTTCAGCAACTTCGCGGTGGGCTATGGCTTCGTGCACCCGCACGGCGACTCCGCGTCGGAGACGTGGATCGACGACCTCGCGGTGGCCACCACGCGCATCGGCTGCGAATGACGTCATGGGCCTGACGCAGGTCGCGGACGAGACCCTGCGCATCGTGGAGGAGGGCACCTACGTGGCGCTCTCCGGCCGCGAGGTGTCCGTCCGCGACGCGGTGGCCCACGCGGTCCAGGGCACGGTGCTGCTGCGCCCCGGCGACTTCGAGCGCCTCACGCGCCCTTCGCCCGTGAGCGGCTTCTCGGTCGAAGTGACAGCGGAGAAGACGGGCGAGGCCGCGCGCCGGCTGGTGGAATTGGAGGGCGAGCAGCGGGTGCTCGCGCTCAACTTCGCGTCGGCGGTGAACCCGGGCGGCGGTTTCCTCACGGGCGCGAAGGCGCAGGAGGAGGACCTGGCGCGGTGCTCGGCGCTGTATCCGTGCCTGCTGAAGTGGCCGGAGTACTACGAGGTGAACCGCAAGGCGCGCTCGCCGCTGTACACGGACCACCTGCTGTATTCGCCCGACGTGCCGTTCTTCCGCAACGAGCACTACGACCTGCTGGAGCGTCCGTACCCCGTGTCGCTCGTCACCGCGCCCGCGCCCAACGCGAAGCTGCTGCCGACGAAGGATTCGGAGGTCGCGCTGAAGCTGCGCGAGGTGCTGTTCGACCGGGCGCTCAAGGTGCTCCAGGTGGCGGCGCACCACGGGCACCGCACGCTCATCCTGGGCGCGTGGGGCTGCGGCGCGTTCCGCAACAACCCGCATGACGCGGCGGAGGCCTTCGCGCGCGGGCTGTCCACGATGGCGGGCGCGTTCAGTCGCGTGGTGTTCGCGGTGTACGAGCGGGACGGGCAGGGGCCCAACCTGCGCACGTTCCGCCAGCGCTTCGGCTGAAGGGGCCCGCGCTCCGCGTGGCCTACGCGGCGCCATCCAGCGGCAGCGTCACCACGAAGGCCGCGCCACCCCCGGGCGCGTCCTCCACCCAGACGCGGCCGCCGTGCGCTTCCAATATCTGCCGCACGATGTAGAGCCCCAGCCCCAGGCCCCCCGTACGCGCGGAGCCCTGGCCCTGGGCGAAGCGCTGGAAGATGCGCTCGCGTTCGGAAGCGGGGACACCCGGGCCGCTGTCACATACCGTCAGCCGCAGCTCTCCGGCCTGCTGGCGCAGCCACACGCGCACCGGCGTGCCCCGGCCGTAGCGCAGCGCATTGGCCATCAGGTTGCTGACCACCTGCTCCATCCGGAGCGGATCAAACCGGCACGGCGCCGGCCCGTCCACGTGCGCGTGCAGCTCCACGCCGGCCTGCTTCGCCTCGTCCGCGAACCGCGCGGCCAGGTCCTCCACCACCGTCGCCAGATCTCCCGGCGCCAGGTCGAAGTCCAGCTTGCCCGTGCGGATCCGGCTGACGTCCAGCAGGTTCTCCAGCAGCGCGCCCAGCCGCCGCAGCTGCCGGTCCGCGGACTCCAGCCGCGACGACACCTTCGGGGATCCGATCGTCTCGTCCCCGGCCGACGTGGACATGCGGCGCAGCAGGTCCACCTGGAGGCGCAGCGACGTGAGCGGCGTGCGCAGCTCGTGGCTCGCCAGCGACAGGAAGTCGTCGCGCGTGCGCACCGCCTCCTGCAGCGCCTCTTCCGTCTCCTTGAGCGCGGTGATGTCCAGGATGGCGCCGCGCACCACCATCACCCGCCCGTTCGCGTCGCGGATGACGCGCGCGCGGCTGTTGAGCCAGTGCCACGAGCCGTCCGGCCAGCGCGTGCGGAACGTGGAGGCGTACGCCAGCACGTCGTTGTGGAAGATGGACGTCACCTGCGCTTCCACCGCCGGCCGGTCGTCCGGGTGCAGCGACGCGAGGAACTGCTCGTGCGTCCACTCGGCCAGGGGCTGCGGGTAGCCGTAGAGCCGGTCGTGTCCCTCCGAGCGGAACACCTGCCCCGTCACCAGGTTCGTCTCCCACACCGCCATCTGCGCGGACTCCAGCGCCACCTGGAAGCGCTCGCCCAGTTGGCGGAAGCGCTCGTCGGTGCGCGCGGCCTCGTTCTCCGCGCGCTGCCGACGGGTGATGTCCGTGGCGAGCACCCACATCTCGCCGCCCACCGGGCGCACCGACACCTCCAGCCACACCCCGGAGGGCAGCTCCGACAGGAACCGCGCGGGCTCACGCGTGGCGAGCGCGTCCAGCAGTCGCTCGTGCAGCGGCGTCCCAGCCAGCCCGGGCTGCGCCGCCCACGGCGTCAGGCCCTCGCAGCGCTCATGCGGCAGACTCAGCAGGGACGCGGCGCGGTGGTTCAACTCCTGGATGTTCCCCTGCGCATCCAGCGCCAGGAACGCCTCGGCCATCATCTCCCGCAGGACCTGCAAGCGGGTCTGCGCGGACATGCTGGCCTCGTCGGCCGGGAGCGGAAGCTGCGTGGCGTCCTTCATCGTGCGAGTAACGCCGGTGCTCGCCGCGTGCGGGTCGTCCGCGGAGACGGGGCGAGCGGGCTCGAACGGACCGCCAGGGAGGGGACTCATCAGAAGGGGCACGCTCCCGCACGCCGCCCGCACCCGTCAAGCCAGAGCGGAATAGTCGCGCGGTGGTCTGTCAGCCGAGCGGGTCCGTGAGGGGTTCTGGCATGACCCACAGCTCCGAGGGCCGCGTGTAGGCCGAGTCGAACGCGAAGAGGATGCCGTTCCAGCGGTCCCAGAAGTCCGCCCAGCTGTACTCGGTCGGAGGGGAGGTGAGCGGGCTGCCGTCGCGGTCCGGCTGGGCGTAGGCGAAGTCCGCGTAGGTCCAGCGGACCGTGCCGAAGTCCGTCATCAGGAACGGCGTCAGGGCCTGGAGCACGGCCGCGCGGGACACCTCGTCGGTGGGGTTGCCCGCGGGCGTGAAGACGGGCTGGGCCTGGTCGCGCTGTTCGCGCCACGCGACGTAGTTGTTGCCCATGGCGATGAGCGCGTCGCGCCGTGCGGGCGTGGGCGCGAGGCGCGCCTCCTCGTAGACGGCGAAGGCCGCCACCAGCAGGCTCTTCCAGTGCAGGCCGGGGAAGAGCAGGTCCATGCGCCGCGGACGCGGGACGTCCTCCGCGTGCGCGAGCGCGAAGTCATACGCCTGTTGGGCCTCCGTGTTGACGGCGTCCACGAGGGTGAACTCCGTAAGCACGCGCTCCGGCGTGATGGCGCCCGTCGCGGCGGCGCGCCAGTCCAGGTACAGGCGCGCGGAGCCGCCGATGTCGTTGAAGATGGCGAGGTTGCCCTCGTGCAGCGTGCGCTCCAGCGTGACGACGATGACCTCCGTCTTGTCGAGTGGCGACAGGCCCGGAGCGCTCCAGTACAGCGCGCCCAGGCGCGACGCGGTGGCGAGCAGGGTGCGCGAATCCGCGAGCACCGCGACGTTGAGCGAGCTGGTCATCACGCTCAGCGCCGCCGCCGCGTCGGCGGTGAGACCCTGCGCGATGAGCTGGAGGGACAGGTCCTGGAGCTGGAGCCGCGTCGCGCCGGTGAGGCCCAGCCGGTCCAACGCGTTCGTCAGCGACAGCGAGGGCTGCAGCCGCACCGCGGCGATGAAGTGCCGCGCGAGCGCCGCGCTGTACATGCCCTTGCCGCCGGCCTGGGAGGCGTGGGGCGCGAAGGTGAACCAGTTCGGACGTGCGTTGCTGGTGCCACCGGGTTGCAGCGTGGGGTCGATGATGCCGCCCAGCTCATACGCGATGCCGATGTAGCCCAGCGTGATGGTGCGGTTGTCCTCCAGCGGCGTGGGCGCGGACTGCGCGCTCGCGGAGGTCGTGGACAGGAGCAGGGTCGCGCCCAGGAGCGCGGACAGCACGCGGCGCGGGAAGGCGGGCGGACGGACGTCGGTGCGAGGGGGGATCGCCACGGAGGAAGTCCAGGGAAGGGGGTGGGGAACCAAGCTAGGCACCCGCGCCACGGTTCCAACCCCCGTCCCCCGGCTTCGGGGAAGGGCACTGTTGAATGAACGACCCTTGAGGGGACAGCCGACCGCTCGGGTAGGTGGTTGCTCAGGCGACCTGGTCGGGAGGGGGCTGGAGCACGGCGGACCGCGCCTCCCGGGCGTGACGGTGACGCCGCCACCCTTCGGCCATGGCCAGCGCCAGCCAGGTCGCGGCGCAGAGGAGGACACCGGGCAGCAGGCCGGGCACGCGGTAGCGCATCTCGACGCGGTGCTGGCCCCGGGGGGTGGGCACGGCGCGCACCGCGACGTTGGCGGGGAGCAGCTTCGCGGGGACGCCATCGACGGTGGCGGACCATCCGGCCTGCCATGCGTCGTTGACGAGGAACACCGCGTCCTCGGGCGTCTCCACCTGCATCACCAGGTGTTCGGGCGCATCCTGTTCCACGCGGACGAGGCCGTTGAGGGGCGCGGTGCGAGCGTCGGGAAGGAGCACGTCGCCGCATTCCACCGCGGCCTGGGCGCTGGCTCGGAAGGACGCATCGCGGAGGAGGACGAGCGCCGCCTCGGCGTCGGGCACGCACCGGGGCCTCGCCACCGAGAGGCGCGGTCGGGCGTCGGTGTGTTCCACCAGCAGCAGGTCGAACACGGTGTCGCGTGCCACCACCGGCCCCGGTTTCTGCTTCAGCGCTTCGTAGGTCTCCGGGGTGTAGGCGCTGAATCGCACGCCGAAGACGGGCAGCAGCTCGGTGAAGAGGCCGGGCGCGGTGTCCTGGAGGTGCAACACGCGCGGGCTCGCGGCGGGCAGGTAGGCCTCCGCGGTGCCGATGCCCCACAGCGCGGGCGTGTTGGGCATCAGCGCGGCGCGTGACATGAGCGCGACGCTGTCCTGGAACTCGAAGCCCTCGAAGCGGGGCAGGCGGTAGCGCTGGATGCGGGACGACACCCGGGGCACGGTGCTCCCGGTCTGGGCCGCGTGCTCGCGTACGGTCAGGACGAAGGTCGGCGGACTGTCCAGCAGCTCGTTGGAGCCGAGGACATACAGCGGCTCGTTCGCGGTGAAGGACGCGCCCAGTTGCAGCGCCATCAGCGCGCCCATGCGGATCCGGGAGTCCGCGAGCCCCGGCAGGACGAGCGCGCAGCCCAGCGCGATCCCCGCCGCGACGAAGCCCGCGGTGCTGAAGGCGTGCGACAGCGTGTCCAGCGTCTCCACGGGAACGCGGGGCCAGCGTCCGAGCACGAACGCGTGCGACCACGCGCCCCCCACGCGCTCCACGAGGGCCACGGCGGCAAGGCACCCAGCGATGATCCCGGCCGCGCGAGCCGTCCAGCGCGTGCGCTCCGGAGCCGCCACCACGGCCTTCCATCCCAGCCCCGCGAGCACCGCGAGCCCCAGGGACAGGTGCACGACGAGCTTCTCCGGGTAGCGGAACGGTCGCCACAGCGGCAGCACGTCGTAGAGCAGCGCATAGAAGGGCAGGGCGGCGCCAAGCGCCAGCGCGAGCAGCGCGGTCCACGCCGCGCCGAACGGGGCCCACCGTCGGAAGGGAATGAAGCGCAGGGCCGCCAGGGCGAGCACCAGCACGGGCACGCCGATGAACAACGAATCCGACCACAGCGTGGAGAACCCGCCCGTGTGCAGCAGCGGCTTGACCACCTCCTCCGGCACCGCGCGCTCCACGGAGGGGTTCGCCAGGTACGGGCCCAGCCACAGCTCCGGCAGGCGCCACGGATCCAACGACCAGCGCTGCGCGTCCTCGAGGGAGCTGGCACCCGGAGCACCGCCCGCGAACACCGCCACGCCCGCGCTGGCCCCCG
>NZ_RAWA01000224.1 GCF_003611675.1 Corallococcus sp. CA053C
GGGGTTCTCCATCGGGTCGGCGGCGGTGGCGGAGGTGGCGGCGAAGGATGCGCAGGTCGCGGCGGTGGTGCTGCTGTCGCCCTTCAACACGCTGTGGCTGGCGGCGGCGTATGACTTCCGGCGCTTCGGGGTCGTGACGCAGACGGGGGCGCTGCTTCCCTTCTGGCGGCGCGGCATCCACCTGGACGAGGTGCGGACGATTGACGCCGTGGACCACATCAAGCCCCGGCCGCTGCTCGTCATCGCGGGGACGGAGGAGTCCGGACAGCCGCTGCTGGACGAGCTGTTCGCTCACGTGGGCCCGTATGCCCAGACGTGGCGCATCCCCGGCGCGTCCCACGGCGACTTCGCCGCGACGGCCCCGGAGGAGTACCCGCGCCGCCTGCGGGCGTTCGCGGACGGCGCGCTGAAGCCCGGGCCTGCCGTGGAGGAGAAGGCGGCCGAGGAGGCAAAGCCCGTGGTGAAGAAGAAGGCCCCGGTGAAGAAGCCGTCGCGCCGGACGAAGACGGGCGCGACGGCGCGCTGAATGGCGTCAGGAATCGCGGCCCGCGCGAATCCGCGGGCCTGCGTTCCTCGCCGCTACGCTCCGGCGGCCGGCGTCGCGGCTTCCAGCTTCGCGAGCTGGTCCAGGTACGCGCGGCCCTTCACGGGGTCCGTCATGAAGAGGAAGGCCGCCATGCCCTTGAGCTGCTCCAGCGACTCGCCCTCGCGGCCGGGCTTGCCCTGCTGGCGGTTGTGGATGGCCGCGCGCAGCCGGCGCACCACGTCGCGGGGGACTCGCGCGGCGGGGGTGCCTTCCTTCGCCTCGTTCACCACGAGCCCCGTCACCCGCTGACGGCTGCCCTTGCGCGCCACCCGCGTCTTGTTCGGGTGCACCGTGAAGCCCTCGGCCTCCACGATGTCCGTCACGCGCGCGAGCAGCACCGCCACCGGCGCGCCCTGGGCCCGGCGCGCCTTGGGGGCCTTCGCCTTCGTCCAGGAGAACGTCAGGTCGTCCGCGTAGCGCGTGTACGTGAAGCCCAGCTTGCGCGCGAGCGCCGACAGCCGCTTGTCCATCTTCAGGCACAGCGCGTTGGTGATGCCCGGCGACGTGGGCGCGCCCTGGGGCAGCGCTCGCGGGCCCTTGGCCACGTGCAGCGTCTTGCCCCGGAAGGAGAGCAGCTCGCGCGGGGCCTCGGTGGACATCAGCGCCAGCAGCGTGGAGGTGCCCTCCGGCAGGCCGCCCTTGCGCAACAGGCCCTTCACGCGCCGCCACGTCACGGTGGGGAAGAAGTCCTTCAGGTCCACCTTCACCACGATGTCCGCGCCCCGGTGCGCCAGCGCGTTGGTGAGGATGGAGCGCCCCGCCACGAAGCCGTGCGCCGCGCCGTGCACCGGCAGCCGCTCCACGACGTTGGACAGCACCCAGCGCTGCGCCTGCTTCAGCTCCGGCTTGGGCGAGGTGATGGTGCGCTCGCTGCCGTCGCGCTTGGGGATGCGCCAGGACACGTAGTTGGAGCCGGTGTCCACGTCGCGGTGGAACGCGAAGCCGCGCAGCTTGGACACGCTCACGTCCAGCGCCTTCGCCAGCGCCTCCGCCGTGTCCAGCGCGGGCAGGCCGTTGGCGCGCGCGCGCTCCTCGCGGTGCTCCAGGTCGAAGCGGTCCGGGCCTTCCGCCTCGCTCCAGTGGATGCCCACGCCCAGGTGGTCGATGTGCGTGGTCTTCCACGCCTCGTGGGCCTGGCGCTCCAGGGCGCGGCGCTCCACGGCCTCGGCCTTCTTCTTCTCCTTCCAGGCCGTCTTCTCCTTCTCCTTCAGCGAGGAGAAGTCCACCTCGTCCGCGAGCGCGCCCTTGGCCACGAGCTGCGCGTGCACCCATTCGCTGGAGCCACCGGCTTCGGTGATGGCCTTCCAGCGCGCGAGCAGGACTTCGTGCGCGGCGCGGCGGGCCTCGCGCTTCGAGGCGATGTTGGCGGAGGCGGCGGCCGGGGGGACTTCGGGCACGGCCTGCGGCGGGGCGGCGGGGACGAACGACTCCAGCTTGGCGGTCATCGAGGCACCTTCGACGGGCGCGGCGGCTTCAGGCGGGGCGACGGACGGAATCGAGCGGTCGAGGGAGGCCAGGAAGGCACCACCAGCTCACCTGGGGCACGGTAGCCTCACCGGCTCTCCCCTCCGGTGCACTGGTGCCCGGGTGGGAAAACGGCGGCTGCGTCGTTGGTTCAGCTTCCCGCCCGGGCACCAGTGCACCGGAGGGAGAGAGCCAAGAACAGGCTACCTTGCGGAGAGTGTCCAGCATTCCAACCAGAGCGGCGCAACGCCGCTCCCGCGCTCGAGGCGCTAAGGCTGATGCGGTCCAGACCTCTCTCGACCACTCGCGATTCGTGTTTCGTCCGTCGCACCCATCCTTCCAGCCACCCCGTCGGCGGCCGGGCCGTTGATTGAGGGTTTACACCAAGGTCGAGGCCGCGTCGATGTAGCCGTCCGCGGTCAATTTCTCCAGACGGCTGAAATACGCCGTGCGCGCCTCCGTGTCCGTGTCGAACCAGAGCTTCTGGTGACGCGGGTCGCCCAGGCGAGGCCCCCACGCGAGGGCCACCACCTTGCCATCCAGGGACACGCGATACACCTGCTCCAGCCCCGTCGCCGGGTCGCGGCGCACGTACGAGCGCGTCTCCGCGCGGATGAGCTTGCGCCCCTCCGGCGTCTGCCGCAGCGCTTCTTCCTCCGTGCGGCGGCGCGAGTACACCAGCCGCAGCGCGAGCATGTGCTCGCACGGGCCTTCGCGCAGCCCCGAGCGGCGGAAGTGCGGGCAGCCGCAGCCCGCGTCCTTCACGCGGCCCTCCAGGTCCAGCGTGAAGCTGGGGAAGAAGCTGCGCACGGCCTCGCGGTCCACCACCTCGCCCTGGATGCGCGTGCCCTCGCCCACGAGGTCGTGCACCTGGGTGAGCTTCACTTCGCCCGCGCCGGGGCCGCCGTCGCCCAGCAGGCGGTGGGCGCGAGCCTCACGCTCGTTGCCGTAGCGCAGCGCGGCCTCGTCCACCGGGGTGGGCATCAACTCGCGCGGGCGGTAGGTGCCGCGGGCCACGTCGAAGAGGACGCGGCCCCGCAGGCACTCCAGCTGGAGCGCGGCGCGCACCTGGTCCTTGGGCGAGCCCGCGTCCTTCGACAACACGTCGAAGGGGAGGGGGCCGTCCTTGCGCAGGCGCAGGCGCAGCTTCTCCGCGAGCCCCTCCGGCACGTCGCGCGGCATCAGCGCGTCGAAGGCGGCGGCGCTGGACCAGCCGCTCTCCGTCCACCCGGTGAGCCCCAGCGTCAGCGTGGCCGCGCCCAGGTCGATGACCCAGAACACCGGCAGGCCCGGCCCCAACAGCTGCACGTGCACGCTCTTCGCGTGGGGCAGCAGGCGCGCGAGCGCGGTGAGGCGCTGACGGCCGAAGGTGCGCACCACCGCGGGCGCGCTGCCGGTGTACGCGCCGCCGTGGCACTCCAGCACCTGCTCCCACGGCTCCAGCACCATCCGGGGCGGGGCGCCAGGGACCAGCTCGAAGCGCAGCGCGCGGGGCGCCTTCTTCGAGCGGCGGGTGCGCAGCGCGAAGAGCAGGTTGTACAGGTCGATGGGCGCGATGGAGCAGGTCGTGGCCGGCAGCGTCGCGGCGGACTGCACCTGGAGGAAGCCGCGCAGCCACGCGTGGGGGACCTCCACGTTGCGCACGGCGCGGGGCTCCGTGGAGGCGGGCTTGATGGCCGGGGCGACGTGGGCCTCCAGCGTCACCGGGGCGTAGGCGCGCAGGCGGTCCAGTCGGGCGGGCAGGTCCGCGGGCACGTCCAGGAAGGTGGAGCCGTGCGCGGCCTCGCGGTTGTCGAAGAGGCTGTTGTCGAAGGCCAGGCGCGCGTAGGCGCTCTCGTCGCGGGAGAAGACCTCCAGCGACACCTGATCCGGATCCACGGTGAGGACCGGGTCCAGCACCGCGTCCTTCTTCTCCTCGCCGTCGAGCGCGTTGTCGAGGAAGGCCTTCTGCGCTTCCCAGATTTGAGCGCTGGCGCGCTTGCCCTGCTTCATCAGGTACGCGAGGTACGCGGTGCGGTCGCGGCCCCGGTAGCGCAGGTCGCTGGAGAGCACACCGAAGGCGGCGGCCAGCGCGTCGCGGAAGAGGGTGGGGTCCTTCACCCGGCCGCTGACGCCCACGGTGCCGCGCGAGCCCTCCAGGGCCAGCTGCACGCGTGAGGCGTCCGGGGTGACGACCACGTCGCTCTCAGCGGCGTAGTTGAGCGCGACGGGATGACGTGCGGTGGCGGTGCTCACGACGGTTGACCTTCCTTGCGGGCGCGCTCGGCGGCCCGGCGTGCACGTTTGTGGGCGCGGTAGGCCGCCTTGCGCAGCTCCACCGACTGGGACTTGTCGAACGCCGCCGCCTTGAGCAGCGCCGCCGCTTCGTCACCGCCCATGCGGCCCAGCGCGGCCCACGCATCCTGCCGCACCTCCGGCTTCGCGTCCGCTGCCACGGCCTTGAGCGGCCCTGCGTCCTTCTTCGCCAGCAGCGCCGGCACGGCGAGCCGGCGGGGCTCGCTGGCCGTCAGTGCGGCCGGAGCGACGCTCGCGCCCGTGGGACCCATCGCCACCGGGTCGAAGGGCTTCACTTCCAGGGCCCAGGTCGCGGCCTGGGCGGGGACCAGCGCGGCCAGCACCGACGCGGCGACGGCGCGCACGGAGGCGTCCGGATCTCCCAGCGCGGTGCGCAGGGCCGGTGCTTCGTTGGCCGCCTTCAGGCGTCCCAGCACCCGCGCCGCTTCCTGGCGCACGGTCGCGGGGGCGCTGGTTTCACCCTTGCGCAGCAGCTCCGCGGACGTCGCGGCCAGCTCCTTCGCGCCCAGCCGCGAGCCCGCCCACAACAGCCGCTCCCAGGCGGCGGCCAGCAGTGCCCGCGTCGGGTACGCCGTGGTGACCCAGGCGGCGGCGGTGCGCCGTTCGGCGGCCACGAGCGCGCGGGTCAGGCCGGCGGTGTCCACCGCGCCCGGCTCGCGGGCATCGCCCGTCCAGGTGCCCACCAGCATCGCGGCCTCCTCGCGGGCCTCCGGCTTGTCGTGGCCGAGCAGGGCGACGACCTCCGGCACGGGCAGCGCGCCCCGCCGGGCGAGGCCGCGCCGCAGCCGCAGCCGCAGCTCCGCGTTCTCCAGCGTGGCCAGCCGGGGCACGAGCTGCGCCGGGTCGCCTTCGCTGGCGAGGTAGGAGGCGGCGGGCTCGGAGATGTCCTCCTGGGTGCTGGCCACGGCGAGGAACTCCACCCGCGTGCGGTCCTTCGGGAAGAGCGCGTCCAGCGCCTTGCGTGCGGCCTCGCGCAGGTCGTCGTCATCCTCGTCCAGCGCGGCGGCCAGGGCCTTCTCCGCCTCCGGGTCGCCGAGCTTGCCCAGCTCCTTCGCCACGGTGATGCGCACCTCGTCGTCCGTGTCGGTGTCCGCGAGCAGCGCCTCCAGCTTCACCCGGGCGCGCTCCCCACCGATGGCGCGCAGGCCGCGCACGCCGGCCTGCTGGTGCTCGGGCGAAGTGCCCTCGACCGCGGCGACCTCCACCTTCTCCTCGATGCGGCGGCGCTCCTCGCCCTCGGCCAGTCGGCTGGCGAGCCGGCCCAGGGCCTCGATGGCGGCCAGCACCATGTCCTGTTCCGCGGGCGCCTCCGGGGTGCCACCGCCGGCCACCAACTCCAGCTCGGAGAGGGCGCGCGCGTCACCCAGCGTTCCCAGCGCGAGCAGGGCCCGGCCGCGCTCCTCGGGCTCACCGGCGCGCGCGTACAGCAAGAGGGGCCGCAGGGCGCTCACGCGGCGCTGGTGCGCCACGCCTTCCGCCGCGGGCAGCATCAGCTCACGGGCTCCGGCGCGCAGAATCTCCTCCAGCGGCTCCACCGCCGCGCCCTGCTCCACCACGCGCTTCGAGTAGCGCGCCACCGCCTCCGCGCGCACGGTGACGTCGCGGTCGGTGAAGAGCGAGACGAGCAGCGCGTCCTGGCCCTCGTTCTTGCCGTGCTCCAGCTCCGCGGCGACGGCCTTGCGGACCTCCAGGTCGTTGCTGCGCACGGCCACCTTGAGGAAGCGCACGGCGAGCGCCGCGTCGCGCTTCTTCAGGTCGCGGTCCTCCTCGTCCAGCTTCTCCTGCTCCGGCGGCCAGGTGAGCTGCATCGCCGACGTCACGCAGGCGAGGCGCACCGTGGGCGCGTCGTCCTCCACGCTCTGGCGCGCGAGCACGTCCAGCGCTTCGGGACGGCGCGTGCGGCCGAGCGCGGCCACCAGCTTCGTGCGCTCCGGGATCTCCGTCGCCACCGACAGGCGCGCGGCGAGCGCGGCCACGGCGGCCGGGGTCCCCAGTCGCGCGAGGGCCTCCTGCCCACGTCGCACCACCGCCGGGACCTCCGAGCGCAGGAAGGTGCCCAGCACCTCCACCGCCCGGTCATCCCCGCGCCACGCGAGCAGCTCCGCGGCGCGCAGCCGCAGGTCCTCGTGCTCACTGCCCATCGCGCGGCCCAGCGCTTCGGTGACGCGCGAGTCGTTGGCGCCCGCCAGCCGCTCAATCACGCCCACGCGCAGGTCGGCGTGCTCGCTGCCCAGCGCGGCCAGCAGCGGATCCAGGCTGCCCGGAGGGCTCAGCTTCTCCAGCAATTCGAAGGCCGACTTGCGCACCTCCGGCAGCGGCGAGTTGAGCGCCGCCGTCACCCGCGGGCGGGCCGCGTCGCCGCGCTCCGCCAGCTCCTCCAGCGCCGCGCGCGCCACGTCGGGCGCGAGCGAGGCCAGCGCGAGCGCCAGCGGCTCATCGCTGCCGGCGGGGTACAGCTCCTTGAGGCCCGCGAGCGCCGCGCGCCGCACGAGCTGGTGCGGATCCTCCAGCGCGCGCAGCAGGGCGGCCACGGCGGCGGACGTGCCCGCGTAGCCCTCCTGCGTGAGCTTCACCACCCGGTCCACGGAGTCGCGGCGGACGCGGTGGCCTTCCTCGTCGCCCGCGGACACCTGGCGCAGCAGGCCCACGTACGCACCGAACGCCAGCCGGCGCAGGTGCTGCCGCTCCGCCTGCGTCGCCGACTGCGGCGTCGTGGCGTCGGTGCCGCCCTCGGCCGGCTTCACCGCGGAGAAGAGGCGGCGCAGCCAGCTCTTGCCCGTGGCGGACGCCGTGCCCTGCTTCTCCAGCGTGGATGGCTGCACCACGTGCGACGCACCCTCGGCCGTCTCCGGCTTCCAGGGGGCGTCCAGCGAGCGGGGCCGCGCGACCTTCTGCGCCTCGCGGAAGTAGTCCAGCGGCTTGTTGCGCAGCAGCAGCACCTGGGCCGCAGCGTAGCGCTGCTCCGGCTGGCCGCTGGAGAGCGCCTCGGCGAGCCCCACGACGCGCTTGGCCCGGTCCTCTTCCGAGGGCCAGTCCTTCATGTCGCCGGCCTTCTCCGGGCGCGGCGGCAACAGCACCTCCACCAGGTGCGCGCGGTACGCGTCTGGCTCCGTGCGCAGCTCCAGCGCGCGGGCCGCGGCGTAGCGCACCTCCGGACGTCCGCTGGACAGCGCGCTCGTCAGCAGGTCCGGCGGTCCCCCGTCGCGGCTGGCGCGCAGGTCGCGGGCGAGCACGATGGCGAACACCATCTCCTGCACCTCGCGCGCGGCGTCCTCCAGGCCGTGCAGCAGGCCGCCGTCGCCCTCCGGGCCCAGGGCCGCGAAGGCGAGGATGGCGCCCAGCCGGATGGGCAGGTGCTCATGGCGCAGGTTCCCGGTGAGCACCGGCAGCGCGCGGATATCGCCCAGGCGCGACAGGCCGTCCGCCGCCCACGAGCGCGCCGCGACCAGCGAGTGGCCCAACGCGTCCAGCAGCGCGCCCTCGTCGCCCCGGCGGCTGGCGGTGGCGAGGCCACGCGCGCCCTGCTCCTGGAGGTCCGTCAGCTCGTGCGGCAGCAGGACCGTGGCGTAGAAGCCCAACAGGCGCCGCGAGCCCAGCGTGGCCAGCGCGCGCGCCGCGCGGATGCGCAGGGGGACGAGGTAGCCGGGCGGGTACATCCGCTCCAGGTCCTTGTCGGTGATGAGCCCGCGCATCGGCTCGATGATGTCCTCCGCGCCGCGCGGGGCGAGCAGCTCCGCGGCCCGCACGCGCACCGGCAGCGCCGTGGCCGCGATGCCCGCGAGCAGCGGCCCGTTCTCGTTCGGGATGAGCTTGTCGAGCGCGTCCAGCGCGGCGACGGCCACCTCCAGGTGCTCGTCCTGCACGCGCTTGAGGAGCGCGGAGCGCAGCGGCTCCGCGGGCGCGTGGATGGAGCCCTTCGCGGCCTTCTCGCGCAGCGCCGGGTGCGTGGAGGCGAGCGCGGCCAGGTGCGGCTCCGGCTTCTCCTTGCCCGCGAGCTTCACCCACGCCTCGTAGGCGGCGGTGGCCACGCTGACGTCGCGGTCCTCCACGGACTTCTTCAGCCGCTCCTGCGCCCAGTCCTCCGTGCCACGCTGCGCGAGCACCTCCACCGCGCGGTTGCGCAGGTCCGGGAAGCGGCCCGCCAGCGCCCGGTCGAGCGCCTTCTTCGGCTCCTGCTCGTTCCACGCCCACAGCGTGCGGAACGCCTCGCCGCGCACCTTGCCGGACTCGTCCTCCAGCGCGTCACCCAGCAGCGGCTCCGCGCCCTCCGCCTTCGCGCCCAGCTTCACCAGCCGGTCCAGGCCGCGCACGCGCACGTCCTCGTGGCCGGAGCGCAGCGCGGCCTCCGCGGCGGACAGGGGCGCGTCCACGTCCAGCGCCACCACGGCCTCCAGCGCCGCGGCGCGCACGTCCGCGTCCGCGTCGTCCAGCATCCACACCAGCCGCTCGCGGGCGCGCGGATCCTGCAACGCCTGGAGCGCGGCGGCGGCCTGCCTGCGGATGGGCGACTCGTCCTCGCGCGACAGCTGCAACAGCGCGCCCAGCGCCCGTCCGTCCCCCAGCTGCGCCAGACCCCGAGCGCCCCGCACCGCCGTGTCCGGCATGCGGCACGCCATGGCGGCGAGCAGCGGCTCCAGGTCGGCCTCCGTCAGCGCCGCGCCCTTCTTCGCGTTGGCGAAGAGCAGCTCGCGCGAGGCCGTCACCTCCGCCTCGATGGTCTGGACGTTGGTGATGCCCGCGGCGCGCTTGCCCTGCACCGCCAGCATCCGGGCCACGTCGCGCACCGAGCGGGCGAACTCCTCGTCGCGCGCCTCCAGCGTCAGCGCCAGCGAGCGCCGCTCCAGCACGCGCACCGCGAAGGCCACGCGGCGCACGTCCCGGTCCTCGTCGTCCAGCGCGCGCGCCACCAGCGGTTGCAGGCGCGGGTCACCCAGCAGCCCCGCCCCCGACGCGCGCAGCAGCACCTCCACCTTGAGGGGTGAGGGGCCGCGCTCGAAGGCGGTCTTCAGGGGCTCCGTGCTGCCCTTGGGCGATACGGTGACGAGCGCGTCCAGCGCGGCCTCGCCCACGTCGGGCTTCGCGTCCGCCAGCTTCGCGGAGATGAGCCCCGGCACCAGCGGCGACGTGCCGCCCAGCTGCGCGAGCAGGCGCAGGCCCTGGATGCGCATGTCCGAGAAGCGCGAGTCGAGCGCCGCGCGAGGGGCGGCGAGCGGCGACTCCGTCTCCAGCTTCGAGAGGGCCTCCAGCGCCGCGACCCGCACCGAGCGGTCGTCGTCGTTGAGCCGCTCGCGCAGCTTCGCCCGCGCCGCCGTGCGGCCGTGCGTGCCCAGCTCCGTGGCCGCGAGCTTGCGCGCCTCCGGGGCCTTGTCCGTGGCCAGCACGCCCAGCACGAACTCCAGCGCCTCCGGCTCCTGCAGCGCCACGGCCTCGCGCACCGCGGCCTCGCGGCGGGGGAGGGCGGCCTTCAGCGCCTCGGTGAGCACGTCGAAGCCGTGCGCGTACGTCACCGTCTCGTCCGTGGGCTTGCCGTCCGTGCCCAGCGTGATGCGGGTGACGGTGCGCGCGTCGCCACCCACGAACACGTAGCCCAGCAGCTGCTTCGCCTGACGGGGGTTCACCGGCGGCGCGTAGGCCACCGCGTGCACGCCCTTCGTGCCCAGCTCGAACGTGCGCGGCTTGCGGCGCTCGTCCAACCGCCAGACCTTGAGCTTGCCGTCGCCGCCCACCGACGCGATGCGCTCCTCCGGCTCGTGGCCGGGCTCCGCCGGGGGCGTGGGCGGGAACACCAGCCCGTGCACCGGGCCCGCGTGTCCGCTGTCCTTGTCGCCGCGGACCTCGAACTCCACCGCGCCGACGAGGTACCAGATGCGCAGCTTCCCATCGTCGCCCGCGGCGACGAGCCGGCCGTCGCGCGGCGTGAAGGCCAGCGCGCGCACCGCGCCCTCGTGGCCCGCCATGTCCCGGCGCGCGCCGGAGGCCACCGTGAACGAGCGCACCACGCCGTCATCGCCCGCGCAGGCGACGTACGTGTGCGTGGGGTCCACCGCCACCGCGCGCAGGGGCTGCGAGGACGCGCTCCACTCCGTCAGCTTGCGCGTGCTGTCCCAGTCCCACGCGCGCACGAAGCCGTCCATGCCGGCCGTGTAGAGCACCTTGCCGTCCGGGCTCGCCGCCAGCGCCGTGCACCCGCCCGCGTGCGCGCCGTGGAGCTGGAACTGGACCGCGCCGTCGGTGAGCGACCCGAAGCGCACCGTGCCGTCCGCGCCCGCCGCGGCGAAGCGCTCGCCGGACAGCGCGAGCCCCAGCACGTGCGAGGGCAGCGCCGCCGTCCAGAGGACCTTGTTGTTGGCGGCGTCATACGCGGTGAGGCGGCTGTCCGCCGCGGCGCGCGCGCCCCCCACGAGCAGCAGGCGGGCATTGGCCGCGAGCGCACGGACCTTCTCGATGTTGCCGATGGAGAGGTTGGCCATGGTGTCGTTGTCCTAGATGCCGCCGAGCTGAACGCCCGGGTGAGCCGCACGCAATTGCACCAGCGAGGCCAGGCAGCTCTGCCACTCGCCCTTCGCCACCGACCCGGTGAACTCGCCCAGCACGGGCGCCACCACGCGGGCGAAGCTCTCGTCTTCCAGGCCCAAATCCCGCACCAGCTCCACCACGCGGCGCTTGGCCACGCTCGCGGACAGCCGGCGCTGCACGTCGCCCTCGCGCGCTTCCTTCGCGCGCCCGGGCGGCAGGCCGAACAGCATGCGCCGCAGGAACGCGCGCAGGGACTCCACGTCGGAGAAGCGCGTCGTGCCGCCCGCCTCGCGCGTGTCCTTGCCGCCGCCCGCGGGCTTCCAACCCTCCGGCAGGTGCAGCGGCCGGTGCTTCTCCCAGAGCAGCCGCACCGCGAACAGGCCCACTTCCCGGTCCGCGCTCTGCATCAGCCCCGACAGCCGCTCCGCCCCGCCCAGCCGCGCGTAGTGCCGGCGGATCAGCTCCACCGCCACCTCGCGCGTGCTGCGCTTGGGGGACTCCGTGAGCGCGAACACCTTGCCCGCGTCCAGCTCCTCCGGCTGCAGCGTGTGGCGCGCGTCCGCCCCCGGCTCGCCCGCGTTGAGCAGGGCGTCATACGCGAGGTTGCGGATCTCCTTCGCGTCCGAGTCCGCCAGCTCGTACACCCGCGTCTGGTAGCCCCACGCGCGCAATTCCGAGCGGGCGATGGTCAGCGCGAAGCGGCGCACGTCGTCGCGCGCGTCCATCAGCGCGGGCCACAGCCTGTCCGCCGTGTACGCCTTGCGCGGCGCCCGGGGCTTCAGGTCGTAGGACTTGGACTCCGGCTGCTCCGGCCCGATGCCCGGGTGGTGGCAGCGCAGGTACGTCTGCGCGAACGTGCGCACCGGCGGCGGCTGCTTCGCGCCCAGCGCCAGGTCGAACAGGCGCTCCAGGCCCTGCGCCGCGTCGCCCGTGTCGCTGAAGTCCGCGGGCACCACGTTCTCCAGCAGGTAGCGGTGCGCGAAGTCGTGCAGCGTGGGGTCCGCGCGCCGCGCCAGCGCCAGGAGCCAGGGCACCGTGAGCTGCCGCGCGGTGAAGAGCTTGCGGTTGCCCAGGAGCGCCAGCGCCGTCTCGCGGTGCTTCGCGCTGAACACGAGCCCCTTCACCCGCTCCACGTCCAGGCCCGGCAGGCTGTCCGCGCGCGTGAGCCACTGCGCCGCCTGACGGCCCAGGCGCGGATGGGACACGAGGTCCAGCAGCCACTCCGGCCCGATGTCCGCCGGCTTGTACGTGCCCAGCGCCTTCATCGCCGTGTCTTCCACCACGCGCTGCCGCGACGCGCGCTTCGCCTCCAGCAGCGTCTGCTTCCAGAACGCCGCGGGCATCTCCCCGGCGGCGTACTTGGAGGACACGTAGCCCGTGGCCCACTTGAGCTGCTCCTGCGTGCCCAGGATGAGCTCGCGCAGGAAGTCCTGGGTGATCTCCGCCCGGTCGAAGGACTGCTCCAGCGCCTTCGCCGCGAACCCCGCGGTGGGCTTCGGGGTGAGCAGCCGGCCCAGCAGCTCCAGCCCCAGCTCGCGCGGCTTGCGCTTCTCCAGGGTGGCGGCGGCGAACGCCTTGACGTCGTCCTCGCCCGTCTCCACCAGCTCCGCGAGCCGGTCCGCCGGCAGGTCCTGCGCGTGTCCGCGCGCGTACTCGATGGCGTACGCGCGGGCCTTGTCGCTGGGGGAGAGCAGCAGCGCGAGCACCGCGTCGTGCAGCCCGGCCGCGCGCAGCTTGCCCTGGTGGAACTCCGGCGAGCCCTGGAGCGTCTCCACGAGGAAGTCGTGCGCGCTGCCCAGCGGCCGGCGCGCCAGCCGATCCAACCACGCGGGCGTCACCTTGCGCAGCGCCTCCGGGAAGTCCTTGCGCAGGCCCTGGATGGCGAACTTCGCGGCGGGGTCCGAGCCGCAGGTGTCCAACAGGCGCATCAGCGCGTCCGGCGAGCGCTTCCACGCGTCCGGGTACATGCGCTGCTTCACCATGTCCGCGGGCGGCTGGATGGAGAAGCGCGACGCGGTGTAGTTGCGGCTGTTGTGCGCCCAGACGTGGTGCGCCACCCAGCACGACGACCACGACGTGTCCGGCGTGTAGTGGCGCAGCACCTCCACCGCG
The DNA here is from genome assembly GCF_003611675.1 of Corallococcus sp. CA053C. Taxonomy (GTDB): domain Bacteria; phylum Myxococcota; class Myxococcia; order Myxococcales; family Myxococcaceae; genus Corallococcus. The sequence continues at coordinate 12,974 of NZ_RAWA01000224.1, forward strand.
AACTGCGGGTAGAGCTCCGGCACGGCCGCGCCCAGGTGGCGCAGGAAGCGCCACGCGCGACGCTGGAGGTAGGTGAGGGTGCCGGTGCCCACCTCGCGCGAGCGGTGGCTGCCGCGCTCGGTGTCGAAGCGCCACGCCAGCACGCCGAACAGCTCCGCGTCGTGGCGCGCCTCCGCCAGCTTGTAGATGCGCTTGAGGCCCGCCCAGAGGCCGAACTTCAGGGGCGCCTCGCTCGCGAGCGTGAGGAGGACGGCCCGCGCGGGCTCGCTGTTCTTCTCGTACAGGGACACCAGCAGGTCCGCGAGCGCGAACCGCGCGGGCAGGGGCACGTCCTTCTGCGCGAGGAAGCGCTGCCACGCCTCGTGGGAGCCCTCGCGGCGGGCGCGCTTCTCGCCGTGCTGCTGCGCCTGCGCGAGCAGGGTCCTCAGCGCGTCGAAGTCCAGCGCGCCCTGCGGCAGAGGCGTGTCCGAGGGCTTCTCTTCCTGGTCCAGGAAGGCCAGCACGGCCTCGGCGAGGTCCGGTGCCTCCGCCCGGGCCAGACGTTCGAGGTCTGCTGCGCTCAGCGCGTCGCTCGCGGTCATGGGTCGGGGGGTTTAACACACCTCCCCGTCACCGCGAGGCAGGACGGACCTGTGTCACCACTGAATCGTGGGCACCACCACCTCCTGCGTGTCACCCGTGCCCACCGTCACGTCCTGCCGGTGGTACGCCCACTTGCCGCCGCCCAGGTGGTGCAGCACCACCAGCGTGTACGGCCCGGGCGCCACGTTGAGCCAGCGGTCGTTGCTCGGGGAGTCCGTGTCCAGGGCCGTCCGCTGCAGCTGCTGCCGCTCCTCGTCGGACCGGGGCAGCGGCATCGAGCCCGGGAGGAGGAGCGCCTGACCCTGGGCCCCGCGCTCGCCCCAGCGCACCGTCACCGTGGCGCCCTTCGGGAGCAACTGGAGCTCCAGCCGCGTCACCCGGTGCGGCTCGACGCGCACGGTCTTGTAGGGCACCGCGTGCTCCTCGTTCCCATGGCGGATGCCCACCAGGTATTCGCCGGGCTCCAGGTCGCGGAAGAAGGTCCGCCCGTCCCCGGAGGAGAGGTTGTTCGTGGTCTCGAAGCTCCCCGTCAACCGGGCGGACACCATGCCGTTGTAGGGTTGGCCCTGCGCGTCCGTCACCCACACCTCCAGGCGCGTCTCCCCCACGAGGCGCAGCTCCACCGTGTCCTCGGTGGGGCCCAGCGTGCGCTGGAGGTCCGCGTAATCCGAGTCCCGGAGCTGCGCGCTGAGCAGGTAGGGCCGGGCTTCCACGGCGGGCAGCGTGAAGGTGCCGTCCGGGCCGGTGGTGGCGTCCAGGAAGGAGCTGAAGCCGTCGTAGCCCATGAGGTCCTCGTTCTCCTGCTCCGCCACGTCCTCCGCCTTCACCGCGTCGCGCGGCAGTCGCAGGGAGAGGTCCACCCCCGCCAGCGGCCTGCCGGTGGCGTCGTCCACCACGCGGCCCCGCACGGTGTGCCCCGTGTCGATGCGCACCTCGCCCAGGTCCACGTCGCGGCCCGGGGGGACCTTCACGTCGCGCTGGGTGAGGGCGTGGCCCGGGACCTGGAAGGTCAGGTGCTCCAGGCCGGGTTCCTCCACGAAGACGGTGAAGGCCCCGCGCGGGTCGCGCACGGGCTCGTCGTTCACGCTGAAGCGGGTGATGGGCGCGCCATTGCCCTTCACCAGCCGGCCGGTGATGCGGCCCTGGGAGGCGAGGACGATGCGCACGGCCAGGTTCCCCGTGTGGGCGACGACCTTGGGGTCCTCCTGGGAGCGCATCCACCGCTCCACCCGCTCGCGCACCTCCCCGGGGGTCGTGGTGTCATCGTCCTCGTCGGGCATGGGCTCCTCGGGGGGACGGGGCATCGCGTAGCCGGGCTTCTGCGGCTCCAACTCGTAGTCCGTGTCCCGGGCCAGGGGCTCCAGCACGAAGCGGCCGTCGGGCCCGGTCTTCACCGACACGGGGGTATAGCTATGGAAGTCGCTGGCGGTGCCCGACAGGGCGTGGGCATCGAGGGTGACGCCCGCCAGGGGCTGGCCCTTCGCATCCACGACCACGCCCGCGATGCGTCCATCCAGGTCCAGGTGCAGCGCCAGCTCCACGGTCTCCGAGCCCCGCACCTCCACGCGCTCGGGCACCTGGCGCTCGTAGCCGCCCGTGTTCGCCCGCAGCCAGACGGCGTAGGCGCCCGGCGGCACGCCCTGGATGGTGAAGTGGCTGTCCTCCTCGGTGGAGCCGGCGAAGGCGGTGCGCCCTTCGCTCTCCAGGTTCTCCGAGGTCACCGGGTCCACCTTCACGTCTTGCTTCACCAGGGTGACGTCCACGTCGTGGACGGGGGCGCCGTCGGAGCTCGTCACGGTGCCCCGCACCGTCGCGCCGGCCTCCAGGGCCACCCGCAGCCCGGACGCGGGGGCCTGGACCTGGAGCTTGCGCGGCAGGAACCCCTCCGCTTCCACGGTGAGGGTGCCGGGGAGGGGCTTGTCCAGCTTGAGGACGAAGTGGCCCTTGTCGTCGGAGGTCGCGTCGAAGGTGACGTCGTGATGACGGGGCGGATGCATGATGATCCGGTACCTCGGGGGCACGCGGTGCGGGGGCGGAGGC
>NZ_RAWA01000225.1 GCF_003611675.1 Corallococcus sp. CA053C
GATCTGCGCAAGCGGGGGCTGGGTCGGGAGCGGGTGCTCGCGGGCATGCTGCGCATCCTGGGCACGTGCTTCATCCGTCCGGGCAGCGAGCGCTACGCGGAGGAGCACGGCAGCTTCGGGCTCGCCACGCTGCGGGCCCGCCACGTGAAAGTGAAGGGCGACACGGTGGTGTTCGACTACCCGGGCAAGTCGGGCGTGCGCCAGCACCGGGAGCTGAGGGACCGGCGCGTGGCGACGCTCGTGCGGCAGTTGTTGAAGGTGCCCGGGCGCGACGTCTTCAAGTTCGTGTTGGATGACGGCGCGGTGGTGGACGTGCGGCGTCGGCACCTCAACGAATACATCCAGGAGGTGATGGGGCCCGGCTACAGCGCCAAGGACTTCCGCACCTGGGCCGGCACGCTCATCTGCGCGTGCGCGCTGGCGCGGTCCCGCGAGTCCTTGAACGCGGAGGGGGATGGCAGCCCGGTGAAGCAGAAGACCGTGCTCAAGAAGAGCATGGTGTCCGCGGTGAAAGAGGCGTCCGAGCACCTGGGCAACACGCCCGCCGTGGCCCGGGCGTCGTACATCTACCCGTCGGTGCTCGCCCTCTTCGAGCGGGGCCAGGTGGTGGACCGCTACTTCAACTCCGTGGACGAGCTGACGGCGCACGCGGGCGAAGGCATGCACTGCTCGGAGAAGGCGCTGCTCCACATGCTGAACAGGCCACGAGGCAGCTCGAAGCAGGCGGCCATCTAGCGCGGGCCGCCCGGAAGGGAGGCGACCGGGACGCGCCCATTCTCCCGGGCCCCCGGAAGGCGTTAGCGTCCGGTCCGTGCCCGAGTACGTCACCCACCGCGACGCCCTGCCGAGCGCTGAACTGGAGTCCCTGGGGGACGCCCTGCTCGGCTCCCGCTTCGTCGCGCGCAGCCCGCTGATGGGCACCTTCCGCGCGAGCCGGGGCTTCTCGTTCATCTTCACGCAGGCCGGCCGCGCGACGCTGGAGGAGCGCTTCCCGTTCCTGTCCGCGTACCTGCGCTGCATCCTCGATGGGGACAGCGCCCGGGAGCTGGTGCCGCCGCCGAGGAGGCGCTGGTTCGGCGCCCGCGCTCCCAGCCTCAAGCCCAACGCCTTCTACCTGAACCTGTTGCTGCTGGACGCGGGGACGCCCGTGGGGCGCCACATCGACGCGACGTTGCAGGAGCCCAGTGGCCTGCGGCACGCGACGCCCGCGCACGTGAGCGTGCTCTACCTGCGAGTGCCCCCCGACGCCCGGGGCGGAGCGCTGCGGCTGTTCCGTGACGCCGAGTCCCAGGGGGAGATCGCCCCCGAGCCGGGCCTGCTGGTCCACTTCCGAGGCGACCTCGCGCACGAGGTGCAATCCTTCTCGGGCGGCCCCGAAGGAGCGCAGCGGGCAAGCCTCGTCTGCGAGCAGTACGCGTTCACGGACAAGGTGCTCGCCCGTATCCCCGAGTTCCGCATCCAGTCCAAGGCGGGCTTCTCCGCCTACCTGCAGGCCCAGCGTGAGCGCGAAGGCACCTCCCCTTCCGTGGGCACACTGGAAGAGTGACGCCCAGCCGGAGCCCGTCCCAGGGGCGTCCGAGCACTCAGGCAGGTCCCCGCTTGCGGCCCTCGCGCGCCGTACCGACTGTTGAGATTCACCCTTGCGAGGGAGCGCGGACATGGCTGGAAAAAAGCTGCAGGAGGGTTACGGCGGCACCAGCGAGCAGCGTCAACGGCACCTCGAGAACGACAACTTCTCCGAGCGCGCACCCCGGAACGCGGAGGAGCTGGAAGAGGTCCGCAGCCCGCGGGAGGCGGACGGTCACCGGGTGGTGACGTTCAACCCGTTGGAATCGGATCCGCCGGACGAACACCGCTGAACGCGGGCCGTTCCGGCGTCCGGGCCTGCTAGGTTCCGCGCCCGCGATGAGCCAAAGCCTCACCCTGCTGGCAGGTCCTGACGCCCTCCGCATCCTCCGGGAACGCGGGCTGCGCGCGGAGGACGTGGACATCCTTCCGGGCGCCTCCGGCGGCCCCAAGTGGCTGGCGCTGGAGGGAATCGATCGCGTGCTGTTCGGCGAGCTGCTCCAGCAGCCCCACAGCCGCCCGCTGCACCTCATCGGCAGCTCCATCGGGAGCTGGCGTCTGGCGTGTCTGGCGCAGAAGGATCCGGTGGCCGCGATGAGGCGGTTCGCGGACGCGTACCTGGATCAGCGCTACCCGCCCAAGCCTCCGCCGTCGCTCGTCAGCGAGACGAGTGCAAGCATCCTCGAAGCGCTCCTGGGCCCGGACGGCGCGGAGGAGATCCTCGCGCACCCGTGGGCGCGGCTGCACGTGGTGACGACGCGGTGCAAGGGGCTGCTCGCGGTGGAGCGGTCCGGAGCGCAGCTCACGGGCTTCGTGCTCGGGGCGCTGGCGAACGCGGTGAGCCGCAAGACGCTCGCGCTCCAGATGCAGCGCGTGCTCTTCCACACCGCCGGGGATACCAGTCCGTTCGCCGGGCTCAAGGACCTGCCGTCGGCGCACCTCCCGCTGACGCGCGACAACCTGCGCCCTGCCCTGCTCGCGTCCGCGTCCATTCCGCTGGTCATCGCGGGCGTCCACGACATTCCGGGCGCGCCGCCGGGGACGTACCGGGACGGGGGCGTCGTCGACTACCACCTGGACGTGGACTACGGCGCCGGGGACGGACTGGTGCTCTACCCGCACTTCTACCCGTACGTCGTGCCCGGCTGGTTCGACAAGTCGCTGAAGTGGCGGCGCGCGGGGCCGCTCAACTTCCGCCGCGCGCTGATCATCGCGCCGTCGCCCGCGCACCTGGAGCGTCTGCCCGGCAAGCGCATCCCGGACCGCGCGGACTTCACGCGCATGAAGGACGGCGACCGGATCCGGGCCTGGAAGCAGGTGCTGACCGAGGGCGAGCGCCTGGGCGACGAGCTGCGCGAGCTGATCGCCACGGGCCGCATCGCGGAGCACGTCCAGCCGCTGTAGCGCGTCCCCCTATGCGAGCCACGTGCGGAGCGCCGCGTAGACCTCCGGGTGGTTGAGGAGGTCCAGGTGGTTCGCGTGGAGGATGATCCGCTGATTCGCTTCGGGGAACCGCAGCGTCAGCTCCGGCTGGAGGTGCCTGCCGAGCGCGCTGTCCACGGGGACCAGCCCATCCCCGGGAAGACGCTCCGCCAGCGCCTGCGCGGAGGTCGCGGCGACCGCGTAGCACGCGACGCCCTCCGGCAGGGCGAGCTTGCGGCGGGCATCGCCACCCCATCCGAAGCGCTCCCGGCCCTCCCAGTGCTCATCGAGCACATTGCCGAAGCGCAGGTCGGTGACGCCGGCCCCGCGGATCTGTCCGAGGCGCGCGAACGGAGCGCTGTACGCGCTGACGCCGAGCAGCACATCCACCCAGCTCCCGGTCCGTTCCAGCGGTGAGCCATGGTGCGGAGTACCGAGACAGACGAGCCTGCGCAGCTTGTGCCGCCAGAGCTGTCCCCCCGCTTCCGCGGCGAGGCACGCGCTCCGGGACACGAGCCCGCCCATGCTGTGGCCGAGCAGCGTCACCTCTTCGAGCGGCACCGGCCACGCGGCCACCAGTTGCTCCAGCAGCTCCGAGAACGCGCGCCCGTTGCGGGAGACGTGCAGGCCGCTGTTGTAGTGGAGGTAGACCGGCGTGTACCCGAGGTCGCGGGCCAGCGCGGCGCCGTGGTCATGTCCGAGCCGGCTCCACTGCAGATCATTCATCGACGAGCCGTGGACCAGCACGAGCAGCTTGCCGGTGGCCCCAGGCAGGGCGTCGCGCAGGGCCGCGGGCTCCAGTCGCAGCGGCTGTCCGTGGATCCGGAACGCCATCGGGATGGCCAGCGCGTTGCCGCTCTCGTCCAGCGCGTCGCCCAGCACCCCGTTCAGCGCGGCGACCACCGCCTCCCGCTGAGGCCCGGGCGTGCTGTCACCCAGCCACGGCGCGAGCTGCGTGAGCGCGGCGTCGATCCCCGCCCCGACCTGCTGCGTGACGCCCTGGAGCGTCGCGTAGATCAGCCCCGTCAGGGCGCGCACCGGTCGCTCCAGCGGCTTGCCCAGCAGCGCGGGCCCGCTGGCGATGGTGCAGTGCATCTCCTGGACGATGCCGATCACGCCCTGGGTCGCCTGCACCGCCAGACGGCTGGCACCGCGCAAGGCGTCCGCGTTCTTCCGCGCACCGCGAAGGGAATCGCTCGTCATGGCATCGCACCCCACGGGCAGCTGCCCGCAAGAAACCTACTTGACCGTAACCTACTCGTGAGTAGGTCCAGGGTCAATGCGTCGCGGCAGAGGCTGGGGAGCCAGGTGTGCCAGGCCTCTCAGGTGCGCGGCAGGCAGCAGGGCCGACCCGTCCAGCGCACGCACGAATGCACCGCAGACGTCACCGAGGTGATCCAAGGTCGCCCTCGGCACGGGGCCGGAGGTCCACGCCCCGGCGCTCAGGGTCGACTGGGAAACGATTCGGGGTTCGCTGCACGGCAGCCTGCCGGGCGAAACGAAAAAGGGGCCCCGGTCCACGACCGGGGCCCCTTCTTTTTCGAGTTGCGGGGGCAGGATTTGAACCTGCGACCTTCGGGTTATGAGCCCGACGAGCTACCAGGCTGCTCCACCCCGCGTCACCGTGCTGCCTTTGCTTCTGAAGCTAAACACCAGGGATCTGATCTTCATTTCGACCAGACCCCTGGTCTTTCAAGTTGCGGGGGCAGGATTTGAACCTGCGACCTTCGGGTTATGAGCCCGACGAGCTACCAGGCTGCTCCACCCCGCGGCGAGAACGAGAGGGTAAGTACATCTGCCTCTCGTCACCGTCAACTCTATTCTCGGTGCTCCACCGCATTGCGGCGAGGGAGCACCGAGAGCGAGTGACGCACTACTTGCCCAGCTTGCTCAGCAGATCCGCGAAGGTGCCGAAGCCCTTCTTGCCCGAGCCCACCGGCTTCTGCGTCTTCTGCCACGCCTCCACTTCAGCGCGCTCCTCGGCGCGGATCGCACCGGGGATGGACAGACGGATCTTCCCGGCCGGATCCATGTCGATGATCGCCGCCTTCAGCTCCTGACCGATGGAGAAGTGCTTGCGCATGTCCGTGCCGCGGTCGGTGCCCGTCTCGCTGGCCGGGATGAGGCCCTTGCCGCCCGGGAACGCGAGGAACACGCCGTAGGGCTCCAGCCGATCCACCTTGCCGACGACGACGTCGCCCACCTTCGGGCGCGGCGCCGGGGCCTGCGCGGGGGTCGCCGAGGCCGCCTTCGCCGGACGCTCCTCGGGAGGACGCTGCGCCTCCTCCTCGGAGATGCGGCGCAGGCCAATGCGCTTGTCGTTGGGGTCGATCTTCTCGATGGACACCCAGATCACCTCGCCCTCCTTCACCGCGTCGCGCGGGTGGGCGATGCGCCGGTCGCTCAGCGCGGAGATGTGCACCAGACCATCCACGCCCGGGCGCAGCTCCACGAAGGCCCCGAAGGGCTGCAGCCGCACGACCTTGCCCTGGAGGCGGTCGCCTTCGTGCAGCTCTTCAATGGCCTTCTTGAACGGATCCTCCTGGCGCGAGCGGAGCGACAGCGTGATGCGCTCCTTCTGCTTCGCCTTGTCGGAGGAGTTCGGCTGGCCCTCCTCCATGCGGATGATCTCCACCTCCACGTCGTCGTCCTGCTTCACGACCTCGCTGGGGTGGCCCACGCGCGTGTAGGACAGCTCGGAGACGGGGATCATGCCCTCCACGCCGCCCAGGTCCACGAACACGCCGAAGTCGCGCACGCCGGAGACCTTGCCCTTGACCGTCTTGCCCACGGCCAGCGTCTTGCGCGTCTCCGTCGCCAGCTTGCGCTGCTCGTCCTCCAGCAGCGAACGGCGCGACAGCACGATGTTGCGGTCCCGCACTTCGGTGACGCGGAACTGGAGCTTCTCACCGATGAACTGATCCGGCTTCTCCACGAAGCGGATGTCCAGCTGGCTGATGGGGCAGAACGCGCGCATGTCGCCGATGGCGACCTCCACGCCGCCCTTGTTGACGCTGAGCACCATGCCCTCGACGGGCATGCCCGTGGCGCGGGCCTCGGCGAGCATCGCCATGGACGCGTTGCCCTTGGCCAGCGCGCGGCTGAGCAGGATGCCCCGGGCACCCATCTCCACCACGTGCGCCTCGATGCGGTCCCCCACGCCGAAGCGCAGGATGCCCTCGTCGTCCTTGAGCTCGCGCAGCTCGATCATCGCCTCCGACTTCGCGGAGCCGTCCAGCGACACGAACGCGGTGTCCGCGCCGAGCTGGAAGATGGCGCCGGCGACCTTCTCGCCCACGCGCACACCACGGCGGCCGGGAGCCCCACCGTCCTTGACCTGCGCCTCGAACATATCGGCGAAGGACTCGGACTCGTGGACCTCCTCGTACAGGGGGCTCGGCGGCGCGGGGGTCGGCGTCACCGGGCGCGGCGTCGGGGTCGCGGAGGAAGCAGAGGCCTGCGCCTCGGCGCCCGTCTGCTCCGCCGTCGCGGTCGCTTCGGTGGGCTTGTCACCCTCCAGCGCGCGCGTCTCGATGGAGCCGGAGGCCCGCTTCACGACGACCATGGGGCCGGACGGACGGCGCTCGCCGCCACCACCGCCCCGCTTCTCGCCGCCGCTGCCGCCACCGCCGCCGGGGCGCCCACCGCGAGGAGCACCCGCGTCGCCCTGGGGACGCGGCGGCTGTGCATCGCGCGCCCCACGCTCCCGTCCCGCACCACCGCGCTGCTCGTCGCGGCCTCCGCCGCCACCACGGCCACCGCCGCGCTCGTTGCCCTGGCCCCCCGAAGGGATGCCCAGCATCACGTCGCCAAACGTGGCCTTCGGCTTCTTGGGACCGAAACCGCCAGGACCGCCCGAATTTCCGCCGCTCTTCTCGTCGCTCACTGCCGAGACCTTCCGTTGACGATTTCGACCCCGGACTCCCGTGAAGTCAGGGCCTCTTGAAAAAGGCGGCGCACTCTACACGCGCGCCATGTCGGGAGGAAGCCGCATGCGGACCTCCCCCCACAATCGGCCTCCTATCGCAACCGAAAGGGGCCTGTCCTGCATTCCGTTTGAGCCCCCCGACATCGCCTGGAGGGCAGCCGTCCCGCCGGGCGCCGCACCGCGTCTAGCGGACGAGCCTCAGGCGCCGACCGACCTTGCGGAAGACAGCGCCTGCTTCCGGGATGCCCATCGCGGCGGCCACCGCGAAGTAGACGACCCCGAAGGGCACCGCCACCGCCACCAGCCCCACCACCGGGTGCAGGTGCGGCGGCACGAGCACCCCGCCGCCCCACTGCGCGCCCACGCCAGGCATGGGGCCCAGCAGCGAGGTCAGGCCCTGCTTGACGGCCAGCGCCACGATCCCGCCGACGGCCGCCGCGCCCCACAGCCGGGGCAGGAGCCCCGCGGGCACGCCCACGGGCCCCACGCGCTGCTGGAGCTTGCGGCGCAGGAGCGTCGTCTCCACCCAGGCCACGATGCCGCTCGACAGGGTGAGGAAGGCCGCGCCCAGCTCGCGAGGCAGCCCCAGCCGCTCCGGCAGCCACAGGGCCAGGAAGTACGCCTTCACGGTGCCCAGGGCCACGCGCACCACGGCGTAGCGCAGGGGCGTCTTCGGATCCTTCAAGGCATAGAAGGCGGAGGCGTAGAGGCGGCCCACGGTGGAGGCCACGAGGCCCACCGCCGCGCCCATCAGCAGGTACCAGAGGTAGCGCGAGTCCGCCGCGCCGAACCTACCCGTCTGGAGCAGCGCGCCGCTCACCAGGTCGCCCAGGAACAGCAGCGCCGCCGCGGACGGCACCACCCAGAAGGCGATGCGGCGCGAGCCCGCGTCGATGCGGGTCCTCAGCTTCGCGTGCGCGTCCGCCTCCCCCTCTCCCGTGGCGCGTGCCATCTCCGGCAGCTCCGCGGCGGACACCGCCATGCCGAAGAGGCTCACCGGGATGAGGTAGATGGTCTGCGCGTAGAGCAGCGAGGAGAGCGCGCGGTTGGAGATGAGGGACGCGAACGCGGTGTCCACCCACGCGCTGAACTGCACCACCCCGCGCCCCAGCACCACCGGGCCGAAGTTCTTCAGCACCTGGCGCACGGAGGCGCTCGCCAGCGACAGCGCCGGACGGAAGCGCCCCAACAGGCGCAGCACCGTGGGAACCTGCACCGCGAACTGGAGGAAGCTGCCCAGCACGACGCCCCAGGCCAGCCACTCCGTCAGCGCCTCCTCCGCGGCGCGGCCCCCTTGCGAATACCGGCCGCCCACCCCGAGCAGCGTGGCGATGATGACGAGGTTCCACACCACCGGCGCCAGGTAGGACAGCAGGAAGCGCCGGTGGCTGTTGAGGATGCCCAGACACCACGCGCTCAGCACGAGGAAGCCCGTGCCAGGGAACAGGATGCGCACGAGCCGCACGGCCAGGTCGCGCTCGCCGCCCTCGAAGCCGGGCGCGATGACGTCCACGAACAGGGGCGTGGCCAGCATGCCCAGCGCCACCATCACGCCCGTGGCCAGCGCCAGGAGGCCGAACACCGCCCCCGCGACCCGGTCCGACTCCTCCGCGTCCTTCTTGCCCAGCAGCTGGGCGTACACGGGGATGAAGGAGCCCGACAGCACGCCTTCGCCGAAGAGGTTCTGCAGGAAGTTGGGGATGCGCAGCGCGGCCTTGAAGACGGCGGCGGCCTCCGCGTTGCCCAGGTAGTGCGCGAAGACGCGCTCGCGCACGAGCCCCATCAGCCGCGAGGCGAGGATGCCAATGCCCACCAGCATCGCGCCCCGGCCTCCTGCGCGCTCGGGTGCGGCCGGAGGGGTGGCGGCCGGGGAAGCAGGCTTCGGGGGCGACGCGGGAGCAGGGGCAGTCACGAAGGGGCGGACTCTACGTCCGGCGTCTTTCGGCGTGCAGCAGGAAACCCGCCGACCGCTGTTTCACTTGACGGTGCCCCCACGGGTTGCCAGGGTCCGCACCAATGGCCGGAAAGTCCGACACCGAGCGGTCCGACGTCGCGCGCATCCGCGCCGTGCTGGCACGTGAGCTCGAAACCATCAACGAGTACGAAGCCTTCGCGGAGGACTCCTCCAACCCGGAGGTCCGCGCCTTCTTCCTCCACCTGGCGGCGGAGGAGAAGGAGCACGTGTCCGAGGCCACACACATGCTCCGGCTGCTCGACAAGGGCCAGGACGCGTTCTTCGCCAAACCCTTCGTCGCCGGCCACTTCGCGGCGGCCGGGAGCGCGGCCAGCGTCCCCGCGGAGCTGCCCGCCGCGGAAGCCCCAGCGGTCGTGGGGCACATCCCGCCTCCCGTGGGACGCATGACGGCCGAGCCGCTCACGTCCCTGCCGCCCCAGCGCCTCATCTACGGCATCCCCGCGCCGCCGCCGTCCGCCAACAGCCACCCCCTCACCGTGGGCACCCTGCGCCGCGGCGGTGGTGGTGGCGGCGGCTCCGGTGGCGGCCGCTGAAGCCCCTTCCTTCTTTTGACTCTCCCCCTCCTCTCCCGCTTCCGTCACGGAGACACCGATGCCTGACTTCCTTGGACATGCCGAGAACCCACTGCGCGAAGAGGAGTGGGCGCGCCTCAACGAGACGGTGATCCAGGTGGCGCGTCGGTCGCTGGTGGGCCGCCGCATCCTGGACATCTACGGACCGCTGGGCGCCGGCGTGCAGACCGTGGCCTACGACGAGTTCCAGGGCGTGTCCCCGGGCGCGGTGGACATCGTCGGCGAGCAGGAGACCGCGATGGTCTTCACGGACGTCCGCAAGTTCAAGACGATCCCGATCATCTACAAGGACTTCCTGCTGCACTGGCGGGACATCGAAGCGGCGCGCACGCACAACATGCCGCTGGACGTGTCCGCCGCCGCCGGGGCCGCCGCCCTGTGCGCGCAGCAGGAGGACGAGCTCATCTTCTACGGCGATCAGCGCCTGGGCTACGAAGGCCTGATGACGGCCAACGGCCGCCTCACCGCCACGCTGGGTGACTGGACGGCGCCGGGCGGCGGCTTCCAGACCATCGTGGAGGCCACGCGCAAGCTCAACGAGGCCGGCCACTTCGGGCCCTACGCCGTGGTGCTGTCGCCGCGGTTGTACTCGCAGCTGCACCGCATCTACGAGAAGACGGGCGTGCTGGAGATCGAGACCATCCGCCAGCTCGCCTCCGACGGCGTCTACCAGTCCAACCGCCTGCGCGGCGAGTCGGGCGTGGTGGTGTCCACCGGCCGCGAGAACATGGACCTGGCCGTGGCCATGGACATGGTCGCCGCCTACCTGGGCGCCAGCAAGATGAACCACCCCTTCCGCGTGCTGGAGTCGCTGCTCTTGCGCATCAAGCACCCGGACGCCATCTGCACGCTCGAAGGCGCCCTCCCCGCTGCCCCCCCGGCGCGCCGATAGCCCTCCCAGCGCGGGTCCCCATGGCGAAGGTCCTGGTCATCGACGATGAGACGAACCTGCGCAAGGTGCTGGCCGCCCTGCTGCGCCGCGACGGGTTCGACGTCACCGTGGCGGAGAACGGGGAGCAGGGGCTCGCCGAGTTCCACAAGAACGGCGCCAACATCGTCGTCACCGACCTGGTGATGCCGAAGCTGGGCGGCATGGAGGTGCTCGCCGCCGTGCGCGCCGCCAACCCGGACGTGCCGGTGATCATCATCACCGCGCACGGCACCGTGGACTCCGCCGTCGAGGCCATCAAGGCGGGCGCGTTCGACTACATCACCAAGCCCTTCGACCAGGCGGAGCTGTCCTCCGTCGTGGCCAAGGCGGCCAAGACGAACGAGAGCGCCCGGCGCTCCGTGCGCGCGGATCACAAGGCCCGCTCCGCCATCATCGGCGAGTCGCCGCCCATCCAGGACGTCTACAAGATCATCGACAAGGTCGCGGACACGCCCTCCACGGTCCTCATCACCGGCGAGAGCGGCACGGGCAAGGAGCTCATCGCCACCGCGCTGCACGGCGCGTCCAGCCGCCGCGACAAGCCGTTCATCAAGATCAACTGCGCCGCCATCCCCGCGACGCTCATCGAGTCCGAGCTGTTCGGCTACGAGAAGGGCGCCTTCACCGGCGCCGTCACGTCCAAGCCGGGCCGCTTCGAGCTGGCCGACGAGGGCACCCTCTTCCTCGACGAGATCGGGGAGATCCCCGTCGAGATGCAGGTGAAGCTCCTGCGCGCGCTCCAGGAGGGCGAGTTCGAGCGCGTGGGCGGCATCAAGACGACGCGCGTGAACGTGCGCCTCGTGGCGGCCACCAACCGCGACCTCCAGGCGGAGATCGAAGCGGGCCGCTTCCGCAAGGACCTGTACTACCGGCTGGCCGTGGTGCCCATCGTGCTGCCCGCGCTGCGCGAGCGCCGCAGCGACATCCCGATGCTCGCCCAGCACTTCGTGGACAAGTACAACCGGCGCCTCAACAAGAAGATCGAAGGCATCGCCGACGACGCCATGGCGCTGCTCCAGGCGTACGCGTGGCCGGGCAACATCCGCGAGCTGGAGAACCTCATCGAACGCGTGCTGCTCTTCGCGGACGGTCCCCACATCACCGCGAAGGATCTGCCGGAGCCGGTGCGCGGGGGAGCGGGCGTGCAGGCAGGGGCCACGGTGGCCGGCTCGCTGGGCACGCTGGATGTCCCCGTGGGCGAGGTGGGCCTCAAGGACATCGTGCGGATGAAGGCCGCGGAGCTGGAGCGGGACCTCATCGTGAAGAAGCTGGATGAGACGGGCGGCAACGTCACGCGCGCCGCGCGCCTCCTGCAGATCAGCCGCAAGTCGCTCCAGACGAAGATGAAGGAGTTCGGCCTGCGCGACACCACCCCGGACGGGCAGGACGACGGCCCGGACGAGTAGCCCCGGGCGGCCGAAATATCGCCGTTCCGTCGGCGGTTTCGGGCCCGCGTACCTTCTCACCCTCAGGGAGCTTGAATGCGGCCGAATCTTCCCACCCTCGGTGGACCACCGAAGCGCAATCCCTTCGGACCGGTGGTTGCCGTCTCCGTCATCCTCGGCGCGGCCGCGGGTGGCGTGTGGTGGTGGAAACAGCGCATGGCGGATGTCCCCATGGACGTCGCCTCGCAGTCCGTGACCGCGCTGGACGCGGGCACCGTCGCGCAGGCCCCCGTGCTGCCCCCCGTGCCCACCGACCCGGTGAAGGCCGCGGGCCTGGAGCGCGCGTCCATCCGCATCGAAGGTCCCCTGGAGACGGCGCTCGTGCAGGCCGCCGGCCCGGAGGTGGGCCCCGCCCTGGCCCAAGTGGTGACGCGCACGCTGGTGTGGTGGGTGCGAGTCCCCGGGGAGATCCTCCGGGGCGACACGCTGGACGTGCTCTACCAGCGCCGCCCCAGCGAGGAGCCGCTGGTGTACGCGGTGCGCTTCGTCAGCGGCAAGACGGGCCAGACGCACCGCGCGTACCGCTACCAGCCCGCGGGTGAGACGAACGCCCACTACTACCTGCCGGGCGGCGACGAGCTGGAGCTGCGGATGGAGCACTCGCCCATCGACAGCTATGAGCAGATCACCTCCCTCTTGCGCGACGGCCGGGGCCACAAGGGCGTGGACTTCCGCGCGCCGGTGGGAACCACGGTCCGGGCCCCCTTCGCGGGTGTCGTCAAGCGCAAGAACTGGAACTTCGGCAGCAACGGCAACTGCATCGAGCTGGTGGAGTCCGGGGGCAAGGGCCGCCGCGCCCTCTTCCTGCACCTGTCGGAGCTGCCCCGCACGGTCCAGGCCGGGATGCGCGTGTCGGCGGGCCAGGTCCTTGCGCAGAGCGGCAACACCGGCCACTCCTTCGCCCCCCACCTGCACTACCAGCTGATGCAGGGGGAGGACCGGGTCCTGGACCCCTTCGACCAGCACAAGACCTTCCGCGGGGCCCTGGTGGCCACCCAGAAGGCCTCCTTCGAGGCCGAGGTGCAGCGGCTGGACGGACTGCTCGGCACGTCCGTGGCGGGCAAGTAACGCCCACCCATTTCTTGACACTCCTCCGACGGCACGGCTAGCTGGCAGGCTCCTGGGCCGTGGGTCGTCGGAGGTTGTGGATGCACAGGTTTCGCGCCGTCATCGCCGCGCTGACATTGGGCGCGCCGCTCGCCGCCAGCGCGGCGGACATCACCCGGATCGCCTCGTCGTTCGAGGATGACGATCCGTTCGACCTCTTCTTCGACGTCGGCTTCGAGCGCACGCAGACGCGCGCGAAGATCGTGCGCGAGCAGCTCTCCAGCACGCCCGTGCCCAACGCCACGGAGGTCCGGGAGGTCAACGAGGTCTGGTACAAGGGCGTGGACGCGCGGCTGAACCTGGCGGTCGCGTTCGGCCTGTGGAAGGACCTGGAGTTCTCCTTCAAGCTCCCCATCGTCTTCCAGCAGAACGAGACGTGGGAGTACGTGTCGGGCACGAACAACGGCAACTCCACCATCGACAACAGCTGCTTCAACGCGAACGGCTCGCCCTACTCGCCGGAAGGCTGCGTGGGTCGGCTCTTCCAGGTCCCGCAGGCGAGCTACCGGGGCGGCCTGGGCAACGTCCACTTCGGGCTGGCGTACGCCTTCTTCAACCAGGAGAAGGACAACACCAAGCCCACGTGGATCGTCGGCATCGACTACGAGGCGCCCACCGCCAAGCTGCGCGACCCGAGCGTCGACACGACCGACCCGGACGGCGACCGCGGCAACGTGGGCGACCGCGTCCACAAGTACCAGCTCTACACGTCCTTCTCGCGGCGCATGGGCCCGGCGGACCCGTACTTCAAGGCGTACCACACCATCCCGGTGCGCGGCCCCGGCGCGTACTCCAACTGCGCGCAGTCCGGTGGGAACCCGGAGGGCATGACGCGGTCCAACCTGGGCGCCCCGGAGAACTGCTACCAAGGGCCGTGGAGCCGCAATGAGACGGGCATCCAGGCCCCCTCGCAGACGGGCCTCCTCTTCGGCGTGGAGCTGGTGCCGTTCGAGAACCCGGCCCGCAACCAGAAGTTCGCGGTGGACCTGCGCCTGATGGGCAACTACGTGGGCCGCGGCCGGTACTACAACGAGCTGAGCTCGGCGCTGCGCAAGCTGCTCACGTCGGAGGACTACATGCAGGTGGGTGGCCAGTTCGGCGTCACCGCCCGCGCCGCCGAGGCCTTCACCATCCGCGCCTCCGGCAACTTCCTCTACAACACGGACCACCTGCTCACGTCCGAGACGATTGGCCAGGACCTGAACGGCGATGGCTCCGTGGACGCCAACCCGGGTTCACCTGAGCTGAACCCCACGTTTGACTGGCGCTACGACCTGACGTCCCGCCGCTTCCGGGCCATCCAGAGCACCACGTTCCGCTTCGACCTGGGCGCGACCTTCAGCTTCTAGCAGCGCCCCTGAAGCAGCGGTCCGTCCCTACCGCTGCTTCAGCCCGAGGCCCATCCGGTACACCTCCTGGCCGGGCCACCCCGCGCGGCGGGCCAGCTCGGTGCTCAGCGGCTTGAGCTTCTCGCCGCGCTCCAGGCCGGACTCCAGCGCGCGGCGGACCTCGTCCTCGCTCCAGCGCTGCTCGCCGGTGCGGCCCTCCACCAGCACCACCACCTCGCCCCGGGTCTCCTCGGCGGCGTAGCGCGCGACCAGGGCCGACAGCGGGCCCCGGACGAACTCCTCGTGCAGCTTGGTCAGCTCCCGCGCCACGCACGCGCGCCGGTCGCCCCAGGCCTCCTGGAGGTCCACCAGCGTCTCGCCCAGGCGGCGCGGGGACTCGTAGAGCACGCAGGTGGCGGACAGGGGCGCCACCTCGTCCAGCATGGCCCGGCGCTCCGGCCCCTTGCGCGGCAGGAAGCCCAGGAAGTGGAAGCGGCCCGTGGGCAGCCCGGAGGCGCTCAACGCCGCCACCAGCGCGGTGGCCCCGGGCACCGGCTCCACCTTCAGGCCGCGCTCCAGCGCCTCCGCCACCAGCTTCTCGCCCGGGTCGCTGATGCCGGGGCTGCCCGCGTCGGTGATGAGCGCGCAGTCGTCCCCTGCCTCGATGCGGTCCAGGATGCGCCCGGCGCGCTGCCCTTCCGCGAAGGCGGGCAGGCTCACCAGGTCCTTGCCGCCAATGCCGAAGTGATCCAACAGGATGCGCGAATGCCGGGTGTCCTCGCACGCGAGGAAGCCGGCGGTGCGCAGCGTCTCCAGGGCCCGGGCGGTGACATCCCCCAGGTTTCCGATGGGCGTGGCCACGAGGTAGAGCGTTCCAGCCAAGGACAGGTCCTCACATGCCGGCGTCGAAGGCGGCGGGGATGTGTTCCACCCGGGCGTGCTCGCCCCGGCCCACGACGGAGATGACGTCGAAGCGCACCATGCGCCCGTCGATGCCGTTCTGGAAGAGATAGTGCAGCGCGGCCTTCACCACCCGCCGCTGCTTGGCGAACGACACGGTGTGCGCCGGGTCTCCCCACACCGCCGAGGAGCGCATCCGCACCTCCACGAAGCACACCAGCTCTTCGCGCTGCGCCACGATGTCCAGCTCGCCGTGGCGGCACGTCCAGTTGCGCGCCATCACCTTGAAGCCTTGCGACTCCAGCAGGCGCACGCCTTCCTGCTCCGCTTCATCCCCCGACTCCCGCCGCGTCCCCATC
>NZ_RAWA01000226.1 GCF_003611675.1 Corallococcus sp. CA053C
TCGCGGGGGGAAGGGCAAGGGGAAGGCGGCGGCGGCGACGACCGGATTGACCGTGGAGCGCTTCTTCACGACGCCCGGGGTGGACCCCGCGGACGAGCTGGCGTGGGAGTACCGCAGCGCGAGCATCAAGGGCGAGGACGGCAAGGTCGTCTTCGATCAGAAGGACATCGAGGTCCCCAAGTCCTGGTCGATGCTGGCGACGAACGTCGTCGCGTCGAAGTACTTCCGGGGCACGCCGGGGACGCCGGACCGTGAGACGAGCGTGCGCAAGCTGGTGGCGCGCGTGGTGGACACGCTGACCCGCTGGGGCGCGGAGGGGCACTACTTCGCGTCGGAGGTGGACCGCGAGGCGTTCCACGCGGAGCTGACGCACCTTCTCCTGCGCCAGAAGGCGGCCTTCAACTCGCCCGTCTGGTTCAACGTGGGCGTGGAGGAGCACCCGCAGTGCTCGGCGTGCTTCATCAACAGCGTGGACGACAACATGGAGTCCATCCTCGGGCTGGCGCGCACCGAAGGCATGCTCTTCAAGTACGGCAGCGGCACGGGCACCAACCTGTCCACCGTGCGCGGCAGCAAGGAGCTGCTGGCGGGAGGCGGCACCGCGTCCGGCCCGGTGTCGTTCATGCGCGGCTTCGACGCGTTCGCGGGCGTCATCAAGAGCGGTGGCAAGACGCGCCGCGCGGCGAAGATGGTCATCCTCAACGCCGAGCACCCGGACATCCTGGAGTTCATCCGCTGCAAGTCGAACGAGGAGAAGAAGGCCTGGGCGCTCATCGAGGCCGGCTACGACCCTTCGTTCAACGGCGAGGCGTACGGGTCCGTCTACTTCCAGAACTCGAACAACTCCGTCCGCGTCACCGACGACTTCATGAAGGCCGTGGTGAACGACGGCCCGTGGCAGACGCGCGCGGTGCGCGACGGCCAGGTGATGGAGACGCACAAGGCGCGGGACCTCTTCCGGGAGATCGCGGAGGCGGCGCACCTGTGTGGCGACCCCGGCCTCCAGTACGACACCACGGTGAACGCGTGGCACACGTGCTCCGGCACGGCGCGCATCAACGCGTCCAACCCCTGCTCCGAGTACATGTTCCTGGATGACTCGGCCTGCAACCTGGCGTCGCTGAACCTGATGCACTTCCGCACGCTGGAGGGCGGCTTCGACGTGGCCGCGTTCAAGCACGCGGTGTCGGTGGTGCTGCTGGCGCAGGAGATCATCGTCGGCTTCAGCCGCTACCCCACCGAGCGCATCGCCAAGAACAGCCACGACTACCGGCCGCTGGGCCTGGGGTACGCGAACCTGGGCGCGCTGCTGATGGCGACGGGCCTGCCGTATGACTCGCCCGCGGGCCGCAACTACGCGGCGGCCATCACGTCGCTGATGTGCGGCGAGGCGTACGCCACGAGCGCGCGCATCGCGCAGAAGCAGGGCGCGTTCGCCGGCTACGGGAACAACGCGGAGCCGATGCTGGGCGTCATCCGCAAGCACCGCAAGGCGGCGTACCAGCTGCAGGTGGAGGGCGTGAGCGCGGAGCTGCTCCAGGCGCAGAAGGAGGCGTGGGACGACGCGCTGGCGCGCGGCACGGAGCACGGCTACCGCAACAGCCAGGTGACGGTGCTGGCGCCCACGGGCACCATCGGCTTCATGATGGACTGCGACACCACCGGCATCGAGCCGGACATCGCGCTCATCAAGTACAAGAAGCTGGTGGGCGGCGGCATGCTGAAGATCGTCAACCAGACGGTGCCGCTGGCGCTGGAGAAGCTGGGCTACCCGCAGACGCAGGCGCAGGACATCATCGCGTACCTGGACAAGCACGACACCATCGAGGGCGCGCCGCACCTGAAGCCGGAGCACCTGCCGGTGTTCGACTGCGCGTTCAAGCCGTCCAAGGGCCAGCGCAGCATCCACTGGATGGGCCACATCGAGATGATGGCGGCGGCGCAGCCGTTCCTCTCCGGCGCCATCAGCAAGACCGTGAACATGCCCACGGACTCCACGGTGGAGGACATCGAGAAGGCCTACCTGGAGGCGTGGAAGAGTGGCCTCAAGGCCGTCGCCGTGTACCGCGACGGGTGCAAGCGCACGCAGCCGCTCAACACGTCGAAGGACAAGCCCAAGGAGCCGCGCCACGTGGCGGCCGAGCCCGTGGCCCCGCTGGTGACGCCCGAGCCGAAGGCGCACCGTCGCCGGCTGCCGGACGAGCGGCAGTCCATCACGCACAAGTTCTCCATCGGCGGCCACGAGGGCTACCTGACGGTGGGCATGTACGAGGACGGCTCGCCGGGCGAGCTGTTCGTGGTGATGGCGAAGGAGGGCTCGGTGGTGAGCGGGCTGATGGACAGTTTCGCCACCAGCGTGTCGCTGGCGCTCCAGTACGGCGTGCCCATGCAGGTGCTGGCGGACAAGTTCTGCCACACCCGCTACGAGCCGAGCGGCTTCACCGGCAACCCGGCCATCCCCATCGCCAAGTCCATCACGGACTACATCTTCCGGTGGCTGTCGTTGAAGTTCCTGCCCACCGCGCCGTGCGGTGACGACGCGGAGGTGACGCCGGCGGAGGAGGCCCGTCCGGAGCCGGTGACGCAGGCGGCGGTGGCGGCCCCTCCGGCGACGCTGCAGCTGTCGGCGATGGGCTCGCGCAGCACGTACCTGAACCAGGCGGACGCCCCGCCCTGCCACACCTGCGGCGCCATCACCGTGCGCAGCGGCGCCTGCTACAAGTGCGCGAACTGCGGCACGACGAGCGGCTGCAGCTAGGTCGTCGGTTCGCCAAGCAGAAGTGAAGAAGGGCTCCGGTGCCGATGCGATGGCGCCGGGGCCCTTCGTGTTTCCTGCGCGGCGGTGAGGCCTACGGGAAGCGGTGGAGGCGGGTGCAGATCTCCACGGCGCGATCCGCGATGCGGGCCAGCTCCTCCAGCGTGCTGAGCTCCACGGGAGCGGGGCCGTGCTCGGCGACGAAGAACGCCACGGGCTGACCGCGAGCGTGCAGCGGGAAGACGAGCAGGTGCGATTCGGATTCGCACAGCGCGGAGAAGATGGCCTCGTCCTGGGGGCCCTGCGGCGCGCTGAAGACGCTGGGGCTGGGGCCCTTCAGCGCGGACGCGAGGAGGGACGGTGCGTCCAGGTCCACCTTGAGCGCGGAGACCTCCGGGCGCTCACTGCCCGGGCCCCAGGCGCGACCCACGCGCGCGAGTCCGAAGCTGTCGCCCAGCAGGAAGGCCCGGCGGAAGCGGCCCGCGCTGTAGGCCAGCAGCACCTTGCCGACCGTGCCCTGCGAGTCCGCGGTGTCCAGCGCGGTGAGGACCTGATCCGCCGTGACAGCGGGACCATTCGGCGGCGTGTCGGTGGACGCGCTGGCTGCGGCGAGCAGTGCCTGCGCGGTGTCGAGCTGCAGGGTGGCCTGCGGCTGCCACGGCTGCTGCATGAACTCCCACGCGGAGGCCAGGGCCACGCCGCCTTCGTTCGTGGCCGGGGTGGACGTGGCCGGACCGTCCAGATCGACCACGCGATCCGCCCAGGTGGTCTCGGCGGCGTGGCCCACCGAGCCCTCCCCTTCCCCGCCGCCCTGCCAGCCCACGAACTCCCACGTGGAGGCGAGCTGCATGGGCTCTTCGGAGGATGCGGAGAGGTCGTCGATCGAGATGGGTGTCCGCTCGCGAGCAGGAGCCGGTGCGGGCGAGACCACGAGGCGCGGCTTCGGAGGAGTCATGTCCTCGGGAGGCGCGGCGGGTGCTTCGGCTTGCGCCCGAGCTTCCGTGGCCTCTGGGGCGCTGGCAGCGACGGACGGGACGTCCTCGTCGACCTCGAGGTAGGAGACAGCTTCGGACCGGGGCTCCGGGGCGGCAGGTGATTCCGGGACGGGCTCCGGAGTCGCGGCGATGGATGCGGGCTCCAGCGCCTCCGCGGACCGGGATTCCTGCGGGGATGCGCCTTCGGGGATCAGCGCGACCTCGAACTCGGGGGGGATTCCGGTTCGTGACTCGTCGGCGGCAGGTGCTGCCTCGGGAGGCGGCGCGACGGCGAGGACGGCAGGCTCCGCAAGGGGCTTCGGCGCGGCGGCGACCTGCCAGGGCTCGGAGGCCTCGGGAGCGGGAGCTGCGGGAGACGGGAGGGGTTCGGACGACGGGCCCGCCAGACTGAATTCGAGCGCGTCGGCGTCAACGTCCTGGGGGACGGTGGCGTTGTCGACAGGGGACGCCTGGACCTCGGAGCGCGGTGCGACGACTTCGGCGGGCGCCGGAGCGTCGGAATGGACAGACACCGGCAGGTCTTCTGGCAAGGACCCGGCGTCGAGCTGCGCGACCTGTTCCTGCTCGGAGGCTGTGATGACAGACGCCTCGGGAGGGGTGACCTTCGGCTCCGCGACTTCGAGGGTGACTGAAGCGGGGGGCGACTCCGCCTTGAGCGTGGCTGGCGGCGCGGAGGTGGCGACGTCCGGCAGGTCTTCGAACTCCATCACATCCAACAGCCCGTCTTCGTGGCCGGCGGCAGCGACGGCCGGCGGCGTGGGCTGGGATGAGGCAGGGTCGTGGCGCGGGGCTTCGAGGAGGATGGCCGGAGGCGTGCTCGGGCTCGCATCCGCTGCGTCACTCCGTGTGGACGCGCTCAGCGAGGACTCATCGGTAAAGACATCCCAGGCAGGCTCCGCAGCAGCCTGGACCTTGTGCGGTTCGGCCGACATGACTTCGGCCTCTTCGAGGATGTCGTCGACGGCGAGTGCCTCCGTTCCGATGGCATCAGGGGGCTTGGGCTCCTGGGCGTTCGGGGCCGCGGCCTGAACGGGAGGTGCTTCGGGCTCGGCGTCGAACGACTCGGGGATCAGGATGTCGTCGTCTTCGTCGACAAGCTCTGCGTCCAGCAGCAGCTCGGACGGGGCAGGCGGTGCAATCGCTTGCTTGGGGGCAACCGCATCCGGCGTGGCGCCCGACGAGGACGGGAGGCTCGCATTGGAGTGTCCGCCCGGGGGTGTACTTGCGCTGGGAGTCGCGGCATCCAGCGTGCCCTGCGGGGCGGCGGAAGGGTGTCCAGAGTGAGTAACGCTCGCGACGGCATTCGTCACATCCACGTCGACTTGAGCGGAGGTTATCGCAAGGTCGCCCCAAGCCGTGTCCACGAGGGCCCCCACCCCACCCTGCGCGGCGGCAATTGTCGGTGAGCCCACGGGAGCATTCGCATCACCGTGAGCAATGACATTCGGCGTTCCTCCCGGAGGCTGACCCGCGAGGGTATTCACTGCATCAGGCGCAAAGGCATTCGGCGGCCCGCCCGACTGTGAAACCACGGCGGCATTCGACCCATCAGGCGCAATGGCACTCGGCGGTGAAACCACGACCGCGTTCGCCCCCCCCTGAGCAATGGCAGTCGGCGACCCAATGGCAGCCGAACCCACGGCGGCATTCAGCGGTCCCCCCGGAGGCGAGCCCGCGACAGGCCCCGGCGCTCCAGGACGCTGCTGCTGCGCGACGGGCACCGGCCCGGCGCCGACCGCCGGCATGGTGCCCGACGGACGCCCCTGTCGCGGAGGTGCTCCAGGAGGCGGCGGCCCCACCGGCCTTCCCTGCGCGGCATTCGGCGGCACGGCTCCCGGAGGCCCTACCGGACGCGCGCTCCCAGGAGGCCCGGCGACCGGGATCCCCGTGGCGGACGACGGACGCCGCCCAGGAGGCGGAACAGCACCTGCCATCACCGGAGGCGGCGTACCCGGAGCAGGCCGGGGCGCCATACCAGGAGGCATCGCGCCCGGCGGCGGCCCTGCCCGGACCATCCCGGGCGGCATCGGTGCACCGCCAGGCGCAGGCGGACGCGGCATCCCAGGGCCCGGGCCCACGGGTCCACCCGGCGGCGCGGCACGCACGCCAGGAGGCGGTGTCCTGCCCACCGTCGGAATGCCCACCGCCGAGGGAGGCCGAGCCCCCGGCACCGCGGGCCCAGGTCCTCCCCGTCCCACCATTCCAGGCGGCGCCCCAGCGACACGCGGATCCACCGGCACTCCCGGCGGAGGCGTCGCACGCGCGGGCGCTCCACCCTGCCCCGGAGCCATCGCGCCCGGCCCAGCGACCACCGGCATCCCGCCCTGACGCGCCACCAATCCCGGAGGCTGTGCCGCCACCGGCGCACGCGCGGGCGCGAGCACGGGGATCCCTCCCGGACGCGCAGCCTCAACGACAGGCGGCGCAGCCACCACCTCTCCCATCACGATCTGCGGAAGCTCCTCCTCGCTCTCTCCCAGCGGAGCGGGCGCGGCCACGACCGGCGCCGCGTCCTCCGCGTCCGAGTCATCACTGAGGAACTGTCCCGGCGCGAGCCCCCCGAACATCGCGGACACCTGCGGCTCCGGACGCACGGGCGGAGGCGGCGTGGGCGGCAGGGGCACAGTGGCCACGGACACCGACCTGCGGATGGGCACGGGCGCGGGCGGCGGCAGGGCCTTCGTCGGACGCGCGAGGCCGTAGTGGCGCGCCTGGTACTGGAACAGCCGCAGCTCCGGCGTGACGTACGGCACGATGCGCATCCCGGTGATGAACCCGAGCGCATCCGTCGTCTGGAGCTCCAGCGGGTTCGCCAGCGCGACCTTCAGCCGCCGCCCCTCCACCGCGAGCGGGAACGCCTGGTGCTTCTCCGCCTGATCCGGCGTCAGCAACTTCAGCGTCGCGTCGGTGACGGCGTCGAAGTCCGCCTCCATCGCCACGGGCATCCGGGTCAACTCCCCCAGCACCATGCCCACCGTCTCGATGTCGAGGAACCCCAGTTCCACCAGCCGGGTGCCCAACCGGCCCCCGTGCACGAGCTGGACGCCGAGCCCCTGGTCGAGCTGCGCCTGCGTCAGGAGGCCCTTGCGGACCAGGGTGATTCCAAGCTTGTCGGCCATGTACCGACGGATTCTAGACGGCTTCGCGGCACTCGCGGAGGGTGCGCGTGAATACGACCTGCGCTCCCGTCACGCCCGCCTGCCTGCCCCAAGCTCCGGGCCCCGCGGGGTCCAGCCTCAGTACGCGTTCTTCGACAGGAAGCCGCCCAGCGCGGTGCGCAGGAGGATCTTCAGGTCCATCAGGAGCGACCAGTTCTCGATGTAGTACAGGTCGTACTCGATGCGCTTCTGGATGGACGTCTGGCCGCGCAGGCCGTTGATCTGCGCCCAGCCCGTGATGCCCGCCTTCACCTTGTGCCGCAGGTGGTAGCGCGGAATCTGGCGCTTGAACTCCTCGATGAAGACGGGGCGCTCCGGGCGCGGGCCCACGAGGCTCATGTCCCCGCGCAGCACGTTGAAGAACTGCGGCAGCTCATCCAGCGAGTACTTGCGCAGGAACGTGCCCACCGGCGTGCGGCGCGCATCCACCGCGCTCGCCATGGTGGCGCCCGCCACCTCCGCGTCCACGCGCATGGTGCGGAACTTGAGGATGGGGAAGGTGCGCCCGTCCATCCCCATGCGCTCCTGGCGATAGAGGATGGGGCCCCGGCTCGTCAGCCACACGAGCAGCGCCGTCGCCGCCATCACGGGCGCGCTCACGAGGATGGCGACGAGCGAGAACAGCACGTCGAACACGCGCTTGGCCACGCGGCTCCAGCCGTCCATCGGGTCGCCCTGGAGGCTGATGATGGGCAGGCCGCCGAACTCCTCCAGGCCGCCGTACAGGGTGATGTACTGGTACAGGTCCGGCACCACCTTGACGTCCACCGTGCGCAGCGCGAGCTGCTCCATCAGCGGCTTCACCTGCGCCTGGTCCTCCAGCGGCACGGCGATGATGACCTGATCCACCGGGTGCGCATCCAGGTACGCCTCCACGTTCTGCACGTGGTCCACGACGCGCACCCCGCCCACCCACTGGCCCACCTTCTCCGGCTTGAGCGACAGTACGCCCATCACGCGGAAGCCCAGCTCGCGGTGGCTCTCCACCGTCTCGATGGTGCGCAGCCCCAGGTCCCCCGCGCCGATGACGAGGATGGACTTGAGGTTGTAGCCGCGCCGGCGCACCTCGCTCAGCACCTGGCGGAACGCGAGCCGCGAGAGGGCAATGAGCGTGAAGGCGTAGACGACGAAGATGGCCAGCGTGAGGCGCGAGTACCGCTCGCGGATGAAGTACGTCACCGCCACCAGCACGAGCGTCGCGGTGATGGTCGCCTTGAATAGCTCGAACAGCTCGCCCATGTGCGTGCGCGAGCGGTTGGTCGCGTACAGCCGGGCCTGCTGGAACGTCACCGGGAAGATGATCAGCACCATCACCAGGGAGACGAACGTCTCCGCCGGCGGCGGGATGCCCTCGGTGATGGGCATGACACCGCTGAAGCGGGTGAAGTACGCGAGCACGAACGCCATCGCGAGCATCCCCGCGTCGGCGGCGACCTTGATGGACGTATAGAAGCGCTGCAGGCGACCGAACACCGCGGTGACTCCTGTCGGATGGCGGGGAGGACCGCCAGTCCGTTGCAAGACACGCACCCTGGGACCCGAGCACCGTCACCGGTCCCGAGTCCCGCCCCCGCGCGGCGTCCTAGCACGGTTTTTTCCGTAAAACCAAGGGGTTGGCCCAGCGGCCATCCGACACTCGGCGTGGGAGGGGCCGGCCGTCCCTCGGAAAGTGGGGACGGGCCGGACAGCGCTGTCACACCGCTGGGGAGGGCGGGGACAGGCCCAGGAGGGTGTCGACCTCGGCCTGGATGGCCTGCTGGAAGCGGGCGCGGCCGAAGCGTTCGGCCTGGGCGCGGGCGTCTTCGGGGCGGAAGGACTGCTCCCACGCGTCGAACTGGCGCACGGCGGCGGCGAGCGACGCGGGGGTCTGTTCTGGGAAGAAGAGGCCCGTCTTCGGAGTGACGGTCTCCAGGGCGCCGCCCTTGCCGAAGGCGATGACGGGGCGGCCGGTGGCCTGGGCTTCCAGGGGGGTGAGGCCGAAGTCCTCCTCGGGGGTGAAGAGGAGCGCGCGCGCGTCGCGGTAGAGGGCGGGGAGCGCGGCGTCGGGGACGTTGCCGAGGAAGCGGATGTGCGGAGGCAGCGGGCCCGACGTGAGGCGCGCGGCCTCCTGGCCGGTGCCCACGACCCACAGGGGGGTGTCCAGGGTGCGGAAGGCTTCGAGCGCGACGTCCAGCCGCTTGTAGGGGGCGAAGGCGCCGAGCCACAGGAAGTAGCCGCCCTGCCCTCCCCCTTCGAGGGGCAGCCGGGTGAAGCGCTCGAGCTCCACGGGGGGCGGGACGACGGAGGCCTCGCGGCCCCAGAAGCGGCGGATCTTCGCGGCGATGTGCTGGCTGTTGGCGACGAGGCGGTCCACGCCATCGGTGGAGGCGCGGTCCCAGTGCTGGAGGTACGGGCGCACGGCGAGCGCGGCGGCGCGCACGGGGAGGCGGGTGCGGCCGGGGCCGAAGTAGTCGTCGAACAGGTCCCACATGTACCGCATGGGCGCGTGCACGTAGCTCAGGTGCGGCACGCCGGGCGGGGCGTGGATGCCCTTGGCGACGCAGTGGCTGGAGGACAGGACGAGGTCGTAGTCGCCGGTGATGCGCAGGGCTTCGATGGCGCGGGGGAACAGCGGCAGGAAGTGGCGGTAGCGCGCGTGGATGCCGGGGATGTGCTGGAGGAACGACGTGGTGATGCGTCGGTTCTCGATGCGCGGGGGCTGGCTGCCCGGCTGGTGGATGAGCGTGTAGAGGTCCGCGTCGGGGTACAGCTCGCAGAGGGCGTCGAGGACGCGCTCTCCGCCGCGGTGGGTGACGAGCCAGTCGTGGACGAGGGCGACCTTCACGGGGCGCCTTGTACCACTGGAGCAGCGGTGCCCGCCTGTCCCGCGTGTGGTAGGCCAGGGGGCGTGCCCTCTGTCCTACTCGACCTGCGAATGGTGCGCGGTCAGCTCCACGGCATCGCGCGCTACGCGCTGGAGCTGGCGCGAAGGTTGCCGGGGCTCGCCCCGGACCTGGAGTTCTCCGCCCTCGTGCCGGCCCAGGGCCTGCCGGACGGGCTGGGAGCGCTGACGCCCCGGATTCCGCTGCACCGCACGCGGGCGGCGTACCTGTCCCCGCTGGAGCAGCCGCTGCTGGCGTATGAGCTGAACAAGCTCAAGCCGGACCTGTTCCACGCGACGTCGTTCTCCCTGCCCCTGTTCTGGCCGGGGAAGCTGGTGGCGACGTTGCATGACGCGAACCATCTGGCGCTCGCGGACCAGTACACGCCGGTACAGGCGATTTATTACAAGGCCGTGGTGGGGCCGCGGGCGCGCACGGCGTCGGCGCTGATCACCGTGTCTGACTTCTCCCGGGAGGAGTTGGGGAAGTATCTGAAGATGTCGCCGTACCGGTTCCAGGTGATCCACAACGGTGTGGATTCGCGCTTCGAGCCTCCCACGGCGAGTGAGGCGAAGGCGTTCCGGGAACGGCATGAGCTGCCGGAGCGGTACGTGGCGGTGGTGGGCAACGCGAAGCCGTTCAAGAACCTGGCGATGCTGGGCAAGTTCGCGGCGGACCTGCCGGTGCCGCTGGTGTTGCTCGCGGGCAAGGGCGCGGTGGCGCACGAGACGGGCCTGCACGAAAACGTCATCGACCTGGAAGAGTTGCCTGAGTCGGAGATGGCGCTGTTCTATGGCGCGGCAGCGGCATTGTTGTTGCCGTCGAAGTACGAGGGGTTTGGCTTGCCCGCCCTGGAGGCCATGGCGGCCGGGTGTCCTGTGATTGCCGCGGACGCCACCGCGCTTCCGGAGGTCGTGGGCAACGCGGCGATGCGGCTGCCTCCCGATGACGTGACCGCTTGGCGGGAGGCCACGCTGCGAATCCTGCGCGACGATGTGTTGCGCAGGGAGTTGATCGAGCTGGGCCGAGAGCGGGCCGCGCGATTCAACTGGGACACCTGCTCACGACAGACGTTGGGTGTCTATCGACGAGGTCTGGGTGGAGTGGATTCACGCCCACTCACGCAGCGCTAGTTTTACCGCAAACAGTTTATGTACTAAAAAGCACACCCGCTGATCCCTATCGTACACCAGCCCGATAGACTCTCGATGCGCGACCCAAGCCGCGCCACAACACGGGAGCAATGATGCAATTCAAGCCAGGGCTCATAGGAGCACTTTTGTTCGCGGGAATGTCTTTCACGGCGTGCGGCGGCCCTGATGACGAGAGTGCCCACCCCGAAACCGCAGCGCGTGAAGATGCCATCTGGAATTGCGATGGCTCCCTGGAGTTCAGCATCGTCTACTACAGCGACGCCAGCCACACCCAGTGGGTTGGCACGGAGGCCTGTAACTGCGACGGCACCTACTCCTTCGTGGGGAAACGGGCTGCCTACAGGGATTCCAATTCCTGGCAATGCCTCTGAAGGACGACAGGGCATGGCCTGAATCCAGGAGTTGAGATTGCGCCTGACGCCGGGACGAGCCCGGCGCCAGGGGAAAGCGCCGCCGACGGTGGACTATGAGCAGGCGTCGCCGACGCCGTCCTGATTTGAATCCGCTTGGTCCGCGTTGGGAACGCTCGGGCAGTTGTCGACGTCGTCGTTGATCCCATCTCCGTCGGTGTCGACGCTGGCCGGCAGGTCGACCCCGTCACAGTCCTGGTCGATTCCATCCCCTGGTGTCTCGGTGGCTCCGGGATGGATGCTGGCGTCGCTGTCATTGCAGTCGTTGCCATTGTAGGCCGCCGAGATGTAGCCATCTCCGTCCGCGTCCCCGCTCTGGGTCGAGCACTGCTTGACGTTGCTGTACGCGGACGCGCCGTAGCGGTCATAGAGCGCCACCCGGTACTGGTACGTGCTCCCCGGCGGACGGCCGGTGTCCGAGTTGTAGCTGGCGCCCCAGTACGGATAGGACTTGATGACCATCCACGACGTGGAGCCTGCGGCTGCCCGCTCCAGCTCAATGCGGTCAAAGTCGCTCGGTCGGGAAGGAAGCGACCAGGCGGTGTAGAGCATCGTCGTCGGATCGGGATAGTCGGGGTAGCAGTAGGTGAGCGTGGGCGCGGGCGGCGCCAGGTTGGTGATGGGCAGGGCATACGCCGCACCTGGATTGGTGGATGTCACCCCAAGGGTGGAGACGTACCAATTCCCAGCAGAGGGAAACTTGAGCCCGGTGATGACGGTGGTCGTGGTGGCCGTGGTGTCTGGATAGCGCACCTCGAAGCGATAGATGCCCTGGAAGCCGCTCCAGACGTAGAGCCCACTGAACTGGACCGTGAAGGTCTGCCCGGGACCTGCCAGCGTGGTCGGGCCGTACACGAGCTTGTCGTACGAATTGTAGTCCGCATCCGCGAAAACGGTGACCTGATTGGACGGCCCGAACTTTCCGACGCCGTTGTTCTTGAACAGCACGGTGACCGTGCCTGTGGTTGCGGCCAGGGCGGGAGCCGAGGCAACCAGCATGGCCAGCAATGACAGGATGGACAGCAAACGATTTCGGGCCATCTCAGCGCTCCAGGACAGGGCATCACCGCGCACATAGGGTTTGCTCTGTCGAACATTCATGGCGCCGTCTGTATTGTCGCCCCCATCGTTTCCCGCTCACTAGAAAATGGCGCCCACTCCAAAATCATTTCGCGTCAGTCTGGCTGCGGGAATGTTTCTCACGATCCGTGATTCGGCGCATCGAACGTGCACGTCAGCATGTCGCCGTTCAGGTAGCGATAGATGAACTGGCCTTCTGCGTAGAGGTCATTCACCGTCTCGAACGTGACGGAGCCTTCCACGGGGCGGCCTGGCTGGAAGTAGCCGCTCTTCGAGCCCTCCGACGTCCAGATGCGGCCCGACCACTCCCTCACCACCGACTCGCCCTGCGGGCCCAGACGATAGTCCCCCTGCGGCACGAGCTTCGTCGTGTTCGCCTCGTCAAGGCGTGCGCCGCTCATCAACTCGATGTCGACCCCGAAGGACCGCACGTCGTCCTCCAGGCCCCCTGGCTCATATTGCAGTTGGACCCAAACTCTTCCGTTGCCGTACCTGTCCGGTTCGTCCCGTCCCAGCCAGGACCCGTCTTCGGAAATGGGCCACTCCACCCGCTTGCCCAGGTGGATGCCCTGACATTCCCCGGTGGCCACGGGGTCGGGAATCAAGAAACAGCCAGAGGCGGACAGGGCACAGACGGACAGCACGAGCGCCACGTGCATATAGGAAGTGAAGGACCGCGATTCAGACCTCGTCAAACTGCCCGCCCACAATGCCGGTCCGCTCCAGCGCATCCTTGATCTCCTCGTCAACGATGATCGGCGGATGCCAGCCCCAGAGTCGGAAGATACGAGCGTTTCCGACCTTTGACTTGTCAATCCGCAGCCCGGAGACAGCGCGGTACTCTCCAACCCGCTCGGGGCGCCCGTCGTCCGGCCCGTAGCGCTGGACTTCTTCGCAGGCCGCGTCGTCGATGCAACGAACCTCCCTGGTCACGTTGAGCAGGGAATAAGGCTGTTCTTGGCCCTCGACCTCGACTGAGAAGAGTTGGACATCGTTGAGCGCAAGGTCCCGAAACACGGACGCAACTTTTTCGTTGACCACAGGAATCTGTCCCGCCCCTGCGGTTGTGTAGTCCAGAGGCTTTCCCGCATACCGGACTGGAAACTTCAATTTCTCGCGGAGTTCGACCCTCCGGCCTTGCATGAACTGCCAGCCGTCCTTGAGTTCCTCTCCAGCGAGGTTCCTCGGCTCCGTTAAATACCAACGCCCTGACATATAGACGTCGACACCCAAGCGAAAGAAACGTCGATCCATGGCGTTACGCCCCAGAGTCTTTCGTGATGAGCCTCCGCAGTTTCGTCCCAGCGGTCGTCAGGCATTGTGCAATTCTGCCCACGCTTTCCTCGCCCCTTCTCCACCTCTGACGAGGCATCGCAGGCGCTCCCTAAAAAACAAGCCCCTTATCAACCAGCAACTGATCGAGGGAGGCAATTTTTGGCAAAGGAGGAAGACCGAGCTTACCGAAGTAACGCCTAATTTTTGCGTGCCTTCTCTTGGCATCAGCGGGCATCTGCACTTTCCCAAATTTCTCCCGCCATTGCCCAACAAGTGCGTCCTCAGCTCGCTGGGAAGAGCTTAACTCCACGTCGATCGACAGCACGATCCGCAGAAGAATATCGCTAAAACCGACTACATCGCGAAGCTCAACGACGACCGGATCTCCAAGGCCAAGTGGCAAGCATGTAGGAATAGCAAAAGGCAAGGCTGTCCCCGCAGTCACAGCAAGTCCATTGGATGCCATCACCGCATTCTCAGTGGCCTTTCCACCGACATGCATCAGGCAGTTTCGACACTCCTTGAAGTACCTATAGATACTCAACAACTGCTCGACATATCCAAACTGAACCTTTGCCTGCCCCCTAAGCACCGGCTGCATATCGGAAATCATAACAGCGCTCGCCTTGCCAACAAGCATCGGCAACACCGCTCCTATTCCACGACCGACTCCCTTTGGGTTTGTCGATGTTGGAAATTGCAATCCCTTCACGATCTGCTCGGCCTTTTTCTTCTCGGCGTCGGTTCCAGCCACCAAACCAGGAGCAAGGCTGGCTACGATCTCTGTCGCCCACGTCTCATATATGGCGAACAAGTTCACCAATGTAATTTTCGCCAACTCGCGCTGCTGCTGCTGCCATGTTTTCTCAAGACAGAATCGGCGAATGTTTGCTCCATGGATTCCAGATCCCTCTACAAAACGGGCATTGAGTTCATCAACCGTCGTTGTTCCGCAGACAGACTGATAGCCGGCAACCTGCCATCGAAGATTCCATACTGCCGCCGCAGTGGGCCAGACAAAGTCGTAAATCCCTGTAACCGCATCAATAGCATTTTTCGTAGCAGGAAAGAGTGTATAGTGCTGTGCCATGGCTGGGACTATACAGCAGGAGTATGGAGCTTTGCACTGGCCGTAATCTTCGGTGACTGGCAGCATCTCCCAAACGCAGAATGCTCTAGCATAGCGCGCGAATAATTCTGGGGTTTGTTGTGCTTGGCCCGCGAACTGCGCCTAACGCCCTTTGCCGCGCCATACCCCAGCACCAACTCCTCGCACATATAAAAAAATCATCGACCCTTCACAGGGATAGTTGGGCGAAGGTCATCACCATCGCACTCACCCTGCGCAGAGGAAGCCGAAGGAGGCAGCTGCTATTGTTTTTCCGAATTGAATAGATCTTTCAAGTGTGGACTGGCCGCACTGTACTCACACAATCCCAGCCCCCAGACCAACATGAACGACAGGTGCACGCTCGGGTGGAACGGCAGGTAGTGCACCAGGGCCAGGACGTGGAAGCCCACGAAGGACAACAGCGCGCCTGTCGCCGCCAATGAGCCCATACGGTGCCTGCGCACCAGGGCCCGCGCCAGCAGCGCATGCATCGTCGCCAGCAGCACCAGCCCCACGAGCCCCGTCTCCGCCCACGCCGTCAGCCACAGATTGTGTGAATCCGTGGCCAGCAGGTCCGTGATGCCCGTCTCCGCCTGGGTCGCCAGTGCGGCGGGTTTGTGGTTGCCGAAGCCCACGCCCACCCACGGGTGCTCGCGCACCAGGCGCCAGCCCACCGACATCGCCAGCGACCGCTCCCCGCTGCCGAACAGGTTGTCCACCGCCTTGC